>WFPF01000018.1 GCA_015487695.1 Chitinophagales bacterium
GAGTGGTAAGATTATGTGGACAAAGAGATTTGGTTCGGAAAATGAAGATTTAGATTTTGAAAGATGTTTTTCAATTAAAGATTCCAATTTATATTTTTTGTATCAAAAAACCATTGTTGGAAAAGGTTATAGCAATGAGCTATATATTAAAAAGCTTGATTTAAATGGAAAGGAATTAAATGAATTTAAGATTATCTTGAATGACTCCGTTAGGGTTTACAACAGCAAGATATTGGAAGACGGCACATTTGTAAATACGGGGTTCCGCTATGTGACTAAGAATATCTGGTTTTGGTTTATCAACCGGGTAGATACCAATGGAAATGAATTGTTTTATAAGGAATACGAATGGGGAGGCAGGAATATCGGAGCTACCGTGGATCGCGCTCCGGATGGCGGTTATGTGATGGGAGGAGACTCGCGAGGATACAATCCGGACAGTCTGATCCAGGCTATGATCATAAAAACGGACTCGGTGGGCAATATTGAGTGGGTCAGAGATTTCGGGGATAAGTGGATGGATAATACAGCCTATACCACAATTACGAAAGAAGGAAAGATAATTGCCACTATGCAACTTAATGTAGAAGGTGATAACAGTTTCCCGTGGGATGGCCTGAAGAAAAACCGTATTATGTGCCTGGATATGAATGGTCAGGTTTTGTGGAAGAAGTTTATCGGTAAAGTGGATGAAATTTACCCTACAAATGCAAGATATCCGGAACAACTGAGGGATGGGAATATTGTTGTTTACGGTGGGGAGCCTGACCTGTATGCGGGAATAGTTGGATATTTGCATAAATTTTCACCGAGTACGGGAGATAGTATATGGTCGAGGAATTACCGTTATCTTAAGAATACATGGACGGATCACTATCTAAGAGATGTCACGGAGTTGCCCAACGGCAACCTGGCACTGGCAGGATTTTTTGATCCCTTTGGCGACACGGCAGTAGGGACCTCTGCCAACAGGATGTGGATACTGGGAGTAGATAGCCTGGGCTGCCTGTTTCCGGGTTGTGATACGGTATGCAAAAAATTCAAATTGAAATACACGGTGACCCATGATTCAGGATATAGATATCATGTGGAAATAAAGGATCCGGTGGTTAATTCGTATGCTCTTATTTATTATGATGGTTATCACGGTAAGCTTATTGGCAACTCGTATAAATTAAACTTCGATATTACTTTTCCGGAACCGGACAAATATTTAATGAAGTTTTATGGCGAGAATAAGTGTATCATAAGTACGAAGGCAGATACGGTCATCACGGTGGAAGAACCGCTAGGAATAAATGCCGGCCGCAAACGGAGTAAAATAAAGATCTACCCCAATCCTGCGAGAGGATATATAAAAGTATTCCTTCCGCACGGGAATGCCGTCCGTCCGACTTACCGTCTTGTCTCGCTGGCGGGCCGGGTCATTCGTTCGGGCAGTCTGCCGGGAGATGGCCGGATTGCGCTTAGTGATGTCAGCAGGGGCATGTATCAATTGTTGCTGTATGACGAAGAAGGCATATTGATCGAGCGGGGCAAGGTGATGCTTGAGTAGGACTTTAAGCGGGCCGCATGCCGGGGAGATGAAAGATGAATTAGAAAGCGTTTAATTTGATCATTATACCGGCTTCATCCTGATAAACGAAAAAAATCCCGGCCGGGCTCATGGGCACAGCATCTCAGGAATTGCTGTTTTGAGGATTTTAAGGGATATCCATTTGAATACAGTCCTATCCTAAGACTCAAGCTCAGCTACAAGAACAGGCGCAACTTCGGGCGCAACAGACGCTTATATGTCGCGAGCAGACAGGGTCTTTCCCTAAGTCGCAGCCTCGAAAGTTTTAATACAAACAGGATAAAAGCGAGTCCTCCCATAAACCTGAAGATCGGTATCAACTTGAAGCAAGAAGAAAGAGATGCTTTTGCATGAGCAATAATCTCTGCAATTATTTATGCAGAATGGGTACACATGCTTCGGAAGCGCACTGCTTGGGAAGAGCATATGTATGAAGTCATGTCATTTAGTCACGCGAAAACGGCCTGTTCAGGGAGTAGAATATTCCTACCGAGATATAGTTGTCATTTACCATCAGATCCTCAATGTCTTTTATCATAAAGGCCGAAATATCAACCGACATTCGAAGTCCGAAAGCGCTTAAAAGATCCGGATGCTCACTGAAAAAACTTGCTTCTGCATTAAGACCTATTTTGTAGTATGCTCCCAGGCGATCCACTTTCATGTCATAGCTGTCATCACCGACTCTTGCGCTGCCCTGTCTGGTTAACATTGATAAGCGGGGACCGAAGAGAAGGCGAAAAGAGCGATTAGAGTTGATTGCAAAATCGAAGGTACCGGCAGCGAGGCTAAGGTTGAGAAACTCTTCATAACTCGATATATTATTCTCAAAAGGCGACCTGAAATAGTTATAGGATAGGTCGGCTTTTATCAATGTAAGGTTCCGCGGGGCAAACATTAAACTGATACCGGATTCCAGATTGATTCCGTAGAAGGGATCCACTTTTACACTGGCAGAAGTAGTGGTATAAGAGGCAGGTGCCAGGAAAAACCCGATATGTCTTGGATTTTCGTTTACAGAACTCGTTTCGACCTGGGAATGCAGCAACTGTGCATGAATAATGATAAAAAGAAAGATAAAGGAAAGTTTTAGTGTTTTCATAGACGTTCGTTTTATTTTGAAGATGCTCCGCTGCCGGTAACCGTACCTGCGGCAATACCGACAGCCGGATTTCCTCCTGATATCAGCGAGCCAACAATAAAACCGGCTGTGAAGCCTGCTAAATCGCGAAGGGCTTTGACCCACCATTTTAGCCGCTTTTCTACTGGAACCGTATTGTACCATGGATCATTTGGGTTGTTGTAGGCTGAGAACCAATAATAACTGCTATGATAAGCTATCACAGCGGTCCCATAAACTAGCAATTTTTTTTCAAAGAGAAGGGAGGACAAATTGATTTCCTGTTGAAGAGAAAAAAGATTGTTACAAAGCTTGTTGCTATCATCAGATTCGACAACTAGTGAGTTAATGTTCAATAGGAAATTTAATTGTTCCTGATTTATTTTCCCTTCGTCTTTAAGCGAAGTAAAGTAATCGCTCATATCTTCGCCCTGTGCCATCACGGTGTTGACTTGATTTTGATATTCTGAAAAAGATAAAACGGCAGGATCACCAAGGTTGTTATCAGTGTAATATAATTCGACCTCCGTTTTTGCAGTATTGTAGACTTCTAAGTCAGTGTAGTCTGGAAAATTGTTTAATCCGGTTATAACCTGTAAAATGTGATTGTGTAACGGACCGGTGTAAGCGTATTCTTGTAAGTTGTTCATGACGAGCTGTTTTTGATTAAAAACAATATACCCCCCCCCTATATGAGAAAAGCAAATAGATCGATAAGAATTAACAAAAATTAACATAATAAGTAAAATCCGGGCAGATATGAACGGGGAGCAGAGAGGAGTGCAGGGGTCTTTTAGTTGCTTATCGTTGAGCAAGAAAGCGCTCGAAAGAGCGGATGCTGCTTTCATATTCAAATGCATCAAAGATGACGCTAATGTTTTGCGGATCGATCAGCCGGCCGTAGGCGTAGCGGGCCATCTCCAGGCGTGAACTTTCAAAGTCGAAGAGGAAGAGCAATTCGCGAAGCTGAAAGGAGCTGATATATTGCCGGTGCAGCGCTTGTCGCATAATGCTTTTGCGCGCAGACTCGAAAGTGGCCCTGCGCATAGAGGCCTTCAGGGTATGAAACCCGGCCGGGCTCATGGCCACGGCATAGCCGTCATCGTAGTCATCGTCAAAGCGGGCCGTACAGTTGCGGCTTCCGTAGGAATAGCTGCCGCAATGGCTGCAATAGACCGACTTGCGCACATTCACCCTTACACGTCCCCTGCGGCTGATCCGGACGCTTACCTCGTGCCCCGGTCGAACACGCAGGAGGCGCTTGTAAATGACCCGCGGCCTGTGCGGGCCTCTTCGGACTTCGAGAAGGGTGAGTTGATGTTTTCCGGGTGGCAGGTAGCTGATCCGGTAAGATCCGCGGGCAGTCTCAGAAATGATGCGCCCGTTTAGTTCGACCAGAACGGAGCGATGGGAGTTGTTGTAAATTTCAAGGCTGGCAGCGGCTCTGCGCTTTGAATCTTTGCCGTGGGTGCCGGCATACATTGTGAAGCTGCCGAGGCTGAGTGCGATAAGCATAATCAGATTTTTCATAACTCTTCCGTTTTTCAAAGTTCTTTTGATAAATTCAAGGACTGTGCCACGATTGTCTGCCGCCCTTTTGGATGCGGAGCTGGCAATGCCGGATTTAATCGTTTAAATTTGATTCCCGCATACGGAAGGTCCATGATCAACAGAAATACCATAGATGAAATATTGAATGTCACCCGGGTAGAGGAGGTGGTAGGCGATTTTGTAAATCTTCGAAAAAGAGGGGCCAATTATATTGCCCTCTGCCCCTTCCACAATGAAAAAACGCCTTCATTCAACGTGTCTCCGGCCAAGGGTATCTACAAGTGTTTCGGTTGTGGCAAGGGGGGCGATGCCATCCGTTTTCTGATGGATCACGAGCAGCTGAGCTATCCCGAAGCCCTGAGGTGGCTGGCCGACAAATACAACATCGTAATCAAGGAGGAAGCCGAAACTCCCGAGGATATAGCCAGGCGCGACAAGCGCGAGAGCCTTCTGGTGCTCAATCAGTTTGCCTCCCGCTACTACGATCAATGTTTGTGGCAAAGCGAGGAGGGCAGGAATATCGGATTGAACTATTTCAAGGAGCGCAACTTCCGCGAGTCGGTGATCCGCAAGTTTCAGCTCGGCTATGCACCGGCATCGGGTGCAGCACTGAGCGATGAAGCACTTGCAAAAGGCTATCAGCGCGAATATCTTCTGGCCCTCGGCTTGTCTAAAGAAAAGGACAATGGCCTCCGCGATTTCTTTCGCAGCCGGGTGGTTTTTCCTATTCACAGCCTCTCGGGCTCGGTCATTGCCTTTGGGGCTCGAACCCTCTCAAGCGATAAAAAAATACCGAAATATCTCAATTCACCCGAGTCGGAGATTTATCATAAGAGCAAAGTGCTCTACGGTGCGTTTTTTGCCAAAAGTGCCATGCGTCAGCAGGACGAATGCCTCATGGTGGAGGGATATACGGATGTGATCTCCCTGCATCAGGCCGGCATCGAGAATGTGGTTGCTTCTTCCGGCACATCCCTCACCCACGAGCAGGTACGCCTGGTAAAGCGCTATACCGAAAATGTTACCATCCTCTATGATGGCGACAAAGCCGGAGTGGCTGCGGCCCTGCGGGGACTGGATATTGTGCTCGAAGAGGGCCTGAATGTGAAAGTCGTTGTTCTTCCCGAAGGAGAAGACCCCGACAGCTTTGTGCAAAAAGAGGGAAGCCGTGTTTTTCTCGAATATGTAAAAAAAGAGGCCAAAGATTTTATTCTTCTGAAAACGGAGATGCTGCGCGAGGAGTCGCGAAACGACCCGGTACAGAAAAGCAAGCTGATCCGCGACCTGGTCGGCAGCATTGCGCTCATTCCCGATCCGATCAAAAGAGCGCTCTATACACGTGAATGTGCCGTGCAAATGGAGGTGAGGGAGCAGTTGCTGATGAACGAGGTGAACAAGGTGATTGCCCGCAAGCTGGGAGAGCAGCGAAAAAGCAGTGAGCGTGCAGCCCGCGAAGAAGAAAAAATGCTTGAGGAACAGGTACAGGTTAATGATGACCAGCGGAGCGAAAGAACAGAGCAGCAAAGCAACTACTACCAGGAGCGGGATGTGCTGCGGGTATTGCTGGAATACGGAGAGCGAAAATTCGATGATGAAAACACGGTGGCCGGCTATGTGTTGGGGCAGTGCGCATCTTATGAATTTGAAAATGCGGCCTTTGCCAGCATCTTTCGCTACTTCGAGGAGGCACTGGAGCGGGGCGAAACTCCGCGGGCCGAAGAGCTGAGCCACCACCGCGACAAAGAAATACAGGAAGCCGCGGTCTCGCTGATGTCAATCAGCCGGGAGGTGAGTGAAAACTGGGATAAAATGCACGACATCGTGGTGGAAGAGAAAGAAGCTATCTACCGCAACGATGCCCGCTCTGCCGTCACACGGTTGCTGCTGCGCCAGGTACGGAGAGAGATTGAAAAAAACCGCAAAGAACTGGTCGGTGAAAAAGACGAGGAACGCATTCTCCTTTTGCTCCGCGTTCGTCAGGCGCTGAAAGAGCAGGAACTGAAACTGACCGAACGCCTCAATACGGTGATTTACTAATCGGGCCAGTCCCCGTAGGTAAAGGCAATCACATAATCTTCTTCCTTCAGAATCCCGATCGGATACTCTTCATTCTTTCCGTCTTTCAGAATGCGGCCCTTGAAGCGGGGTCCGTCAATGGATTGTCCGGGCGGGATGCACAACTCTTTGCGGAAGTCCACCTTTCCGCGGGCGTAAAGTTTGTAGAGGGCCTCTTTGGCACACCAAAGGCGGATGGCCCGCTCTTCTTTTTCTTCATCCGGGCCCGCCAGCAGCCATTCCAGCTCATCGGGATGCAGAAAACGGGGTGCTATCCGCAGGGCTTTGTCCGATATCTTTTCGATATCCACGCCCGTCTCGTATTCTTCGCTCACCATCACGGCTGCATAATCACCCGAGTGTGAGATCGAAACTTCATGGGGAAAGTTGGCAAGCCAGGGTTTGTGCGCTTCGTTTTCGCGCAGTTCTATAAACTGATCCGTATGCAGGATGGTGCGCAGCAAAACCCGGCTGCCCAGCCAGTGCACATAGCGCTTGCTGTGGCGAAAGGAATGAAGCAGGGCTTTTTCACTTTCGTTGAGCTGCAGTTTTTTTTCGAGTATATCGGCAGCTTCTTCGATATGCCATATCCCTAGTTTAGTTTTGCCCGGAAGGGTAAGAAGTTTGACAATTGGCAAGAGCAGTTTGCTTTTAAGCGTGAATAATGAATCTGAAAGTAAAAAAAGTAAGCCACTTTCGCGGCCACGAGGCAGCCATTTATACACTGACGGCCGGTCGCAAGCCGGGGACGGTGATCACAGCCGGGGCTGACGGGCATATCGTAGAGTGGGCCGCGGAAAGAGGCGATGAGGGAAAGCTGCTGGCCGAAGCGGGCTCACAGCTCTTCTCGGCCCGCATCTTGCCGGACGGCCACACCCTGCTTGCCGGCAGGATGAAGGGGGATGTATTGCTGCTCGATCTGGCAGCCGGACGCCTGGCCATGACGCTGTCCACCGATGGCAGGTCCGTCTTCAGCCTGGCCGCGAGCGGGCCCCGGATTCTGGCAGGCACTGCCGATGGCTTTCTCTATGTCTGGGACAGAGTTTCGGGTCATTTGCATGAAAAAAGAGCCCTGGCCGGGCAATCCGTCAGAGCGATATTGCCGGTGCCCGGGCGTTCTGAAATCTTTCTGGCTTCCAGCGATCAGCATATCTATATCCTGGATGCGGAGACCCTCGGGTTGAAGCATCGATGGAAAGCTCACGAACACTCGGTTTTTTGCCTCCTGTGGCTTCCGGGCCGTCAGTGGTTGATCAGCGGAGGGCGCGATGCCGTGCTTCGTATCTGGGATGCCGGCACCGCTTTTGAGCCCTTGCACGCCATCCCGGCCCATCGACTTACCATCAATGACCTGGCCGTGGCGGGCGATGAGGAACTTCTGGTGTCGGCCGGACGTGACAAGGAAGTGAGGATCTGGTCGCTCGATGACTATCAGTTGCTCAAAGTGATACAGGCTGAGCGGGATGGCGGCCACCGGCACTCGGTCAATGCACTGCATTTCGACCCGCAGAGCGCCTTGCTTTACAGCACGGGTGACGATCGTCAGGTCATCGCATGGCAAATTGACAGGCTCCGGGGAGGTAAGGACTGGCGCAGATAATTTACCTTTGTTTCCCTCAAATGAAAAGTCCATGATTCTTTCCGATAAGCGCATCCTTGAAGAAATTGAAAAAGGCAATATTCTGATCGAACCTTTTGACAGGCAGTTTCTCGGTACCAACAGCTATGACGTGCACCTGAGCCGCTGGCTGAAAGTCTACAAAAGCCGGGTGCTCGATGCCCGAACCCACAACGAAACCGAGGACATCATCATCCCGCCCGAAGGGCTCGTGATTGAACCCAATACCCTCTATCTCGGAGTGACGGAAGAATATACCGAAACGCATCGCCATGTGCCCTTCCTCGAAGGAAAGTCGTCCGTAGGCCGCCTCGGGATTGATATCCATGCCACGGCCGGAAAGGGCGATGTGGGATATTGCAACACCTGGACACTGGAGATTTCCTGCTCCCAGCCGGTGCGCATCTATGCCGGCATGCCCATCGGACAGTTGATTTACTTTGTGGTGGAAGGGGAAATAGAGCAGATGTACAATGCCAAAAACAATGCAAAGTACACACAGCGTACCGTCAAGCCGGTAGAAAGCATGATGTGGAAAAACAATTTCTGATCAACCTTCAATATTGAGGGTGATGGAGATCACACGTGTGAAGAGGAAATTCAGCACATTTGAAAACTGCAATTGGGGATCGCGGGCATGCACATTGATCAGGCCCTGTGAGATTTTGATCTCGGGAGCCAGGATGACATAGGGCGTGTAAAACTCGATTCCGAATCCATACTCGGCCAGCAGATCATGACGACCGATCTTCACCAGGTCTTCTGCATTTCGTGCATCCACGTTTGACGCCAGGTCGTAGGTATATTTCATACCCATCAATACATAAACCCGCATGTCTTTATAGGGATCCGACTTGAACTTCAGAAGAAAAGGGATTTCCAGATTGACCGATTCGATGTATTTCGTGATAGTCGTGTCATAGAAGGTCTCATATTCGAGGGTTTTCCCTGAGAAAGAAAGCCCCGGGATAAAGCGAAAATCCAGATTCTTGCTCAGGTGGGCATTGGTGATAATGCCAACATGAAAACCCGGGCTGCCCTTTGAAATCACCGAGCGGATCGAATCATTATAGATGAACTTTTTATTCAGTTTGATGCGGAAATTATTGGAGCTGTATCCCATCGGAATGCCGAAATGCAGCCAGCGGGTGGCATATTTCTGGTCAAAGGAATAGGCATTGTACTGTCCGCGGGCCAGGTAACCCGTGAAGATCAGAAGTACGAGTGCGATTATTTTTGACCGCTGTATCGCATGCATATACCGAAGGTTAATGACTTCCATTGCGTATGATTAAATCCGGCCTCTTTCATCATCCCGATGAAGGCTTCCCTTTCCGGAAAAGCTTCTACCGAGCGATTGAGATAGCTGTACGCTTCGCTGTCTTTTGAGATCAGCGAGCCGCACCACGGGACAAATTTTCTGAAATATAAATTGTAGAATGCGGAGATGAGCGGATTTTTTGGTTTAGAAAGTTCCAGAATGAGTACGTGGCCCCCGCTTTTCAACACCCGGTGAATCTCGCGCAGGCCTTGTGCGAGAGAAGCGAAGTTTCTCACTCCAAAGCCAACGGTAACGGCATCAAAGGTATTGTCGGGGAAAGGCAGATTTTCGACCTCTGCATTGATAAATTCGAGCTGTCCTTCCAGTCTCCGTTTTTTGGCTTTCTCTCTTGCCAGGTCCATCATGCCTTCCGAAATATCGATACCCGTCACTTTCGCGTCTCCGAGCTTTGCCGCAGCTTCGATCGCAAAGTCGCCCGTGCCGGTAGCCACATCCAGTATCTGCCGGGGTTTCAGCTTGCCGAGGCTGCGAATGGCCGCCCTGCGCCAGCTTTTGTCAATTTGAAATGAAAAGAGATGATTGGCCCGGTCATATACCGGAGCTATGCGATCAAACATTGCGCGAAGCTGCTCTTTCTTTTCACTTGATTCTTCCCCGTAAGGAAGCACCTGCTCTACCTTTCTGCTTTCCGCATTCATTTTTTTGACGAATTGCTGCAAAGATAGGCCTTTCCCCGGCTTTTCATGACTCGCAATCCACGCTGAAATCTCCTCCGGGCCTTTGTATCTTTGCCGGGATGAAAATATTAAAAGCAGCATACATCGGCAGTTATCACAATCTTGAGGATGCGCCCAAAGAGATTCTCCCCGACTTTGCTTTCATCGGCCGGTCCAATGTCGGCAAATCTTCACTGATCAACATGCTGACAGGCCGGAAGAAACTGGCAAAAACCAGCGCGGCACCGGGAAAAACGCAGTCGATCAATTTTTTTGAAATCGAAAGCGAGAAAGACGGCAACGCCTACTACTGGCACATCATCGACCTGCCGGGATACGGCTATGCCAAACGCTCCAAATCGGATCGAAAAACCTACCGGAAGATGGTAGATGATGTCCTGAGAAAACGCAGGACCCTGGTCGTGGTCTTTCAGTTGATCGACATCAATGTACCCCCGCAGGCCAACGATATTGAAAACATCAATTACATGGGGGGACTGGGCATTCCCTTTGTCATTGCATTTACCAAGGTCGACAGACAGAAGACGAAGAAAAATGCCGAGCGATACTTCGAGTGGAAGAAGGAACTGCTGAAGACCTGGGAAGAGATGCCTCCTCATTTTATGACTTCGGCCGTTGGGGGCGAGGGCCGGGAAGAATTGCTTCAATTTATTGCCGGCACCATCGATGATCTGCGCTCATTAAAAAAGATATAAAAAACGAAAGGTCAGCAGGTTGTTGGAGATTCTCCCGTTTTTAAATTCCGAGTAGGCATAGTTTCCGACAGGGAAAAGGCTGTAGGCGTAGCGCAGATTGATGCCATAGTGATCTTTCATGAGATAGAGCAGGTCGACAATGCCGTTGAGGTCCCAGGATTTAAAGGCTACGGGCTCGCTGAGCGGATTGTTGGGGCCATAGGTAAAGCCGGCCGTGTCGAGCAGGGCATTGTACGAAACCCCGGCTCCGAAGACCATTCCGTTTCGATCGAGATAATGAATCAGGAGCGGGATTTCCACATAGCTTAGTTTGACTTCGAAATCTTCCCCCTGAAAATATATTCTGCGGTTTCTGCGGCTTCCTTTCTCACTGTAGAGCATTTCAAAGCCCAGCGAGAAGTTTTCGCTGAGGCGTGCAAAAACCTTTGCCCCTCCGTGAAAGCCCATTTTATGATAACCCGCCAGGTTGTCACCGTCAATCTGGGCCATGTTGAACCCGATTATGGGTGCGGCACGGAAGGTCTGAGCCCCTGCAAAAAGACTGCTTAATAAGAGAAGAAGGGTGATCGTTGCTTTCACGGTATGCGAATTTAAGGCAGGGACTCCATTTTCCGGTGAAATGTGGAATATCTCCGTAGGCCGCCCCCCGACTTTGACTTAGTTTTGATACTTTAAGCGATAAACGGAGCCCTGTATGTTTAAGTATACCCACCATACCTTAAAGAAGCTGGAAGGCTTGTTCGAAGCCATCGGCTATCTCATCCGCTTTGAAAAAGGACATTTTAACAGCGGCTACTGCATACTCGAAAGCAAGAAGGTGGTGGTGATCAACCGCTATTTCGACCTCGAAGCGAAAATCAATACGATGGTTGAGATTCTGGCCAGCATCGATCCGGACCCTTCCACACTGGATCCGCGGCATGCGCGACTGCTCAAAGAGTTTACCTGGCAAAAGTCGCAACTTTGAAACTGACCTTTCTGGGAACAGGAACTTCTGTGGGCATTCCCGTGATAGGCTGCCATTGTGAGGTCTGCCAGTCTGCCGACAGTCGCGATCAGCGCTTGCGCACGAGCGCATTGATAGAGGAGAAAGGGGTGAGGATTCTGATCGATTGCGGTCCCGATTTCCGGCAGCAAATGCTGCGGGAGCAGGTAGAAGCGCTCGATGCGATTCTTTTTACGCACGCCCACAAGGATCATACAGCCGGACTGGACGATGTGCGGCCGCTGAATGACAAAAGGGGCGGCCCGCTGCCTGTGTATGCGGAGGAAAGGGTGCTCCGGGCACTGGAATCGCAGTATCCCTATATCTTTTCGGAACACGATTACCCGGGCCTGCCGGCAATAGAAACGCAGCGCATCAGGGCCGGAGTGCAGTTTTCAGTCGGGGAGCTGAAAGTCCTTCCCGTTCGTGTCATGCACCATAAGCTGCCGGTGCTGGCCTATCGCATAGGAGGCCTTTCGTATATCACGGATGCCAATCGTGTGGATGAGGAATCCCTTTCGCTGATGCAGGGGAGCAGGGTGCTGGTTGTCAATGCGCTGCGCAAAAAATGGCACCTTTCTCATTTCAACCTGTCCGAAGCACTGCGGCTGATTGAGCGGCTCAACCCCGAAAGAGCTTTTCTCGTGCATATGAGCCACGGAATGGGCCGGCATGAAGAAGTGCAGAAAGAATTGCCCTTAGGGGTGTCGCTGGCATTCGACCGGCTCTCAATTGTCATTTAATTGACTCAAAATTGTTAAATTTTATTTGCTCAAAGCGTGTAGTATGAAGATTTCTTAATTTGGGCGCAACAATCAGAAAATTATATCGAACCATGAAAAAAATTCTTTTCCTCCTTTTTGCACTTAGCTATTTGACTTACAGTGCTTTTTCTCAGGCACCCGTACCTGCTTCCTTCCTTCATAAAAGCTTTGTAAGTGATGAACAGGTGAGACCACAGGCGCCCGTGCAGGAAGCGTTGCGCAGGCAGCAGGCCTGGCAGGACTTTACCCGTAAAAACGGCAACTGGTGGGTACAGTTTGACGAACGCAGTTCCTGGCCCCTCATGGCTGCCGGAGAGCCCATAGCACTGGATCCGGCCGATCCGGTCGAAGCAGTAAAAAAATTCATGTCGCGCGAACTGGCCGGTTTCAATCTGCCCCTCGGTGAACTGCAGTTTAAAAATATACACGACAACGGGAAATACAAGGTCGTTCGCTTCGAGCAGGTCCATGAAGGGCTGAAAGTGCTCTGGAGCGAGGCAAAGTTTCAGCTTGATGAGCAGGGCCGTCTGGTGTTCTTTAAGTTGCGCATCTACCCCGTGAATGAAGCGGCTGTAGCAGCCGACATGCCCGAATCCGCATTGGAATCATTTGCCGTTGCCGGTCTGGAAGGCTTTAGCATTCAGCGCGTGGAAATGGATCCCGGCAAGTACATCCTGCCGGTTATCGCTGCCTCGGGCGAGTATGAATACCGTGTGGTAAAAGAAGCCAAAGTATTTGCTGAAGATGATAATAGCACTCCGGCACTCTTCCAAACCCTCATTGATCTGAAGGATGGGGAAGTGCTCTACCGGGCAGACAGAATACACGCATGGGCGCCTCAGGCGGCAGACCTGAATATCAGCGACAGCATGGTGATTAACCCGCTGTCAGGTGGTGAAATTGCCAATATGCCCGACCTGATGGTCGTCATTGCTGGCGATACCTTATATACCGATGAAAATGGAAATATCTCCTTGCCGGATATCGTGCAAGCCACAGAAGTTCGGATTATTCTGCAGGGCAAATATGCACGGGTGGTAAATGCCGAACTGGATTCAACCACCGTCCTGGTCGATACCGTTTATCCGGGCAGCAACAGCCTCAACCTTTCGGGTGCGAAAGTCACGGAAATCAACGGTTACTACCACACAAATGTCGTCCACTCACAGATGAAAAGATTTTTGCCGGCCGGGTTTACTGCGCTGGATATTCCTCTTGATGTCAACGTTGACATTGCCTCCGGAAGTTGCAACGCATTTTTTAATGGGTCTTCCATCAACTTTTTCCTTTCGGGCAATGGCTGCCCGGCCACATCTCTCTTTAGCGATGTCATCTATCATGAGTACGGTCATGGCATCAATTACTTTTATTATGACTACCTCGGAGGTACCTTCTCCAATGGCGCCCTCGGTGAGGGATACTCCGATGTCTGGGGATTTTCCATATCCGGGGATCCGGTGCTTGGCAGAGGCTTTTCGGGCGATTCGTCTACATATGTCAGGCGATATGATATCAATCGAAAGGTATACCCCCGCGATCTCGTGGGACAGGTACATGCGGACGGAGAAATCATTGCGGGAGCTTTTTGGGACCTTTATCTGAATCTGGGAGATATCGATCGGATGACCACGCTCTTCGTTGGCGGACATACGGGTACACCCGATGCACCGGACGGAATGGAAGGCCAGCTCTACAGCGAAATCCTCCTGCAGGTACTCCTGGCAGATGATGATGATGCAAATATCAGCAATGGCACACCCAACGACTCCGCCATTCTGGATGCTTTTGGCAAGCACGGCATTTCCCTTCTGACGGGGGTGGAGATTCTGCATGAAGCGCCTTTGCAATCAGAGGACAGTACGGGCATCGTATTGGTCGCAAATGTTAATACTACTCTTACAACTTACATAGGAGAGCTGACGCTTTACTACCGGAATCTGGGTGAAAGTTCATGGACGAGCCTGCCGATGCAAAGCAAAGGAGCCACCCTGTATACGGCCGATATGCCCGACCTCGGGCGGGGCGATATTCTGGAATACTATTTCGGGATCAGTGATATTTTTGCGTTCCCCGCCTCATACGAGCCCTATCAGGCAGAAAAGGCAGGCGATGCCAACCTTCCCTATTTCCTCATGATCGGTTATCAGGAAATGCAACGCGAAGATTTTGATAATGAATTCGGGCCCTGGTTCTTCAATCCCGATGGCGATGACGATGCTTCGACAGGAAACTGGACCATCGAATCACCCAACCCTTCTTTTTCAGGTTCTTTCATGGTGCAAACGAACAAAGACAAAACCGAAATCGGAAATGATCTGAACCTTTGTGCCTTTACGGGCAATGCTTCTGTTTCGGCCAGTTTTGGTACCAACGATGTGGATGACGGGAAAACCACCCTGCAAACACCACCCTTCGATGTGAGCAACATTGAAAACCCGGCCATTTCTTACTGGAGGTGGTTTGTAAACGATCCTCCCGGAGGAGCCAACCCCGGCAACGATGCATGGCAGGTATTTATATCGGATGACGGAGTGAACTGGGTCCGCGTGGAGCGCACCTTCGTTTCGGATGTCTCATGGCGGCAAAATGTGGTTCGCGTTGAGGACTATGTCACACCAAGTAAAACCGTTTCTCTGCGATTCATAGCCCAGGACAGCCTCATTACCGGCTTGCCGTTTGACGGGGGCAGTATCGTTGAAGCTGCCGTGGACGAAGTGCAGGTCTTTGGATTGTCGAGAACCAACACGGGTATTGACGATCCGCGGGCACTGCAGGTAAATATATTCCCGAGCCCTGCAAATGATCGGATTATGATCGCAAGTGGTGACAAGCCGATGGAGACAGTGGAGCTTTTTGATTTGTCGGGAAGAAGGATCAAAAGAGTTGCTGTCGGAGGGTTGCAAAACTTCAATATGGATGTGTCGGATCTGCAGAATGGTTTTTACCTGCTTAAAATCTTTGCCGGAGAGGGAAGTCTGAGCAAAAAGATTCTGATCCAACACTGAGCACAGTAAATTAAACAGCAGTGATTTTATATTTTTAGGCCTTCGAATTTCGAAGGCCTAAATTTTTTTCATATGATTTTAAGGATAACGACCCTCTTATTGATGCTTCAGTTTTCGCTGCAGAGCTATGCAACGGAGATACGACTGCTTAAAAGCGAAAACAGCGATGAAGTCTCTATTGACGAGCGCATCAATAAAAAAGTGGAACCGATATCCAAGCGGGTCTCCGACATTATTTTTTATTCTTTTTCGCTGAAAAAACAACTCGAATTTGATGAAATCATATCGGAAGGGGAGTCAAGATACCGTAGTGAAGCTCCTTACTCTATTGAGTATTCCGACAATTTTCCCACGGACGAGGAATTTCTGATTGAACCTTATGATGCCGAAAGTTTTGTATTGATTTACCGTTTTGAGAAGGATGGCAAGCTTTACGAATTCAGCACACGCAGCCGCTTCGGAGAGCAGATAGAAATTGAAACGGACAAGGGGGAACCCTTTTTTCTGACAATTAATAAGAAGGAGGGGGCCGCGGCAGTGAACGCTGCGTACAAGTTTAAATTAAAAGCCGTCAAAGTTCCATTTGTACTTATCTGGCTGATACTGGGAGCCATTATTTTTACCCTCTATTTTAAGTTTATCAACATCAAAGGATTCAAGCTGGCCATTGATGTGGTGAGCGGGCGCTACACCGATCCGAAGGAGAAAGGAGAGGTTTCGCACTTTCAGGCCCTGACGGCAGCGCTCTCGGGAACCGTAGGCCTGGGGAACATTGCCGGGGTGGCGATTGCCATCGGCATAGGCGGGCCCGGAGCCACCTTCTGGATGATTATGGCCGGTTTGCTCGGCATGTCCTCAAAATTTACGGAATGTACGCTGGGGGTGAAGTATCGTGACATTGACTACAACGGAACCGTGCACGGGGGGCCGATGTACTATCTCTCCAGAGGCCTGAAGGAAAAGGGATGGGGCCGCCTTGGAAAGGTGCTGGCTGCATTTTTTGCCATCATGACGGTCGGTGGCTCCTTGGGTGGTGGCAATATGTTTCAGGTAAATCAGGCATTCAAGCAATTTAGCACGACCCTGCCCGTGGGAGGCGCCCTGCAGCAGGGATGGGTGTTCGGTATTTTACTCGCCATTCTGGTTGCACTTGTGATCATTGGCGGTATCAAGAGCATTGCCCGTGTCACGGAAAAAATTGTACCGCTGATGGTGGTCATTTATGTGCTGGGGGCCCTCGTGATTTTGTTTACTCATTACAGTGCGGTTCCGCATGCATTCGGATTGATCTTCAGCGAAGCCTGGGGCCCCAAAGCAGTTGCCGGTGGTTTTGTCGGAGTGCTGATACAGGGATTCAGAAGGGCAGCGTTTTCAAATGAGGCCGGCATCGGTTCGGCTTCGATTGCCCACGCAGCGGTAAAAACGGAAAATCCGGCCAGCGAGGGAATTGTGGCTCTGCTCGAGCCATTCATCGATACCATCGTGGTTTGTACCATAACGGCCCTGGTCATCATTGTCACAGGCTCTTACCTCAATGCGGACATTGCAGCTACCGAGGGGATACAACTCACATCCATGGCATTCAAAAGCGTTATTTCCTGGTTTGATATTGTTCTGGCCATTTCGGTGATCTTCTTTGCCTTCTCTACCATGATCTCCTGGTCATACTACGGTCTGCAATCATGGAAATACCTCTTTGGGCGCAGCCGGGCAGCCGACCTTTCCTACAAGTTTATGTTTCTGGTTTTTATTGTAGTGGGAGCTGCCATGAATCTGGGGCCGGTAGTTGATTTCTCCGATGCCATGATCTTTGCCATGGCCTTTCCCAATATTCTGGGCCTCTATATTCTGATGCCGGAAGTAAGGAAATCGCTGGCTGATTATCTGAATAAAATCAAGACGGGAGAGATCATCAAGCGCTGGTAAGAGAGGGGTTTCTATCTTCACGTGACTGTACTATATTTATAGAGTCACCATGAAACACTTTTTGCGCGAGTATTTTACGCTTAGCTATTCTGAACGCAACGGGCTCATGCTGCTTTTGCTTTTGCTGACCCTGCTTATGCTGGCTCCGGCTGTCTATCGCCATTTTTTTCCGGTGCAGCCGGCTGAACTGAAAATCGTACCGCTTACAGGAGACGGAACAGATACCCTGCTGACGGAAGAAAGTGAAGCGGACATGCTTTTTCCTTTTGATCCCAACACGATCGGGCCGGAGGAACTGAAAAAACTCGGCATGGATACGCTGTTGATGGATCAGTGGCTCAAATACCGCGAAGCGGGCGGCCGCTTTTATGAGAAAGATGATTTGCTGAAGCTCTACCGGATGAGCAAAGAGCGCTATTTGCGTCTCGAACCCTATATCCGGATCGGGGAGAGCCGGAAGAAAGAAAGAAGATACAGCAGGCAGCCTTTGATGACCCGTACGATTGATATCAACGATGCGGATTCTATTGATTGGCTGGCACTTCCGGGTATCGGCCCGGTCTATACGCATCGCATCCTGGCCTATCGCAGGCAGGTCGGAGTATTTTACTCCATTGACGAACTGCAGGAGGTTTACGGCATGGATTCGCAAAGGATGGAGCGCCTGGGGCCGTATCTGACGCTGCACGATAGCCTGAAAAATAAGGCAGTGAAGATTCAGGCCCGGGTGAAAACAGAAAATAGCGAACCGGAATTTATCGAACTCAACACGGTCGATTCGGCCACACTTACACGATTCAAAGGCATCGGGCCCTATTATGCCCAGCGCATTGTCCGCTATCGCCAGGCCCTGGGCGGTTTTTATAAGAAGGAACAGCTTTATGAAATATATCGACTTGATACGGCTGTGGCAGATCATATCCTCGCGCGCGCAAGCCTCGATACCACATGGATAAGAAAGCTGAACATCAACCGGGCATCTGCGAAGGAACTGGCTGCTCACCCCTACATCAGCAGGGCCGTGGCCGATGCAATTATTCGCCTCAGACTGGACTATGTGAAAATAAAGGATAAAAAAATACTCCTCAGGAGCTACTTGGTAGATGAGGAATTACTGCGTAAAATTGCACCGTATATAGAATTGTAAGTAATAAGGCCGTATCAGACTGCCGATCGCAGGCTGAGCGGAGAAAAATGGGAAGAAAAATTCTATGCCAAAAGGGCCTCGGGTCAGATAAAATGATCCGTGAAAGAAGAGAAGAAAGGAATCCATACTGATCACCACAGGGACGAGGGCCCCTGCGTTTATCCAAAATGAATATCAAGAGCAATGAACTTTGAAAGAACGGAAACACAAAAGATGATAGCGGAAACGATCCGCAAATTCGGGGAAAGGGAGATTGCCCCGAATTCGAGGAAATGGGATGAATCGCAATATTTTCCGGTAGAGGTATTTCGAAAGCTGGGCGAATTGGGAATGATGGGCGTATTGGTGCCGGAGGAATATGGTGGTACAGGCCTGGGCTATTTCGAATATATTACCGTAATTGATGAATTGTCGCAGATTGATCCTTCCATCGGCCTTTCACTGGCAGCTCACAATTCCCTGTGCACCGGGCATATATTGCAGCATGCCAGCGAGGAGCAGAAGAAAAAGTACCTGCCCAAACTGGCATCGGGCGAATGGATAGGCGCCTGGGGGCTCACGGAACCCAATACCGGTTCGGATGCCGGAAATATGAAGACCATTGCCGTGAAGGATGGAGATTACTATGTGCTGAACGGCACAAAAAACTTTATCACGCATGGCATTTCGGGTGAGGTGGCCGTAGTCATTGCCCGTACAGGGGAGAAGGGTGCCGCGGACGGCACATCGGCATTCATAGTGGAGCGGGGAACTCCCGGCTTTTCGGGCGGCCGCAAAGAGGACAAACTGGGTATGCGTGCTTCAGAAACGGCTGAGATGGTATTTGACAATTGCCGCATACACAAAAGCCAGCTCATCGGCCGGGAAGGCGAAGGTTTCAAGCAGGCGCTGAAGGTGCTGGATGGCGGGCGTATTTCGATTGCCGCTCTTTCCATCGGTATTGCCAAAGGTGCCTATTATGCCGCGCGGAAATATGCCAAAGAGCGGGAGCAGTTTGGCAAACCCATTGCCGAATTTCAGGGAATCTCTTTCAAGCTGGCCGACATGCACACGAAAATTGAAGCAGCCGAGTTGCTCACTTTCCATGCAGCCGATCTGAAAACGAGAGGGGAAAAACATACGACCATGGCAGCCATGGCCAAATATTATGCATCGGAGGTCGCTGTGGAGGTCAGCACCGATGCGGTTCAGATTTTTGGCGGATACGGCTACACGAAAGATTTTCCGGCAGAGCGGTATTATCGTGATTCGAAACTCTGTACGATTGGCGAGGGAACCTCTGAAATTCAAAAACTGGTTATTGCCAGAAATATATTAAAAGATTAACGCTAAGTAAATTGCAAATAATTAAAAGGAAATTTTTAAATTTGCACGCTCAAAATAAAAGAAGGAAAGCAGATGCTAATTGTTGAAGTAAAAGACAGCGAGTCCATAGATAAGGCGCTGAAGAAGTACAAGAAAAAATTTGAAAAGGCCGGCATTTTGCGTGAGATCCGTGATCGTCAGGCCTTTACAAAACCTTCGGTCAAGCGCAGAGCCCAGATACTGAAAGCGGCTTATCGCGAGACCATGCGAAGAAAAATGGGATAAAGGAAAGAAGGCCAATGCGCCCGCTTTGCATTAACTTGCCTGCTAAGTTGCAAATTCCTTTTTTCCATGAACTCCTTTCAAGCCTTTCTCGATTATCTCCGCCTGGAAAAAAGATTCTCCGATCATACGGTTCAGGCATATGAAACGGACCTTCGTCAGTTTCAGAAATTCCTCGAATTAAGTTACCAAATTAAGAATCCCGCCCTTGCGGGTGCTGATGAAGTGCGAAGCTGGCTCTACCAGTTGAAAAATCCGCTCCCGGGACAGGGACAGGCACTGAGCAATCGCAGCATCAACAGAAAAATCTCAAGCCTGAGAACCTACTATAAATTCTTAAAGCGCAGCGGACTGATTGAAAAGGATCCGATGCTCAAAATCACGGGCCCCCGGTCTGAAAAGCGCCTTCCGGTATTTATTGAGCAAAAGGAAATGCAAACCCTGCTCGACTATCTCGAAAGTGCCAAAGGCTTTAAAGCCTTGCGCGATCGCCTAATCATCGAACTCTTATATGCGACCGGTATGCGCAGAGCCGAGCTCATCGGACTGAAAACCCGCGACATAGATTTTGGAGATGCCTCGCTGAAGGTCCTGGGGAAGGGAAACAAAGAACGCATTATTCCCGTGAGTGAAAAGATGCTGGTTTTAATCAGGGATTACCTGAAGGCACGGGATGAAGAGTTGGATACGGAAGCAGAGGAGTTGCTTCTAACGAATAGCGGCAGACCCCTTCATCCCAAGTTTGTCTACAACACGGTCAACCGCCTGATCGGAATGGTCTCGGCTGTGCAGAAGAAGAGCCCCCACGTGCTGAGGCACTCATTTGCCACCCATCTGCTGAACAATGGTTCGCCCCTGAATGCCATCAAAGAATTACTTGGCCATAGCAACCTTGCCGCTACACAGATCTACACACACGGAAAAATTGAAGAGTTGAAGGAAATATATCGTCAGTCACATCCCAAATCGGAATAAGAAGATTGTACCGGAGCCAGGAGCGCAGACCCGGGATATGAATATGAAAAGTGCATGAAAAAAAGATTAAAAGTCGGTGTCTTGGGTGCCGGACACCTGGGCAAGATTCACCTGAAGCTTCTCGCAGAGAGCGATTGCTATGAGTTGCTGGGCTTTTATGATCCCAACGACAGGAATGCAGCGCGGGCGATGGAGAAGCTTGGAGTAAGAAGGTTTGAGCGCATGGAAGAACTGATGGAAGCCGTGGAAGTGGTGGACATAGTCACGCCCACCCTGTCGCACTTTGATTGTGCCATGGAGGCCCTGGCCCGCTCGAAGCATCTCTTCATTGAGAAACCGATGACAAGCACCATGGAGGAGGCCGGCAAATTGCTGGAAGCTTCGGAAAAATCGGGATCGAAGATTCAGGTGGGCCATGTAGAGCGATACAACCCGGCTTATCTGGCCATTCGCGAGATGCCCCTTGATCCCCGCTTTATCGAAGCGCACCGTCTGGCGGTGTTCAATCCGAGAGGTACGGATGTATCGGTAGTGCATGATTTGATGATCCACGATCTGGATATCATTCTCAGCATGGTTCCCTCGGCAATAGCAGATGTAAAAGCCAGTGGTGTGGGCGTACTGAGCGGAACTCCCGACATTGCCAATGCAAGGATTGAATTTGAAAACGGGTGTATTGCCAACGTGACGGCCAGCCGCATATCCATGAAAAATATGCGCAAGACAAGGCTTTTTCAGAAAGACGCATATATCACGATGGATTTTTTGGAGAAGAAAACGGAGATATTCCGATTGTCGGAGGAGCGGGGCGATAATGAAAATGCAATAGAGCTGATTTTGGATCAGGAAGGGAACAAAAAATTCATTCATCTGGCATTGCCGGAGACAGCTCCGGTAAATGCCATAAAGATGGAGTTGGAGCAATTTGCGAAAAGTATTTCAGAGGATAGAGAGCCTGAAGTGAACGTAAAAGACGGATATCGTGCTTTGCATCTGGCAGCACGTATTTTAGAAGAGATCGATAAAAATCTGAACTTGCAAAAGAAATAGGAGGAAAAAGGATTGAACGAGCCGGAATGGAGGGGGACGGAAAGAGCAAAAAGCGGAAAAACGAAGGCGGCAATCCTGATTAAAATGCCCGGAATGGACGAAAAGGGGCGGTAAATGAGAAAAAGGAAAGAAAATTTAATAATAAACGCAATAATAGTTTTTACTAAAAGCGAAAATTTTTAAATTTGCAAGCCAATTTTAGGCAGGGAGCAGTTCTTTAACAATATTTGGTGAGTTTGCCAGCATAGCTCAGTTGGCCAGAGCAGCTGATTTGTAATCAGCGGGTCGGGGGTTCGAATCCCTCTGCTGGCTCGATAATGGGGAGATACCGAAGCGGTCAAACGGGGCAGACTGTAAATCTGTTGGCTTAGCCTTCGTAGGTTCGAATCCTGCTCTCCCCACTTGATTATTTCAGTGTGGAGCGGATGCTTGGCAAACTTGATAAATAAGCGGGAGTAGCTCAGTTGGTAGAGCGACAGCCTTCCAAGCTGTAGGTCGCGGGTTCGAGCCTCGTCTCCCGCTCTGATTATGAGACGGAAGCAATCAAAAAAAATGAGTGTGATTGCTTACCGGGATTTGAAGAGAAGAAATTGGATTGAAAAAAGCCGGTGAGACCCGGAAGAATGATTGCAGGAAATGAGGAGAGGGATGTGCAGCGGCAATGATTCTGAAGAGCTCCTTGAAACAAAGGTTTTAGGAAAGCCGATGTAGCTCAGGGGTAGAGCGCTTCCTTGGTAAGGAAGAGGTCACGGGTTCAATTCCCGTCATTGGCTCAAGTTATTTTTTGGGCAAAAATTTTTACCGATAAAAATTAATAATAACGATTTAAACGACAAGTGCTATGGCAAAAGAAAAATTCGAACGTACGAAACCGCACGTGAATATTGGTACCATCGGTCACGTTGACCACGGGAAAACCACACTCACCGCTGCAATTACTAAAGTGCTTTCCAAGCAAGGGCTTGCTGAACAGAAAGACTATGATTCTATTGATGCTGCTCCTGAAGAGAAAGAGCGCGGTATCACTATAAATACAGCACACGTGGAGTATGAAACGGAAAACCGTCACTATGCACACGTTGACTGTCCGGGTCACGCTGACTATGTGAAAAACATGGTAACAGGTGCGGCTCAAATGGACGGTGCTATTTTGGTAGTGGCTGCCACGGACGGACCCATGCCTCAAACGCGTGAGCACATCCTGCTTGCCCGTCAGGTAGGTGTACCGGCTGTAGTGGCTTTCCTCAACAAAACCGACCTCGTGGACGATCCCGAGCTGATCGAACTGGTGGAAATGGAAGTGCGCGAGCTGCTTTCTTTCTACGAATTTGATGGTGACAATGTGCCTATCACTCAAGGTTCTGCACTGAAAGCCCTCGAAGGCGATGCAGAAGCAGAGCAGGCCATCATCGAGTTGATGAAGTCGGTGGACGAGTACATCCCGACTCCTACCAGAGATATTGACAAGCCTTTCCTCATGCCGGTGGAAGATGTATTCTCCATTACCGGTCGGGGTACAGTGGCTACCGGACGTATCGAGCGTGGAGTGATCAATACGGGCGATCCTGTTGAGATCATCGGATTGATGGAAAAACCTTTGAAGTCTACCATCACGGGAGTTGAGATGTTCCGTAAAATTCTTGACCGGGGTGAAGCCGGTGACAACGTGGGACTGCTCCTTCGAGGAATCGACAAGAAAGAAATCAAGAGGGGTATGGTCGTTTGTGCTCCGGGCTCCATTACTCCACACACAGAATTCAAATGTGAAGTGTACGTATTGAGCAAAGATGAAGGTGGACGTCACACTCCGTTCTTCAACAACTACCGTCCGCAGTTCTACTTCCGTACAACAGACGTGACAGGAGAAGTGCAGTTGCCTGAAGGTACTGAAATGGTAATGCCGGGTGATAATGTGACACTGACCGTGAAACTGATTTACCCGATTGCCATGGAAAAAGGACTTCGATTCGCCATTCGCGAAGGGGGACGTACCGTTGGTGCCGGACAGGTTACAGAGATTATTAAATAAATGCTCAACGTACGGGTGTAGCTCAATTGGTAGAGCAACGGTCTCCAAAACCGTAGGCTGGGAGTTCGAGTCTCTCCACCCGTGCAATTTGCTTCTGAATTATGAATGCACTTAAAAATTATATAGTAGAGTCATACATCGAATTGTCCAAAAAGGTCACCTGGCCCACTTTTGCCGAATTGCAAAAGAGTGCCATTGTGGTATTGATCGCTTCTATGATCATTGCCTTTGTGCTGCTGGCCATGGACCTCTTTTCGAATAAGGTGCTTGACTTTTACTATGCGATGTAATCCGCACAAATAGAATTCGATGTCTGAAGATACGAAGTGGTATGTATTGCGTGTATTTAGTGGTAAAGAGCGCAAGATCAAGGATTACCTTGATATGGAAATAGAGCGCGAGGGCTGGGGCAATGCAATCAGACAGGTGCTGGTGCCAACGGAAAAGGTGTACAAAATAAGAAAGGGCAAAAAAGTGATTCAGGAGAGAAACTTTTTTCCGGGATATATTTTGATTGAGGCCAGTCCGCAGGGACTGTCAGGCGATATGATTGCCAACATTCGAAGTGCTCCCGGTGTAATGAATTTCCTGGGTGGCGATCATCCGAGTGCGTTGAGGAAAACGGAAGTAAACCGTATTCTGGGCAAAGTGGATGAAATGGCAGAGTCTACGGCCAGCATGAACGAACCGTTCATTGTGGGCGAGACCGTGAAGATAGTTGACGGGCCCTTCAATGACTTTTTCGGTACCATCGAGGAAGTGTATGACGAGAAGAAGAAGTTGAAAGTGATCGTGAAGATATTCGGAAGAAGAACTCCGGTGGAGTTGAATTTTATGCAAGTTGAAAAACAGTCTTAACAATGGCTAAAGAAATAAGTGGCTACATCAAACTGCAGATCAGAGGAGGCCAGGCCAACCCGGCTCCGCCTGTAGGGCCGGCACTAGGTGCCAAAGGGGTGAACATTATGGAGTTCACCAAACAATTTAATGCACGCACGCAAGATAAAATGGGCAAGATGTTGCCGGTTGTTATTACCGTGTATGCCGATAAATCCTTTGATTTTATCATTAAAACCACACCGGCAGCCAACCTCCTGCTGGAAGCGGCCAAGCTCAAGAAAGGATCTCCCGAGCCCAACCGTGTGAAAGTAGGAACCGTCACCTGGGATCAGGTGCGTGCCATAGCCGAAGAGAAGATGGCCGATCTGAATGCTTTTAAAGTGGAGAGTGCCATGAGAATGATTGCCGGAACGGCACGTTCAATGGGGCTGGTGGTCAAAGGAACGGCCCCGTGGGAAGAGGCGGAAGCCTGATTGGATATTGAATTAATCACACTGAAATAAGATAACAGTGAAAAAGCTGACAAAGAAAAGAAAACAGGCTGCGGAAAAGCTGGAAGAGGGAAAATTGTACCCGCTCGAGGAAGCCGTGAAGCTGGTTAAGGAAGTCAATACGGCTAATTTTGACGCTTCGGTTGATACACATGTGCGACTGGGTGTTGACCCGCGTAAAGCCGATCAGGCCATCCGCGGCACAGTATCCCTGCCGCACGGTACGGGAAAAACAAAGCGCGTATTGGTTTTCTGCGAACCGGATAAAGAAGAAGAAGCCAAAGCAGCCGGTGCCGATTACGTGGGACTGGATGAATACATGCAGAAAATCCAGGACGGATGGCTCGATATCGATGTGGTAATTGCCACTCCGGCTGTCATGCCGAAAATTGCCCGTCTGGGACGTGTGCTGGGACCGCGAAACCTCATGCCGAACCCCAAAGTGGGAACTGTAACCGAAAAAATTTCGGAAGCAGTAGCTGACGTAAAAAAAGGCAAGGTTGCATTTAAGGTGGACAAGTTTGGAATTATTCATTCTACCATCGGGCGCGTGTCATTCACGGCAGAGCAGCTTTACGAAAACGCAGAAGCACTCTATTCCACACTGAAAAGAATGAAGCCGGCTTCAGCCAAAGGAAATTATTTGAGATCGGTGTATCTGGCTTCTACGATGAGCCCGGGCATTCCGGTAGATCCGAAGACGGTTTAATATCAAGCTTTAAGACAAAGGACAAATGACAAGAGAAGAAAAAAATAAGGTAATTGATTACCTGCAGAGCAAGTTTGAAGAGAACAGCATCTTTTACGTAACGGACTCTTCGGCCTTAACGGTTGCGGAAGTCAATGAGTTGCGGGGCTTGTGTTATGAGAACGGGATCACCATGAAGGTGGCTAAAAACACCCTCGTCAAAAAGGCCCTGAAACGCCTGGACGAAGAGGGTGATATATACAAGGAAGTGTACGATCTCTTGGTCGGCCCGACTTCTATCATGTTTGCTGAAGTCAACAATGCACCTGCGAAGGTCATTAAGGAATTCAGAAAGAAACATGACAAGCCGGTACTCAAGGGTGCTTTCATCGACAAGGCCTTGTACATCGGAGACGACAAAGTAGAAATGCTCTCCAAGCTGAAATCCAAAGAAGAGCTTATTGGCGACATTATCTTCTTGTTGCAGTCACCTGCACGAAATGTGATTTCAGCACTCCAGTCGGGCGGACAAAACCTGGCGGGAATTTTGAAAACGCTCTCGGAGCGCGAAGAAAATTAATCATTGTAACATCACTTAAAAATCAATAGAAAAATGGCGGATTTAAAAGAATTTGCAGAACAGTTGGTGAATCTTTCGGTAAAGGAAGTTAACGAATTGGCTGAGATACTGAAAGAAGAATACGGAATTGAGCCTGCAGCTGCAGCCGGTCCGGTAATGATTGCCGGTGGCGATGGCGGTGGAGCCGGAGAAGCCGAAGAGCAAACCGAATTTGATGTAGTCCTCAAAAGCCCCGGTGGTCAAAAACTGGCGGTTGTGAAGCTGGTAAAAGAACTCACCGGACTGGGCCTCAAAGAAGCCAAGGAATTGGTTGACAATGCTCCTAAAGCAGTAAAAGAAGGAGTCTCTAAAGAAGAAGCTGAAGAAGTAAAAGCGAGATTGGAAGAAGCTGGTGCTGAAGTGGAATTGAAATAATTCCGCTTCGGCTCTTTTCTGTTCTTTTTGCAGTCCTGTAGTGCCTCAGGGGCACTATGGGCTTGTTCATTTATTTACTAACAAAAGAATTTTCGCTATATGGCAGAAATCAAACCTGGCCACAACGGCAGGATTAACTTTGGCGCTATTAAACAGACCATCGATTATCCCGACCTCCTGGGCATTCAATTGCAGTCTTTCAAAGATTTCTTTCAGCTCGAAACTACACCCGACAACCGAAAAAACGAAGGATTATTTAAAGTTTTTTCCGAGAACTTCCCCATCTCTGATGCGCGGAATATTTTTGTGTTGGAGTTTCTGGATTATTTCGTTGACCCGCCCCGTTATACCATGGAAGAGTGTATAGACAGGGGCCTGACATATAATGTGCCGCTGAAGGCAAAACTTAAACTCTCCTGTAACGATCCCGAGCACATTGATTTTGAAACCATCGTACAGGATGTTTATCTGGGAAATATTCCCTACATGACTCCCAAAGGTACCTTCATCATTAATGGTGCCGAGCGGGTGGTGGTCAGCCAGCTGCATCGTTCCCCGGGCGTGTTCTTTGGTCAGAGTGTCCATCCGAACGGTACCAAGATTTATTCTGCACGGGTCATCCCTTTCAAAGGAGCCTGGATGGAATTCGCTACCGATATCAACAACGTGATGTATGCCTATATCGACCGGAAGAAGAAGTTTCCGGTGACGACCCTGCTTCGCGCCATTGATTACGAAACGGATAAGGATATTCTCGATCTCTTCGGTCTGGCCGAAGAAATCAAGGTGAACAAACGCAATCTGAAAAAAGCCATCGGCCGGAAACTCGCTGCACGGGTATTGCGCAGCTGGATTGAGGATTTTGTGGACGAGGATACCGGTGAAGTGGTTTCTATCGAAAGAAACGAGGTGATCCTGGATCGCAATACCGTATTGGATGAAGACAATATCGAGCTGATTCTCGATACGGACGTAAAAGCCATTGAACTGCAGAAAGAAGGAGAATCGGAAGATTACTCCATTATCTACAATACTTTACAAAAAGATACTTCCAACTCCGAATTGGAAGCTGTTCAGCATATCTATCGCCAATTGAGAGGATCGGATCCTCCCGATGACGATACGGCCCGCGGTATTATTGACAAGCTCTTCTTTTCCGACAAGCGATATGACCTCGGAGAAGTGGGACGCTACAAAATCAATAAAAAACTGGGTCTCGATATCGACATCGAAACTCGTGTGCTGACCAAGAGGGATATGATCTCCATCATCAAGTACCTGGTGGAGTTGATCAACCAAAAAGCGGAAATTGACGACATCGATCACCTGAGCAACAGGCGTGTGCGAACCGTGGGTGAGCAGCTGTATGCACAGTTTGGTGTAGGGCTGGCCCGTATGGCACGTACCATTCGCGAGCGCATGAATGTGCGCGACAATGAAGTGTTCACACCCGTTGATCTGATCAACGCACGAACCCTTTCCTCTGTTATCAACTCATTCTTCGGCACCAGCCAGTTGTCGCAGTTTCTGGATCAGACCAATCCCCTGTCGGAAATCACGCACAAACGAAGGATTTCGGCACTGGGGCCGGGAGGTCTCTCACGTGAACGGGCCGGTTTTGAGGTGCGTGATGTTCACTATTCGCACTATGGCCGCCTTTGTACCATCGAGACTCCGGAAGGACCGAACATTGGTCTGATTTCCACTCTTTGCGTGCATGCCAAGATCAATAAGATGGGCTTCATTGAGACGCCCTATCTTAAAGTAGAAGACGGAAGTGTAAGGTGGGACAAGTCAGTCCGCTACCTTTCGGCCGAGGAAGAAGATCAAATGAAAATAGCCCAGGCCAATGCCCTGGTGGATGAGCATGGCAAATTCAAGAGCGACCGGATTAAATGTCACTATCATGGTGACTTCCCGATCCTTGCTCCGGATGAAATTGACTACATCGATGTGGCACCCAACCAGATTGTCGGGGTTTCGGCTTCTCTGATTCCATTCCTTGAGCATGATGATGCCAACCGGGCCCTCATGGGATCGAACATGCAGCGCCAGTCGGTGCCGCTGATGAAGCCCGAGTCACCCATCGTGGGTACGGGCCTCGAAGCAAGAGCCGCACGCGATTCGCGCATGCTGATCAATGCCGAAGGAAGAGGCGTGGTGGAATATGTGGATTCCAAGGAAATACATGTTCGCTACGAACGCAACGAATCTGACCGCCTGGTAAGCTTCGAAGACGACAAGAAAGTCTATAAACTGACCAAATTCCAACGCACGAACCAGGGATCGAGCATCAACCTGAAGCCGATTGTAAAAAAAGGCGACAAGGTGGAAGCCGGACAAATCCTTTGTGAGGGATATGCCACTCAAAACGGTGAGCTGGCGCTTGGGCAGAATATGAAAGTGGCCTTTATGCCATGGAAAGGATACAACTTTGAGGATGCCATCGTGATATCCGAAAGAGTGGTGCGCGAGGACATTTATACGTCCATCCATATTGAAGAATTTGATATGGAAGTGCGCGATACCAAACTGGGAGAAGAGGAACTGACACCGGATATTCCGAATGTCAGCGAAGAGGCTACCAAAGATCTGGACGAGAACGGAATTATCCGCCTCGGTGCCAGAATCAAAGAAGGAGACATCATCATCGGAAAGATCACTCCGAAAGGAGAATCGGACCCGACACCGGAAGAAAAACTTCTGCGTGCCATCTTTGGCGACAAAGCCGGAGATGTGAAGGATGCATCGCTGAAAGCCCCGCCTTCATCGCATGGTGTGGTCATCCGCAAGCAACTCTATGCACGTAAGAAGAAAGACAAGTTCAGCAAGCAGAAGGAAAAGATAGCACTTGAGAAGCTGGAAACACAGCATCAGAAGAAGCTGGCCGAACTGAAAGAAAAACTGATCAAGAAACTGGTTGCCATCACGCGCAACCGGGTGACAGAAGGTATCTCGAATGTTTATAAGGAAGAGCTGATTCCGAAAGGAACCAAGCTGAACGAGAAAAATCTCGCAACCCTCGAATTTGACAAAATCAATACCAACAACTGGATGCGTGATCAGGAAGCCAATGAGCTGATCAAAAGGCTGATCCATAATTATACCATCAAAGTCAACGAAGAAAACGGCTGGTACAAGAGGGAGAAATTCAACATTACGATAGGCGATGAACTGCCGACAGGAGTGCTCAAGCTGGCCAAGGTGTATGTAGCCAAGAAGCGAAAGCTGAAAGTGGGTGACAAGCTGGCCGGTCGTCACGGAAACAAGGGGATTGTGGCCCGTATCGTACGGGACGAAGACATGCCGTTTCTGGATGACGGAACTCCGGTGGACATTGTACTGAACCCGCTGGGTGTGCCTTCGAGGATGAACCTCGGACAGATATACGAGACCGTACTCGGCTGGGCAGGTGAAAAACTGGGCCTCAAGTTCAGTACGCCCATCTTTGACGGTGCCAAGATTGAGGATATTGAAAAATACATCGACAAGGCAGGACTGCCGAAGCTGGGAACCACCTATCTCTATGACGGAGAAACGGGCGACCGCTTCCACCAGCCGGCTACGGTAGGGGTGATCTATATGCTCAAGCTCTCTCACATGGTCGATGACAAGATGCACGCCCGCTCAATTGGTCCTTATTCACTCATCACACAGCAACCCCTCGGTGGTAAAGCACAATTTGGGGGTCAGCGACTGGGTGAGATGGAAGTATGGGCCCTCGAAGCCTATGGTGCTGCCAACATTCTGCAGGAACTGCTGACTGTGAAGTCGGATGATATTCTCGGAAGGGCAAAAACCTACGAGGCCATCGTGAAAGGCGACAACCTGCCCACACCAAGCATGCCCGAGTCATTTAATGTACTCCTGCATGAACTGCGTGGACTGGCCCTTGATCTGAAATTTGATTAATAACTTAAATGAGGTTTTTCTATGCCTTTTAAGAAAGATAACAGAGTCAATACAGACTTTAAAAAAGTAACTATTACACTTTCATCCCCGGACGCTATTCTGGAAAGATCGTACGGAGAGGTCAAAAAACCGGAGACCATCAACTACAGGACCTATAAGCCTGAAATGGATGGCCTCTTTTGCGAGCGGATTTTCGGCCCGACCAAGGATTATGAATGTTACTGCGGGAAATACAAGCGGATTCGTTATAAAGGTATTGTCTGCGACCGCTGTGGTGTAGAGGTGACGGAAAAGAAAGTAAGGCGCGAACGCATGGGACATATCAAGCTGGTGGTCCCTATCGTACACATCTGGTACTTCAAATCGCTGCCGAATAAAATCGGATATCTGCTGGGTCTTTCTTCCAAAAAACTTGAATCGGTAATTTATTACGAGCGTTATCTCGTGGTAAACGCAGGAATCAAGGAGGAAGACGGAGTAGCACGCATGGATCTCATTACGGAGGAAGAATATCTCGAGATCCTCGAGTCGCTACCACCGGAGAATCAGCAACTGCCGGATGAAGATCCGCAGAAATTTGTAGCCAAGATGGGTGCAGATGCCGTAGAAGATATTCTCGGCCGCATCGATCTGGATGAATTGTCTTATCAACTGAGACACCAGGCAGCTACTGAGACTTCTCAGCAGCGAAAAGCCGAGGCGCTGAAACGGCTGAGTGTGGTGGAAGCTTTCCGTGAAGGAAACAAACGCATCGAAAACAATCCGCAATGGATGGTGGTGCGCTATCTGCCTGTTATTCCGCCCGAATTGCGCCCGCTGGTTCCGCTCGATGGCGGCCGCTTTGCCAGTTCGGATCTTAACGACTTGTACCGAAGGGTGATCATCCGAAACAACCGCCTGAAACGCCTGATTGAAATCAAAGCTCCGGAAGTGATTCTGCGAAATGAAAAACGCATGCTTCAGGAAGCGGTGGATTCGCTTTTCGACAATTCGAGGAAATCGAGTGCCGTGAAAGCCGAAGGTGGACGTGCCCTGAAATCGCTCAGCGATGTGCTCAAAGGCAAGCAGGGTCGTTTTCGTCAAAACCTGCTTGGTAAAAGGGTGGACTACTCGGGCCGTTCGGTTATCGTGGTAGGTCCCGAGCTGAAACTGCACGAATGCGGTATCCCGAAAGACATGGCAGCCGAGCTCTTCAAACCATTTATCATTCGCAAGCTCATCGAACGGGGCATTGTGAAAACCGTGAAGTCGGCCAAAAAACTGGTAGACCGCAAAGACAATGTGATATGGGATATACTGGAGAATATCATGAAAGGACACCCGGTTATGCTCAACAGGGCGCCAACGCTTCACCGTCTTTCGATTCAGGCCTTCCAGCCAAAACTTATTGAGGGCAAAGCCATTCAGTTGCACCCGCTCGTTTGTACGGCATTCAATGCCGACTTTGACGGTGACCAGATGGCCGTGCATCTGCCGCTGGGAAGTGCCGCCATCCTCGAAGCACAGATGTTGCTGCTTTCGGCTCACAACATTCTGAACCCTCAAAACGGAACACCCATCACCCTGCCTTCACAGGATATGGTATTGGGCCTTTACTACATCACCAAAGAAAAACGTTCGACCCGCTCGGTAAAAGTGCGTGGTGAGGGCATGACTTTCTATGGCCCGGAAGAAGTGGAAATAGCCTACAGCGAAGGAAAAATTGACCTTCACGCGGTGATCAAGGTGAAAACAACCATTGAAGACGAGGAATCGGGCAAGTTGGTAGATCGTGTGATTGAAACCACGGTCGGAAGGGTCATCTTCAATGCGGTGGTACCGGAGAAAGTGGGCTTTATCAACGAACTGCTGACGAAAAAGAACCTGAGGAAGATCATCAGCCGGGTGATCGACCGCACGGACAACGTTACGACTACCAAGTTTCTGGATGATATTAAAAAGCTTGGTTTTTACTGGGCCTTCAAGGGGGGACTCTCCTTTAATCTGAGTGATCTGATCATCCCGAAAGAAAAATATGAATTCCTGGCCGAGGCACAGAAAGAAGTGGATGAGGTCTGGGAAAACTATAACATGGGCTTTATCACCAACAACGAGCGTTACAACCAGATTATCGATATCTGGACGCGGGTCAACTCACGCATTACGGGCATTCTGCTCGACAGCCTGAGCAAAGACAAGCAAGGGTTCAACTCGGTGTATATGATGCTCGACTCGGGTGCGCGGGGTTCGAAAGAACAAATCCGGCAGCTCGGAGGCATCCGGGGGCTGATGGCCAAACCGCGAAAATCCGGTGCCACCGGAGGCGGGGAGATTATCGAAAACCCGATTCTTTCAAACCTGAAAGAGGGCCTCTCGGTATTGGAATACTTTATCTCCACACACGGTGCGCGAAAAGGTCTGGCCGATACGGCCCTGAAAACAGCCGATGCCGGGTATCTGACAAGGCGATTGGTGGATGTGGCGCAGGACGTGGTCATTACCGATGAAGATTGTGGCACATTGAGGGGCATTGAGATTCAACCGCTGAAAGACAACGAAGATGTAGTGGAACCTTTGGCCGAGCGCATTGCCGGCCGGGTGAACCTGCATGATGTGTATCATCCCGTGACGGATGAGATACTGGTGGAAGCCGGACAGGAAATTGATGAAAAACTGGCTCAACGCATTGAGGATGCCGGTATAGAAAAAATTGAAATCCGCTCGGTACTGACCTGTGAATCGAGAAGAGGAGTCTGTGTGAAATGCTACGGTCGAAATCTGACCAATAACCAGACCGCACAAAAAGGCGATGTGGTCGGTATCATTGCGGCCCAGTCCATTGGTGAACCGGGAACTCAGTTGACACTGCGTACATTCCACGTGGGTGGTACGGCATCGCACGCAGCCACCGAATCCAAATTGGTGTCGAAGTTTGATGGTGTGGTTGAGTTTGACGGTATTAAAACCGTTGAATTTATCGATGAGGAAGGTGAGAAACACCTGCGGGTGCTGGGACGTACCGGTGAAGTGCGCATTTTGGAGCCCAAAACGAAAAAGCAACTCTCTGCCAATCACATTCCTTACGGTTCCGAGCTTCTGGTGAAGGACGGTAAGAAAGTGAAAAAAGGCGATGTGATTGCCACCTGGGATCCGTATAATGCCGTCATCCTTTCCGAATTCGAAGGCGAAATCAGCTTTGAAAATATCATCGAAGGGGTTACCGTTCGGGAGGAAGTGGATGAGCAGACAGGTCACCGCGAGAAAGTGCTGATCGAATCCAGGGACAAGAAAATGATCCCGGGTATTCAGATCATCGACAAGAAAGGCAACGTACTGAGGAACTACAATATTCCGGTGGGTGCACACATTGCCGTGGATCAGGGCGAAAAAGTAAGAGCAGGGCAGGTAATTGTGAAGATTCCACGTATCCTCGGTAAGATCCGCGATATCACGGGTGGTTTGCCACGGGTAACCGAGCTCTTTGAAGCGCGTAATCCGTCCAACCCGGCTGTTGTGTCGGAAATTGACGGTGTGGTAACCTTCGGAGGTATCAAGCGGGGTAATCGTGAGATCATTGTGGAGTCGAAAGACGGAGTGAAGAAAAAATATCTCGTGCCCCTTACCAAGCACATCCTGGTGCAGGACAATGACTTTGTGACGGCCGGTTATCCGCTTTCGGACGGAGCCATCACCCCGGCCGATATTCTCTCGATCAAGGGTCCGTTTGCAGTGCAGAAATATATTGTAAACGAGATTCAGGAAGTATATCGCCTCCAGGGTGTGAAAATCAATGACAAACACATTGAGGTGATTGTTCGCCAGATGATGCGTAAAGTGAAGATTGAAGATGCCGGTGATACCCGCTTCCTCGAAGGCGAGGCCGTGGATAAATTCGATTTCATTGAGGAAAATGATAAACTCTACGACAAAAAAGTAGTGGTAGATCCGGGTGATTCCAATAAACTGAAGGCCGGGCAGATCGTCTCGCTTCGACAGTTGAGAGAGGAAAACTCCTACCTCAAGAGAAACGACCTGAAGCCCGTGGAATTCAGGGATGTCAAGCTGGCAACCTCTTCTCCGCTCCTGCAGGGTATTACCAAATCCTCACTCGGAACGCAAAGCTGGATTTCGGCCGCTTCCTTCCAGGAAACGACCAAAGTGCTCAGTACAGCTTCTATTGCTGCCAAGGAAGATTATCTCATGGGACTGAAGGAGAATGTCATTGTGGGGCACAAGATTCCCGCGGGAACGGGCTTGCGCGAGTTTGAAGGTATCATCGTGGGATCAAAAGAGGAATATGACAGACTGATGGCTAAAAAACAGATGAAAAACGAAGAAGTGATAGAGGAAGAGAGCGAAGCGCAGGAAGGATAGATTTTCATTTCTTTGGCAAATCAGGAAGAAGCCGGAAGGCATGACTATATTTGTAGTCTTGCTTACCGGCTTTTTTTTATTAAAACAATCGAAGAATATGGCAGACGACAAAAAAAATCCCAATGCACCCCAGGAAGGAGCGTTGAACATAGAATTATCAGAAGATGTAGCCGAGGGTATCTACTCCAATCTGGCTATTATCACGCACAGCAACAGCGAGTTTATCATTGATTTTATAAAAGTTCTACCGGGCGTGCCCAAGGCCAGGGTGAAATCAAGAATCTTGCTGACACCCCAGCATGCCAAACGACTGGTCAATGCCCTGCAGGATAATATCTCAAAATATGAACAGCATCATGGCAAGATTGCGGATACGGGATCAGGTCCCGGCCCCAATATGCCGATGAATTTCGGAGGACCTACCGCGCAGGCATAATTAATCCGGCATGCAGCAAGGCTATTCACCATCCCGCTACCGCATCGGAATCCTCGGAGGAGGACAATTGGGCAAAATGTTGCTCGAGGCGGCTTCGCGCTGGGATCTCGATATCCATGTGCTCGATCCCGATCCGGAGTGCCCGGCTTCCCGGCTCACCAATAATCACCATGTGGGGTCTTTTCGTGACTATGAAGAGGTGCTTCGTTTCGGTGAAAAAATGGATTGCCTCACGATCGAAATAGAAGACGTAAGTACGGAAGCCCTGAAGGTACTTGAAAAGAAGGGTGTATTGATCAACCCGTCTCCGTCTGCCATCGAAAGAATCCGCGACAAGGGTCTTCAGAAGGAATTTCTCAGAGCACACGAGATCCGGACGGCTGATTTCAGTCTCTATGAAGGCAGGAAGGCCATTGAAGCGGCCCTTGCCACGGGAGAACTTCGTTTTCCCTTTGTGCAGAAGTTGCGCAGAGGGGGATATGACGGGCGGGGTGTGCAGGTCATCCGGTCGCAGGCAGATATGCAGCACTGCATGGAGGGGCCTTCGCTGGTCGAGGACCTCGTGGAGCTGAAAAAGGAACTGGCCGTCATCTGCGCCCGCAATGCACGGGGCGAACTGAGCTGCTATCCGGCCGTTGAGATGGTTTTTGATCCCCGGGCCAATCTCCTGGAGTATCTGCTGGCACCGGCCCGCATCACGGAAGAGAAACTGCGCGAAGCCGAAGTGCTGGCCCGCAAGTGTATAAAAGCCTTTGACATTTCAGGACTCCTTGCCGTGGAATTGTTCCTGGATGAACGGGATCAGCTTTGGGTCAATGAAGTGGCCCCCCGGCCGCACAACAGCGGACATCACAGCATCGAAAGTGCATGGACCTCCCAGTTTGAACAGCATCTGAGGGCCATCCTCAACTGGCCCCTTGGTCCGGCAACGCTGCATCATTCTGCTGCGATGATAAATCTTCTCGGGAGCGAAGGAGCACAGGGAGAAGCACGCTACGAAGGATTTGAGCAAATACTGGGCATGGAAAGGGTTTTCGTACATCTCTATGGAAAAAAGAAAACACGGCCATTCCGGAAGATGGGGCATGTCACCCTCATTGATGACGATGAGCAGCGGGCCATTGAGAAAGTGAAATACATTCGAAACCTGTTAAAAGTACGATCATGAATATTCTCGCAGGAATTGTAATGGGATCCGATTCCGACCTACCGGTGATGGAAAAGGCATCAGCGGTACTTATCGAACTGGGCATCCCCTTTGAACTCACCGTTGTCTCAGCGCATCGTACACCTGCCCGCATGATGGAGTATGCAGCCGGTGCACATAAAAGAGGCCTGAAAGTGCTCATTGCCGGAGCCGGTGGTGCCGCCCACCTGCCGGGAATGTTGGCAGCCGTTACACCCCTGCCCGTGATAGGTGTGCCCGTCAGGTCTTCGAACAGCATCGATGGCTGGGACAGCATATTATCAATTTTGCAGATGCCCTCGGGTGTGCCTGTGGCCACGGTGGCCCTCAACGGAGCACGGAATGCGGGCATTCTGGCGGCCCGGATTCTCTCAGTGGCCGATGAAGCACTGCAGGAGAAATTGATCCTCTTCATGGAAGAACAGAAGCAAAAGGTGGAAGGAAAGGTGAAAGCACTAAAGGACAAAGGCTTTCCCAATGAGTTTGACCGCTTTTGAAGCAATGACCCTCTTTCTCCAAACTGCTCATTTTATTGATATCTTCTTCCGGGCCTTCGGGTCAGATTACTTCGTGATCTGCAAGATGGGGGGAGTTCTCATCCAAAGCCCCCGTCCGCTGCCTGCGGCACCGTCCTGCTTTTTCTTTCCTCCGGCCCCTGAAAGCAAGCTTTCGGGCCTTCGGGTCAGATTACTTCGTGATCTGCGAGATGGGGTAGTTCTCATCCAAAGCCCCCGTCCGCTGCCTGCGGCATCGTCCGGCTTTTTCTTTCCTCCGGCCCCTGAAAGCAAGCTTTCGGGCCTTCGGAAATAAAAAGCCCCGGTCAATCGAATTGACCGGGGCTTTGGATGAGTCGGGGTAGGCAGATTCGAACTGCCGGCCTCACGCCCCCCAGACGTGCGCTCTAACCGGACTGAGCTATACCCCGAATGCGGGCTGCAAATTTACGAAGTGGCGGCTTCTTTTTGAATTCTTATCCGACTTTCTTCTTTGCTTTCCACCTGCGATGGCTCCAAAGCCAGAGGGCCGGGTCTTCCCGGATTTCTTCTTCCAGTTTTTTGACGTAGTCGCCTATGGGGTCCTTTTCATCCAGGAGTTCAAAGCTCAGCCGGTAATGCCCCCGTTTCACTTTGCTGAAACGTCCGAAGATGACGACACTTCCCGTACGGCTGCTCAGCTTGTTTGCAATGTTGTAAAAGGCTGTGTCCTGTCCGAGAAAAGAATACCAGTGGCATTGAGACAGATTGGACGGTGACTGGTCATAGAGAATCAGGGTCAGGGTTTGCTTTTCTTTTTCTCCGAGCAGGCTCCGCGCCATTTCATTCTGGGGAATAAGCACAACGTTATATCGATTCCGTGAGGCTTTGAGCAGGCGATTGAAGACAGGCGATTTAAGAGGGCGGTAAACGGCCTGATTGATAAATGGCGAGTAGTTGTAAAGCCCGATTTTGACGTATTCCCAGTTGGCATAATGGCCAACCAGGAGCAAGCACGAGCGGCCTTCTTTATATACCTTTTCAAGCAGTTCTGCATGCTTGATTTCAAGCCGGGCCGCCTGTTTATCCATTGGCTGCGAAATGCTTTTTATGTTCTCGAAAAGGATATCCGAAAAATGCTTGTAAAAACTTCTTCGGAGCATTTTCAGCTCATGCACTGACTTCTCTGGGAAGGAACGGCCAAGGTTGCCTAGTATCACTTGATGGCGATAGCGAATGAGGTGTTCTAAAACGAGCGCAAGCAGATCGCTGAAAAAATAAAGTATCCGCATGGGGAGCAGCGAAAAGAGATAGATCAACGAATACAAGAGGTAAAACTGAAAATTCTCCCACATGAAACGGCCCTGTTTATTGATCTTTGAAAAGCTCGTCATTGGAGTTTCCGAATGTTCCGGGCCGTTCCTGTTTATCAAAACCGGGGGTTACATTGAAGGCATTTCGGACGATGAGCTCCCAGTTTTCATTTTTTAGTTCTCCGGTAGCATTGGAATGGATCAATTCAAAATTGTTGCTGACCAGATCGGTGGCTTTAAAAACAAAAATAATGTTGGTCTCTCCGAAAGGTGTCCGGTTATAGCGCCAGATTTCGTAAGGATTGGCATCGGTTTCGTATTTGGATTCGAAGCGTTCGTCCGGTTCCCCATACTCCAGATAAACCCGGCCCCGGTCGCTTTCATAGCTTCTGCGATTCATTATTGCAAATTCATTTCTCACAACAGCAAGTCTTTTTTTATAGCGTTGCCAGGCTTTCTCCGGTGCTTCCAGGTTGCGGTTAGACCAGAAATGATAGAAAAACTGGCGCATGAGCAGCGTGTCTCCCTTCGCGAGGATGGTGTTGATAGCCTGGGCCTCCAGGTTGCTTGCCACCGGTTTCAGTGCGTTGAGGTACCAGTCCAGTTCATCGGATGGCAGCTCTCCGGCAAAAGTAGAATCAATATTGAGGTTGGCGGCTTCATTGGCGGCTTCGGCTTTTCTTTCGGAGTTGCGGTAAAAGAGCATCTCTCTGCTTGTGATCAGGTGATTCTCGCGGTTTCGCACTTCCATCAGCAGGCGATATTTGCCGCGGGGAAGCTCTTCGATATGCAGATTCCCGAGTATCGGGTTCACTGCGGCACCTTTTATTTTAGTAAACGAAAACAGACCCGGCACGGGTTTGTCACTTTCGAGCGGATAGATGCCGTAGGTGACCAATACATCTTCGTCAAGGTATTCTTCATCAAGATTATAGATTTCCGTATAAAAGTGAAGGGTCCCGGCCGATGCCGGATAGTAGTTTACAAAGTGGGGATAAAGAATGAGGCCGTTCTTTTTGAAGATGTGCTCTTTTGAACTGCTGACCACACTGTCCAGCAGCCGGAAATCGGAAAGGGCAACGGCTCCCGGTTCAAAGTGGATCGTAAGCGAGTCCGGAGGGTACGTGGTGATGCGGTCGGGGTTGTGTACGTCTTTCAGTTTTATTTCTACATCGTAGCGTCCGTTTGGCAGTACGATCCTGCGCATGGCTATGAGGTTGAAGTGCCCGGGATTGTCAAGAAAAATCTGAGGAGAAAGCAGGTCCACCTTGTCATAGGTGATGACCTTGTCGTTCTGAAGAAAAAGGATGGTAAATTCGATCCCCGCATTTTTCATTCCGTTCGCCTCTTTAAAGGTGAGTGAGGAAGCATCAACCGAGATAAGAACCTCTACAAAAGGGGTCTCGGAGGGTGTGTTATAGCGATTGATTTCAAACCAGCATTTTATTTCCTGCGTTGTCGGACCCTGTCCGTGCACGGGAAGGATGCCGAAAGCTATTAATAGGAGAGTGAAAATCTTAGATATGCTCATGTAAAATTGCTTGGCAATAAACTAAGGTAAATAAGATCGTTCAATTAAAATAAGTTTGCAAAAGCAAATTTTACAATGAAAAGCGAATCGGAGAACGGACAAAGACCCCTCTTGATTGAGACCATGTATCTCCCGCCAGTAATGGTGATGGCACTGATTATAAGGGCAGGAGAGGTGATTCTGGAAGCGAATGAGCACTATCAGAAACGTTCGTATCGCAACCGCTGCCATATTGCCGGGCCGCAGGGCCTTCAGCGCCTGAGCATACCACTTGCGGGGGGCAAGAATGCGCGTACACCTGTCAGGGAAGTACGCATCAGCGATGCTTTTGACTGGCGGCATCAGCATCTGCAGGCCTTGACTGCGGCCTATGGCAGGGCTCCTTATTTTGATTATTACATGCCGGAACTGGAGGAGCTGATACGAAAAGAACAGCTCTTCCTCTACGGGTTAAACCGTTCATTGCTGGAATGGCTATGCCGTTCTTTTGACAGTGAAGTGAGAATTCATGAGACAACGGCTTTCGGCCGGGCCCCCGCTTCGCAGGATTTGCGGGGAAGATTCCATCCCGGTGAAGCTCCGGCTTCCGGGGTTATGCCGGCCTATTATCAGGTCTTTAGCGGGCGAAACGGCTTTATCGCTGGTCTCAGTGCAGTCGACCTCCTCTTTAACCTGGGGCCTGAATCCCCGCTTTATTTAAAGCAGTTGCGGCTATCGGATTTTAACCCGTAGAAGACAAACCCTTCCCAACTTTTACCGTAATTTCGTGCTCACATGAAAATGAAGCTGATTTTTGTCTTTGCACTTTTGCCGGCCTTCTTGCAGGGGTGGGCACAGTCGTCTTTCGATCGCGGATTTATCGATGTGGGACAAATCGGACTTTCACTGACCAATGCCGGTACCGTGGGCTGGCCCGATGTCCGCAACAATCCCCAGGGGCCTCCATCCATGGAATATCCGCTTAATTCGGGCATTGAGCACCTCTTCGAAGGGGGGCTTTGGATTGGTGCCAAGGTAAACGGACAAACGGCTGTTTCTACGGCTTCCGTGGATTTCCCGACAGGCTATACCACCGGAGCATCAGGCTTTGAATTCACGGCAGAAATCGGGCAGCGCATACGCCAGAGATCGACATTGACCAACAGCGATTACTTTTCTTTCGATGCCGTTTCGCACCAAGATATGGTGATGGATTTTTCGGACCGCAACGCCATTGTACCGGGCACTTCAATACCGATTGACAATCATGATCTGCCATTGGGTGCCCAGGTACATCTTGAAGCTTATGCCTGGAATTTTTCCTTTGCCGACTTCTTCGTCATTCTGGATATTACCATCACAAACACTTCCACTTCGGCCTGGGATTCCGTTTATTTCGGATACTGGACGGATATGGTCGTGCGAAATATCAACGTGGCAACCGATGGCGGTGCTGCATTCTTTAACAAAGGAGCAGGCGGATATATAGATTCGCTTTATGCCATCTACGCCTTTGACGTAACGGGTGATCCGGGCTATACGAACTCCTATGGGGCCTCGCAGTTTCTGGGTCTTGAGTGGCGCGACCGCTTTGTACACCCCAATACGGCAGCCGACCTGGTCAATGATGGCTTTCCGCGCCCCGGGGTCAATGCCAATTTCTGGGTTTTCCGGCAATTTGACGGCAGCCAGTTTGGGGCTCCGGCCAATGACATCGAGCGCTACGAGAAGATGGCCAAAGGGTTGAATTTTAAAGATCCTGCCCTGGTAGAGATGCTGCAAAACCCGAGCAATCGTACACAGTTGCTTTCTTTTGGTCCCCTGAAATCGGTAGAGCCGGGCGAGACGGTAAAACTGGCATGGGGCTTTGTCTGTGCCCGCCAGCTTGAAACCGGAGCGGCCACAGGGCCGGAAATGGATACGCGCTATGCCCAGACGGAGCTGCGTGAACATCTGGGCTGGTCGCAAAGAACCTATTTCGGAGAAGACCTCAACGGAAACGGAAAACTCGACCACGGAGAAGATATTGACGGAGACCAGGTGCTTGATCGCTATATCCTGCCCGAGCCACCGGCCGATCCGAAAGTGCATATCGTAAGCGAAGACGGAAAAATAAAAATATACTGGGATGCGGCAGCCGAAGAGTCGATCGATCCGGTAAGCAAAATAAAGGACTTTGAAGGCTATCGTATTTACCGTACCAATCCGGGCGATGACCGGCAGGCCAACCTCGACAAGGAATTAAACCTCATTGCCCAGTTTGACATGGAAGACAATGAGATCGGCTTTAACAATGGTTTTGATGCCGTTCGCCTGAATGAACCCGTTACTTTTGAAGGGGATACGACCGCCTATAGCTATCTCTTCGAACTGGACAATGTGCTCAACGGCTGGCAATACGAAATTGTAGTGACTGCCTTTGACCGGGGCAACCGGGAGCTCAACATCCCCTCACTCGAATCCAGTTTTGTGGCAAACTCTTTCAGGGTGTGGACCGGTACTCCGGTGAATGAAAGCCCTACGGCTCAGGAGATAGGCGTTTATCCCAATCCCTATATCATCAATGCAGCCTGGGATGGCAGTACGCCACAAACCCGAAAACTCTATTTCTACAATCTGCCTGCCCGTTGTGAAATCACGGTGTATACCGTTTCGGGGGATGTGGTAGCCGTGATCGATCACGATGCCGTAAGCTACCGGGGCGAAGATATTCAGTGGTTTGCTAATTTTGGTGGAGCTGCAGAAAAGCGGATCACTCCCGGAGGAGAGCATGCCTGGGATATTTTAACAAACAGCAAACAAACCATCACCCAGGGTCTTTACCTTTTCACGGTTAAAGACCTCAGTACAGGTGTTTCCTATTCCGGGAGATTTGCCGTATTGAAATAATTTTAATTCGTATCAACTAAAAAAGGAATACTGACATGAGGAAGAACTTACTCTTATTGATTGCACTGACGCTCGTTTTGAGCCTTGGGGCACAAAATTACCCCCTGGTAAAAATTGCCGATCTGCAAAAAGTATCGGACCAGGACCTGGCCAATGGCAACGATGCCTCTCCGAGAATTGGTGATACGGTAGAGGTGGAGGGCATTGTCACTTTCGATCCCTGTGTCTATGGCCTCAGTGCCACGAGCAGAAAGGGAACCTGGCTGCAGGACCCCGATACCACTGCCTGGAATGGCATTCATGTACTCATCGATCCGGGGGCTATTGGCGGTGGAATGACCGTGGCCGACCTGGACCTGGCCACCAAGTTTTTTGATAATTTCAAAAAAGGCAATAAGGTGCATTGCACCGGTATTGTTTCGGCTTTTTCAAACAATACCCAGATTGTTCTGCTTCCGGTTGAAACCCAGATTGTCGGACTTTCATCGGTTCCGGCTCCGCACCTGACCACGGTAGATACCTTTATGAAAAGCGATGGGGGCGGAGGACAAATTCCACAGCTTACCACGGGCGAGCAATACGAGGGTGTATTGGTTGAATTCCGCAATGTGACCATTGTGGATGTGGCTACCTTCGCTGGTGGCACCCGCATCAACTGGACGCTTCAGGATGAAAAAGGAAATGAAATCCGCGTGCGGGACGTCTCCGGATGGTTCAGAAATGACGAAAACGACAGCTATTGCAAAGATACTACCGAGACTCCATGGGTTTTCCCGCTGCCCAACGAAGGCAGCCAGCTTTCCTGGTTCAGAGGGATTATCCTGGATTATGCACTGGGCGGTGAAAGACAATACTGGATTGCTCCGCGCGATACCAATGATATCGGGCCGCTGGTTGCAGCGGCACCCGTAGTGCGAAAAGTGAGCCGCATGCCCGTACAAGCAACTTCTTCCAACTCGGTTACCATCACGGCAACCATAGTAGACCCTGACGGTACGGTGGCCAAAGCCGACCTTTTCTTCTCAAAAGGACAGGGCAATACGAACTTTACACGGCTTCCCATGATCAATGTGCAAGGCAATGACTGGAGTTCGAGCATTCCACCGAGTGGCCAGGACGGAGCCATCATGAATTTCTGGATACGCGCCATCGACAATTCGGGAGATACTACAGATTATCCTTTCACCGGTGCTACCAACATGAATTATATCACACTGGATGACGGGATCAATGAAATCAAAGACCTGCAATATACCATTGCCAACGGACCGTCCATCTGGTCGGGTGACTCGCTGACCGGTATGAGTATTCATGCCGTGGTAACCTCGACCCAGGAGCCCTATGACCTCGGACTTATTGCCGTTCAGGATTCCCGCGATCCGTTCTCCGGTATCATTCTTCAGCGTGTGACGGGCGACCAGTTGGGCGAGTTGAGAAGAGGGGATTCCATTCTGCTAAAAGTAGGGATGGTGAGTGAAGTCTTTGGAGTGACCAACCTGAGTTTTGTTCAGTATGATCTCCTCGGAAAAGGCACCGTTCCGGAGCCGATCACCGGCCTCAATCCTGACAGCATTGCCGCAGGCGTTTTTGATCAGGCCGAAGCATATGAGGCCATGTTTGTGAAGTTCCCCAATGCTTTTGTGGTAGATACCAATGCAGACGGACCGAATAACAACTTTGGTGAATGGGCCATCAATACCAGCCTGACCCCGGGCAGCGGACTGCGAGTGGATGATTACTCAAATGACATTCCTTTTGGCTTTAATGTCGACAGCATGAGCCTGGGGCAGCAACTGGACTATATCCAGGGGATTCTCTGGTACAGTTTCGGCAACTACAAGTTGGAGCCCCGCAACCAGTCGGACATTGCAGGCTTCCATACGGAATATCCGAAACGCATCACCTTGTTTAGTTTTCTGGGTCTCGGACCCGGGGGTACAGATGTAATCCTGAATATCGACAATGACAACAATCTTATCTATACCACCGACCCATTGCCGGCCGGTACGGATATCAGCAACCTGGCTCCCTATATTGAATATGAGGGAGAAAGTCTGACACCCGGAAGCGGTGTGGCACAGGATTTCAGAGACACGGTCTACTATACCGTGACGGCACCCGTAGATGCTTCAAGCCGAACTTATGCGGTGCTAGTGGATGTGGCAGTGGGAATCGGGCTGCCGCAAGGGCTCAAGGCCCTTTCCATTCTTCCCAATCCCGGAAACGGTGTTTTTAATCTGAATCTGGAAGTCAATGAAGCGGCAGCATACAGGGTCTATGTCTACTCAATGACGGGCCGTGAATTGCTTAGGCGGAATTGGGATGTGAATCCCGGTACGAATCGCCTCAGTCTCGACCTGAGTGAAATGGGAGCGGGCATGTATCTGATCCGGCTGGAAGGAGCCGGTGGCGTTATCAGCCGCAAACTGCAAATCGTGAAATAAGTGAAATCGTATAAGCAGAGAAACCCGGGTTCGCAAGGATCCGGGTTTTTTTATTGAAGTTTTTCGATGCTCTGGCGGATGGCGGCTTCGCTTCGTTTCAGGTCGGGCACGACCGGCTCAAATTGCTTTCCGGTGATTTTTTCGTACAACTCGATATAGCGCTGACTGACCTGCTTCACAAATGCATCGGGCAGGTCGGGCATTTCTTGTCCTTCGAGTCCCTGAAAGCCATGCTCCATCAGCCATTCGCGCACAAACTCCTTGGAGAGTTGCTTTTGCCGCTCTCCTTTCTGCTGCCTTTCGGCATATCCTTCCAAGAGATAATAGCGGGAAGAGTCGGGCGTATGAATCTCATCGATGAGATAAATTTTCCCGTCTTTCTTTCCGAATTCATATTTGGTATCCACCAGGATGAGCCCTCGCTGGCGGGCCATTTCGCTTCCCCGCTGAAAGAGGGCCCTCGTATATTTTTCGAGCAGGGCATATTCATCGGCCGGGACCAGGCCCCGGGCGATAATCTCCTCGCGGCTGATGTCTTCGTCATGCCCTTCTTCGGCCTTGGTGGCAGGGGTGATGATGGCCTGCGGGAAAGGGTCTCCTTCTTTCAGCCCTTCGGGCATGGGCACCCCGCTGATCACCCGCTTTCCATCGCGATACTCGCGCCATGCATGACCGGCAAGGTATCCTCTGATGACCATCTCTATCTTGTATGGTGTGCAGAGATGCCCCAGGGCGCTCCTTTCATCGGGATAGTCGAGCACCCAGTTGGGGACGATGTCACTGGTGGACTCGAGAAAATGCCGGGCTACCTGATTGAGTACCTGGCCCTTGAACGGGATCGGCCGCGGCAGGATACGGTCAAATGCCGAAATACGGTCGCTGGCCACCATGACCAGCAAATCCTGTTTCAGATAATACACATCCCTTACTTTTCCACGGTAAAAAGCGCTTTGTCCCGGCAGATGAAATTGGGTTTCGTGGATTGCCTGCATGCCCTGTTCTTTTTTTACTGATAATTAAGCGTCTTCATTCTGCTCCCGTGACGGGGGTTCCTTTTTATTTTTCGATTCGGCCTTTTCAAATGCCTGAATGATCTTCCGGACGAGGCGGTGACGGATCACATCGCGCTCGTCCAGACGCACCACGGCAATGCCTTCCACATCTTTGAGTATGTTGATGGCTTTGATAAGCCCCGAGCGCTGGCTGCGAGGCAGGTCTACCTGGGTCAGGTCACCGGTGATGATGGCTTTGGCCGAAGGGCCCAGGCGCGTAAGAAACATTTTTATCTGCGATTCGGTGGTGTTTTGGGCCTCGTCCAGAATGATAAAAGCATTGTCGAGCGTACGGCCGCGCATAAATGCCAGAGGGGCCACCTCAATGACGCGGTTTTGCATGTAGTAGTTGAGCCGGTCGATGGGAAACATATCGTCCAGTGCATCATAGAGTGGCCGCAGATAGGGATCTACTTTTTCCTTGAGGTCTCCGGGCAGAAAGCCGAGGCTTTCACCGGCTTCTACCGCAGGCCGCGTAAGGACGATCTTCTTGACAAGGCGGTTCTTAAGTGCCCTGACAGCCAGTGCTACAGCCGTATAAGTTTTTCCCGTGCCGGCCGGCCCGATGGCAAAAAGGATATCATTGTCAAGGGCCTGGCGTACCATCTCATGCTGATTGGGTGTCTTGGCTTTGATCACATTGCCACGGGCCCCGAAAACGATGACTTCATCCGCATTGAGATCTTGCTCGGGCGAAGGGGCGACACCGAGAAGAATATTCTCGAGGTTTTTGTTGGAAATGCGTCCGTATTTCTCGAGCAGGTGCAGCATGGCATTGATGGTTTCGTTGAGCTGCTCGATGTCATGCTCACTGCCTGATATCTTCAGCTTATTGCCTCTCGAAGCGATCTTCAGACGGGGAAATGCTTTGCGAAGCTGGTCAATGTGCGCATTATTAACACCAAAAAAATCGACCGGATTGATATGATTGAGGTCAATGGATATTTCAGTCAAGCTTTACTTATTTTTGTTTCAAAGTTAACAAAGGGCCTAAGAAAAAATGCCATTCATTACATTGACGAGCGACCTTGGTGAGCGTGATCATTATGTTGCTGCGGTAAAAGGGGCCCTTTACTCGGCTTGTGCGGATATACGCATTGTGGATATATCGCACCAGATCAGCCATTTCGATATTGCCCATGCGGCATTTGTACTGAAAAATGCCTATCATCATTTCCCCGAAGGAAGCATTCATCTGCTCAGTGTGGAGAGCACCGACAAACCCGATGCACGTATTCTTCTCGTGAAAAAAAAGGGACATTTCTTTGTGGGATACGACAATGGCATCTTTTCTCTTCTATTCGATGACGGACCCGATGAGATCTTTCATATTCCGGGAAAAGAAGGACGGGCCAGCACCTTCCCGTTTCGTGAAATTATGGTGGATGTGGCCTGCAAGCTTGTCAATGGCACCAAGGCAGAGGCGATTGGAGTGGCGGTCAGCGAATATGTGGAGCGGCAAAAGCTGCAACCGGTGCTCAATGGCAACAGCCTCCGGGGGGCTATTCTCTATTTCGACCATTACGGCAATGCCATGACGAACATCAGCCGTTCGCTTTTTGAAGAAATCATCGGGGAGAAGCGATTCAGCATAGCTTTCAAAAACAATGAAACCGTCCGAAGCATTTCGCTAAGCTACAATGAAGTGCCGGAGGGCGAGAAACTCTGCATTTTTAATTCTGAAGGGTACCTTGAGATTGCCATCAACAAAGGCCAGGCGAAGCAATTGTTCGGACTGAAGATCGGTGATCTCATTCAAATTGAATTCTAACTATGATCAGATTGGTAAAGATGAGATTCCGCGAGGACGAAGTGGAGAATTTTAAATCCGTATTCCGCGAGCGAAGGATGCACATCGAAAGTTTTCCGGGCTGCTATTCCGTCCGCCTCCTGCAGGACCGTGAGGACCCGCAGATATTTTTCACCTATAGTGTATGGCGTTCGCCCGAAGACCTCGAGAAATACCGGAATTCGGATCTTTTCAAAGAAACCTGGGAACTGACACGGGCGCTTTTTGCTGAAAAAGCGCAAGCCTGGTCGATGGATGACACCATGATTTAATTACGGGGCGAAATCACGGGAAGCGCGCTTTCTTCCTCCCGGCTCCACAATGGCCTTTCGATATTCTCGAAGGAAACAGGAAGGATGTAGAAGTCATTCTCAAATGTGACTTTCCCGGCACCTTTCCATTCAAAACCTTCCAGTATCATCTCCGGGGCATTTACTTTCTGTATCGGGATAAAACGTCCATCGGGCAGGGTGACGAAACGGATATATTGCAACGCCCCTTTGGCAAAGCGCAGGTGAATGGATGAGCAGCTGAGGCGATTGGCCCCGATGAAGCGGCCGCTGTCGTCCTGTGCGTAGTAAATCGTTTCGGCATTGCCCGTAAAATGCATACTCCGCAGCGAGTCGTTCTTGAAGTAGCCTTCCATGCTTCGGCCTTTGGTCTGATTGTAGATTCCATTGCCTTCGCGGCTCGCCAGCAGGGCATGGGGGCTCACACGGAGCCGGTAGGGTTTGCCATGGCGAAAAGAAAGCTGAATGCTGTCGCCACTGAGCTGGAAACTGTCGATCCATGCCACGGGGTTTCCTGTCAGACGGAGCATCGAATCCCTGCCCGAATAGTGCATGAGGCCAGCCATTGCACTGAAATTTCCGCGCAGGAGACGCACATTGGGAAAAGCATAGAGCTCGCGGCCGTTGCTGTCTCCTTCCGAGATCAGGGTATCGGCCCGCACATAGAAGGTGTCCTTGTCGATGCGGATGAGGATGAGCGGATCTATGGTGGCACTGACCCGGTTTTGGCTGTTGTTGTATTCGGCCTGCCCGCTGAAAAGCGTGATCCCCTCGGCCGTATCGCTGAAATAAACATTTCCGGTGGCATCCCCTTTGCCGTCTTCCTGCCGGTAGGTGAGCGTGTCGGCCCGGATGGCACGACCCCGGTCGATCATGCGGGCATTCTGATAAAATTTGCCGCTCTTTTCCTTGAGGTCATAGTAGCCCCTTTCGCAATAGATGCGGCTTTCTTTGCTCTCAATGACCGTGGGGCCATAGAAGTGTACGCGGTTTTTACCCAGATCGTAATCGAGGGTATCTGCCCAGAGTTGAAATTCACTGCCTTCGATAAATATGTGCTCTTTGAAGCGGGCCCGGTGCCCGGTCTCTTCATAGTAGCCGTAAATGCTTTCCAGGCGAATATCTTCCTGTTCGAGTGTGCCTCCGCCTGTATAAAAACCCCATTTTTTATCCGGATAATAGGTCAGAAAAGGTGTTCGAAGGGTCATTTTTTCCCGCTGGAGCCTGACGTGGCCCTGCAGAAGGGCAAGATCATCATCGGGGCTGTAATAAAGTGAATCGCCCGTAATATGAATAGAATCTCCCTGCCGGATATCTACGTGACCAAAGGCTTTTACCCTGTTTTCCTGTTTGAAATTGTAGGCGCTGTCGCAGTGCAGTACGATATGTTCAAAGAGAATTTCTACCTGCCCGCGAAGAATGTCTGCATTCTTCCCGTCAATGACCACACCTTCGGCCTCACGGGCTCTGATCTGTACGGGTTTTTCGTCTTTTTCCTGGGCGTATGCGCCCGCGGTGATCTGCAGCAGTAGAATGAAAAAAAATAGATACTTCATAAACGGGATACCTTACTTGGTACCGATTCTTAGCAGCGCAGGAGAGTAGCGTCCGGGGTTTTCCTGTATGTCTTTTACGAGTTGGTTGAGGCTGACCGTCACTTTCTTCAGGTTGTCATACAGTTCGTCATCCTGTATCAGCTCGCCCAGTGTGCCTTCTCCTGCTTCCACTTTGGAAATGATGGTATCGAGGCGAGCCGTCACGTTGGCCAGGCCGCCAAATATTTTGCTGAACTCGATCTGGCTCAGCGAATCGCTGATATCTGCAAAGTTTTTGATGCTTCGATCCAGTTCTTCCTTGTTGTCTTTGATGGTCGTGGTGATGGCCTGCACATCGTTTACGATGGTATCGATGTGGTATTTTTCCATGGCAATGATGTCCTCTACATTCTGTGTGATGTTCCGGATGTTGACCAATGCCCCTTCAATGGAAACCAGGTTCTCATTGATTTTGCCCTGAAAATCGACATTGAATATTCCCTGGATGCGGCTGATTACACTGTCGATATTTGAGACGAGCACCTCAATCTTGTTCTTGACCGGCAGCAGTTCTTCTTCTATTTGCTGCGAAAGGGTCTGTTCCACGGTTCCTCTTATTACAGATCCGGCAGGCAGCGGAGTCCCTTGCTGTTTCTGAATGATGGAAATGGCTTTTTCTCCGAGCAGGTCGGAGTTTACAATGCGTGCTTCGGCATTGTCGAATATGGGCATATCCTCCAATATGTTGAGCGTGACCTTGATGGCTATCTGCTGTGAATCCGTGCTGTTAAGGCTGATGTCATGCACGGTTCCTATTTCGAAGCCATGATAGAGTACTTTGTCATTGACACCCAGGCCGTTCACATTGGTATAATACACGTAAAAGGTTCGCCCTTTCTGAAAAAATTGCCCGGTTCTCAGATATTGATATCCGAAGATGAGTATCAGAATGGCTACAACTGTTAATACACCGACTTTAAATTCGTTTGAGATCTTCAATGTTCAGGGCTTTTTTAATCCTTCAAAAATAGTCATTCTATGGGGAAACGCAGAGATCGCAGCGGCCGTACTTTCCTGTCTGACATTATTCTGAAGTGGCAAAGCTTTTGGGCATGTCCACACGAAGCCCGTTTTTATATGCAGCGAGAAAAGCATCCGTAAATCCGGCTTCGCGCGCTTCTTTCAGTGCCTTGCGCGCTTCCGGCAGTTCATAGAAACTGCCGTAGAAATAGCGAAATATACCGCCTCTGGTCTGATCGGTATATACTTTTTTCAAACGATTGAAAGGCGGGGCGTTGAGGTCGGAGAGCCGGGCAGAGGCAAATATCTGTACACGGTATTCGATATTTTTTGCATTTCCTGCGGGTATTTCGTTCTCTTTCTTGTCGTGGTTTGCTGCTGTGCTGCCGCTTACCGTTGCTGGCTCGGGCTTCTGCTCATTGACCACGGACGTATTCTTCTCCTGATTTACAGCGACTTGCTTTTCCCCTTCCAGCCGTGTTTTTTTCTCAATATCGCTCAGGTTTTTAGGGTTGACCCGCTCGCGTGCAATGGCTTCATAGTCTTTTTCCATGGCCACTTTGTAATCGCGGATTCCCCGGAAGATGGCCGATGCGATGATCTCCTGCCCGTATTTGGAGCGCAGAAATTTCTCTTCCTCGCTGTTGCTGAGGAAACCGGTTTCTACCAAAACCGAGGGCATGGCTGTTTTATAGAGTACCACCAGTCCGGCTTGTTTTACTCCCCTGTCTTTGCGCCCGGCCCGTGTGCGAAATTGTTCCTGTATGGTGTGCGCCAGGTCGATGCTCTGATCCTGAAAGGCATATTGCTGAATGGAAAAAATGATATGCGCCACCGGGGAGGTAGGGTCATAGTCATATTTGTCTTCGTAGTTTTCTTCCAGCATGATCACGGCATTTTCCCGTTTGGCCACTTCGAGATTGGCCTCCGAGCGGTGCATTCCCATCACCCAGGTTTCCGTACCGAAGGCTGCACGATTGGATGCCGAATTGCAGTGGATCGAAATGAATAAGTCTGCTTTTTTCTCGTTGGCAATGTGTGCGCGCTGGTCGAGCGGGATAAATACATCGCTGCTGCGGGTATAGATGACTTTCACATCGGGAAGGTATTCGTTGATATAGGCCCCCAGTTGCAGTGTGATACCGAGTGCAATATCCTTTTCATGGCTCGATGAGCCCAGGCAGCCAACGTCTTTGCCTCCGTGTCCGGCATCAAGGACGATGGTCCGGATCTTGTAGCCCTCTTCCTGTGCCGCCAGGCTGAAGTGAAAAAAGAGAAGCAGCCATGCAACCATGAACAATCCGGTTGGTTCTATTTTATAGCAGGATCTGGCGCCCATTTTCTTCTTAATTTTGACAATATTTTACTTTGGCCGGTATTTCTACTCTAACAAATCTAATCAGCAGCACCTTGCAGCACAGGCTCCGGACATACTTAACGGCACTTTTTATACTCTTCGCACATCAAAGTGCGCTTTTTGCAGGCGAATCTGTACTGATTATAGAGCAACCGACTGCCGGAAATGTGAATTGGGGGATATCTATTCCCGATTCGCTGCTGTCCGACAGCAGCATTGCAGCGGGAAATAAGGACAGTTTGAAAGTCCTGAAGATACCTTTTTCGCCCGACACCCTGGATGCGGAAGTGCTTTATAAATCAAGCGATTCTGCAGTGCTCGACCTCCGGGCCCAGCAATTTCACCTCTACGGGGATGCTGAAATTCATTACGACCGGATTCAGCTTTCGGCAGCCACGGTCACCTTCGACTGGAAGAGGAGTGTCATCTATGCCGAAGGAGTAAAGGACAGCAGCGGACATCTGAGCGGCCGGCCCAAATTCAATGACGGAAATGAATCCTTTGAGGCAAACCGCATTGCCTATAATTTTAAAAGCGGCAAGGGCAAAATCTACGACCTGATGACACGGGAGGGAGAAGGGTTTCTGCACACCGAGGAGGCAAAAAAACTGGATAACAATGTGATCTATGCCAAGAAGGTGAGATACACTACCTGTGATCTGGAGCATCCGCACTTTTACGTGGAGGCAAACCCTTCGAAAGTCGTTCCCAACGAGATATTGGTAGCCGGCCCGGCCAACCTGGTCATTGAAGGAGTACGCACTCCATTTGTGTTGCCCTTTGCCTTGTTTCCGCTGAAGAAAGAGGAAAGGCAAAGCGGACTCATCCTCCCTTCGGTTGCCAATACCGGAAATTTCGGATACGGCCTGACCAATGGCGGTTATTATTTTTCATTGAGCGATTATTACGACCTCTCCCTTACGGGCGACATCTATTCCAGCGGGAGCTATGGCCTGCGTATGAATACGAAATTTAAAAAGCGCTATAAGTATTCCGGAAATTTATCGCTGGCATACAGCCGCTTCAAGACCGGGTCGGCACTCTTTGAATCCTTGAATATCACTAAAACCACGAAGGTGACGGGCAGTTTCCGAATTGATCCGAAAGCCTGGCCCAACAATGACTTCAGCATCAACCTCAACTTTGGGTCGAGCAATTACAACCTTTTCAATGAGCTGAACCTCGACAAGCGCCTGAACAATACTTATTCATCCTCGATGAGTTACTCCCACCGCTTTCCCGAGAGCTGGCGCCTGCGCTTTGAGGCCAAAGCCCGTTATTTCCAGAGCATTCAGAACCGCGAAATCACACTTACACTGCCCGAGCTGTTTATCGGCACACAGACGATCTTCCCCTTTGAGCGCAAGAATGCCATTGGAGGCAAGCGCTGGTATGAAAAAATCAATTTTTCATGGAAACTGAATTCACAGAATTCGGTAAGGATGGCTGATTCCACATTTTTCAGTAGAAATACGCTGGAACAGATGCAGTTTGGTGTGAGCCAGAAGATTCCTGTTTCGGCCAACTTTAAAGTACTGAAATACTTCAACCTTTCTCCGGGTTTTCGCTACAACGAAGACTGGTATACCCGCAGCTATGATTACCGCTATGACCCGATTATCAATGAGGACTCGAGCATCAGCTATGTTCAGATTGATACGAGCCGTGGATTCAAAGCCGTGAGATATTACAGTGCCTCTCTTTCCATACAGACCAACCTTTACGGCTTCCTGCGTTTTCCGAAGCGGAAAATAAGGGCCATTCGACACAAACTGACTCCGTCATTCTCGCTTAGCTACAATCCCAACTTTGCCGAACCCCGTTTCGGTTATTATGATATTATTCCCATAAATCCCGAGGGAGATGAACAGACATTCAAAACCTACCCGTCCCTGTACGGAAGTCCGCCCACAAGAGAATTTGGGGGGGTCAACTTCTCCTTGCTCAACAATGTGGAGATGAAATTGGCCGACCCTTCCGATACCATTCTCGGTACCCGTAAAGTGACACTGATTGACAACCTGAACATCACGGGCAACTACAATTTTGTTGCCGACACTCTCCAATGGGGATTAATCAGTCTGAGCGGTTATACGAACCTGTTTAAACGAAAAGTCAGGATCAACTACAATGCCCGGCTTGACCCTTATGCACTCAATGAGCGCGGGGTTCGCGTCAACCGTTTTTATTTCAATGAAAAAGGAAGGCCCTTGCGTTTCGAAAGCGCCAATGTGACGATGAACACGGGATGGACCCAGAAGGACATGGATTGGCTTGGTTTTCCTTTTAATGTGAATTTGAGTTACAGCCTGAATCTGGACAAGGGCATTCCGGGCAATGCCGACACTTTGCGGGTCACTCAGGGTGCGGGCATTCGCCTGTCGATGGATCCCGCTGCCAAATGGCAGATGCGCCTTGATTTGCGATATGATATTGCCAGACGTGATATTGCCGGCCTCACGGTAGATATCTCGCGCGACTTGCATTGCTGGTTTATGTCTTTCAACTGGGTGCCCACGGGCTATGCCAAGCGCTATACTTTCACCATTCAGGCGCGCAGCAGCCTGCTCAAAGACCTGAAGCTGAGGAAACAAAGTGATCCTTATGCCAATTTTCCGCAATTTCAGTAGAGAAACAAAGCCTTAACGTCTCAGCCGGATATGCGCATCCAGGCTGTATTTTCCTGCCCCGGCCAGGGCCAATCCCGCTGCTACACTCAGCATTTCCAGAGGATAGACGAAAGATTCCCCATGGGCTTGATGCATGAGAATGGCAACAAGCATGGTGATTACTATGAGCAGTGCAGCCGGCCGGGTCAGCAAACCGAAAGCCAAAAGGAGTCCACCTCCGAATTCAGCGAATGCGGCCATAAAACCCCAGAATACATGTGCAAAATCCAACCCGGCATACGCCATGTTGGCCCCCAGCTTTTCCCAGATTTCAGGGCCTCCCGTGATTTTTGAGTATCCATGGTTGAATGCAAAGGACAATCCGATTCCGACACGTATGATTAACAGTCCCAGATCTTTGGCAGTACTCTTTTTCATGTAGATGCAATAATGTTTGAGAACTAAAGAATAAAGTTTTCAGTGCTTTTCTTGTCGCCTGAAAGCTGATATTATTTATTCCGGTCGTAATAGTCAAATACTTTTTTCATGATGGCGGTGGTCCGCTCCAGCGGATTCTCACGAATGGCTTTTTCTTCATCGGCCACCATTGTGAAGACGCCATCAAGCGCACGCCTATTAACATAATCCACCAGGTCGGGGTTCACATCTTTCACAAGGGGCAACTTGTTGTATTCCGAAATCATTTCGCTCCAGTAGCGCGTGGCGTTGACCTTGTCCAGCGAATGGCTGATGACGGGTTTAAACTCGCGGTAAAGTTTGTCATAGGTCTTGCTTCGCAGATAATGTGTGGCCGCACTGTCTCCTCCGAAAAGAATATTCATGGCATCGCTGAAACTCATTTCCTTAATGGCCTGGATAAATATGGGTTTGGCTTTGGCCGCAGCATCTTCCGCGGCCCGGTTCATGCTTAGCTCGGCCTTGTCTACCAGGCTCCCGAGGCCTACGGATCGCAGGGTAGAAGCTACTTTTTCAAGTTCTTTGGGCAGGGGAATCCGCACCTTGGGATTGGCATAAAAACCATCGGTCTTTGAGAGTAGTTCGCTGCCTTTTGAAATGCCTTTAATCAGGGCATCTTTGAGGCCGGAAGCCGCTTCTTCATTGGTGATCCCCGTACTGCTGGTTCCGCTGATAAGTTCTTCCAATTCACAGGAGGAAAAGAGAAAGAGAAAAAGAATGAGTGCCAGCCCTTTGATACTTCGATTTGTCATCTGCATGGTGTTTATTTTTAACTGAGGAGAAAAATTAATAACTGATTCGTTCTAGCTTTACAAATAAGATTCCAAAATAGTCATGAAAGCAGAAATAATTACCATCGGGGATGAAATATTGTACGGACAAACAATAGATACCAACAGCGCCTGGCTGGGAAAGCAACTCCACGCAATGGGAATAGAAGTGCGTGAAATACTGAGCATCTCCGATCGCAGGGAATCCATTCTCGAGGCACTGAAAAGAGCGGCCTCGAGGGCAGACCTGATTCTTACCACGGGAGGCCTGGGCCCGACCAGTGATGACATTACAAAAAAGACCCTGGCCGAATATTTCGGAGTAGGTCTGAAGAGAAACAAGGCTGTTGAAGAAGAGGTGAAAGCCCTTTTCAGGCGCTGGAACAGGGAGGCTTCGCCCGCAAACCTTGCACAGGCCGAGCTGCCCGAAAATTGTGAAGCCCTGAGCAACAAACTGGGTACCGCCCCGGGAATGCTTTTTAAAGAAAAGGGGAAAGTATTTGTCTCGATGCCGGGTGTCCCGCATGAGATGCGGGCCATTTTTCAGAATGAACTCGCCCCTCGCTTGCGAAAGCTATGGAAGCTCCCGGCCATCCGGCATTACTTTGTGATGACGGCCGGCATGGGAGAATCGCATATTGCCTCATTGCTCCGGGATTTTGAGGAAAAACTGCCTCAAAATGTGGGGTTGGCTTATCTCCCCTCGCTCGGAATGGTCAAACTGCGGCTGACTGCCCGCGGTGAAAACGGAGAGGAGTTGGATGCCTTTCTGGAGAGCCTGGGAAATGAATTGGCCGCTCTTCTGACCGATATTGTTTTTTACAGCGGCAGGGATGAGAAGATGAGTATCAGCAAAGCCGTTGGGCAGCTGCTGCTGGAAAGGAAGGCCCGCCTCGCAACGGCTGAAAGCTGTACGGGCGGAAAGATAGCCGCGGACATCACGGCCATACCGGGCGCATCCCATTATTTCGAGGGAAGCGTGGTGGCCTATTCCAACCGGGTAAAAATGAAGGTGCTCGGTGTGCGGCCGGAAACGCTTGAAAAACACGGAGCAGTGAGCGAAGAGACGGTAAGGGAGATGGCCGAAGGGGTGTGTAAACTATTGGCCACGGATTATGCCATTGCCGTGTCGGGTATTGCAGGGCCCGGGGGTGGCAGCCCGCAAAAGCCGGTGGGAACAGTGTGGACGGCCATCGCTTCGCCAGCCGGAGTCCGGACGAAACTTTTGCACCTGGGAGGAGGCAGGCGCGAGATCATTCAGCTTACGTCAAACCTGGCCCTGAATCTGCTCCGCAGGAGCATCCTGCAGAATGAGCCCGGGAAATGAAATCTGTTTTTGGACAGAAAAGTCTTCTGTGCATCTTTGCCAGCGATAGGCAAAAGGGTTAAATTTGGGGCATCAACAGAAATCTTACACCATGGCAGAAAAGGATCTGATCATGCCCAAAATGGGCGAAAGCATAATGGAAGCTACCATTCTCAACTGGCTGAAGAAGGAAGGCGACCATGTAGAAGAAGACGAACCCGTATTGGAAATTGCCACCGATAAGGTAGATTCTGAAGTGCCCTCGCCCTATACGGGCACACTGAAAAAAATTCTCTATAAAGTGAACGATGTGGTGGAAGTGGGAAAACCCATTGCCCGGATTGAAGTAGACAGCGAAGACGCTGCCGAAGTTCCGGAAACAGCTCCGGCTCCGCCTGTGCAGGAAGCAAAGGAAAGTGAAGTTCAAAGCAATCCCCAACCTGTAATGGCAGGGGTGGATGAACCCGGGCTTCAGTCGGGAAAAGGAAGCAACGGACAGCATCAGAAAGAACGATTTTATTCTCCTCTTGTAATGAATATAGCCCGACAGGAAGGCATCAGCATGCAGGAATTGGAGAAAGTACCCGGCAGCGGAAGAGAGGGAAGAGTTACCAAAAAAGATATTCTGAGTTACCTTAAAGCTCGCCAGACACCTCAGACACCTCAGGCACCTCAGGCAGCTCCGGCCGCAAGTCCGGTGAAAGAAGCTCCTGCAGCTCCCGTATCCAAAAGTGTGGCGGCACCGGCTGCAAGCAGCAGCGGAGAGGTGGAGATTATTGAAATGGACCGCATGCGAAGGATGATTGCCGATCACATGGTTCAGTCCAAACACACCTCGGCACACGTCACCTCCTTTGTCGAAGCCGATGTGACCAACCTGGTACAATGGCGCAACAAGGTGAAAAACGAATTTCTGAAGCGGGAAGGAGAAAAACTGACCTTCACACCTATTTTTATCGAGCTGCTGGCCAAGGTGCTTAAAGAGTTTCCCTACGTCAATGCATCCATTGACGGATATAAAATCATTGTAAAAAAATACATCAATATCGGGATGGCAGCCGCCCTTCCGAGCGGAAATCTCATTGTTCCGGTTATCAGGCAAGCCGATCAGTTCAACCTGGTAGGTCTGGCCAAGCAGGTAAATGACCTGGCCCGCAGGGCACGTGAAAACAAGCTGAAACCGGATGAAATTCAGGACGGTACGTTTACCCTCACCAATGTGGGCACCTTTGGAAACCTGGCCGGAACACCCATCATCAATCAGCCGCAGGTGGCCATACTGGCAACGGGGGCCATCAAAAAGAAACCGGGCATTGTCGAAACGGATGAGGGCGATATGATTGCCGTAAGGCACTACATGATGATCAGCATGAGTTATGATCATCGTTTGGTAGATGGTGCCATGGGAGGCAGCTTTATCAGAAGATTTGCCGACCTGCTCGAGTCCTGGGATCCCAACCGGGCCATTTGACCGGAGCGCGCGCAATCATGCGGAAATAATCTAAAACGAAGGAATGTCTGATACACAATCCAGATGGCTGGCATCTGCTGCACTGATTTTATCCTGTATTTTTGGCTTTGCCGGGCTGGCTTATGAAAAAAGCACCGAGCTTTTTATCGCCATGAGCCCCTTTCACCTGCTTTTCAGTGCCATCATTCTCTTTTGGTTTCAGAGCAAGTTTAAAAGACCCTTCTGGAATTTCTCCGTCATCACGTACTTCATCATCACTTTTGTATTGCTTCTCAACTATTTTACGGCATTTCCGATGGGCGCAATCGACTATCGCCCTTCCCTTGGGATTTCCGTTTTCAGCATTCCCCTCATACTGCCTCTGCTCTGGTTAATGATTTTCTACAGTGCAGGCACCATTTCAGCGCGTCTGCCCTTCCCCAAGATTCTGAAAGCCGTGGTAGCCGCATTCTTAATCCTGCTGATGGACCTCGCTCTTGAGCCTGCGGCCGAGACCCTCGACTGGTGGAAGTGGGAGCACAACCAGAATCTGCTGCCTGTCTATCTGACCTGGTTTCTTCTCGCTTTCTTTCTTATGCTCTTTTTCCACCTTTCACATTTCAGAAAATCGAATAAAGTCGCTCCCCTGCTTTTCATTATTTACCTAAGCTTCTTTACGCTTATCAATCTCTACGGAACGGGATTTATCTCCTGAGCAGGACGGGCGGAGGCGTGGATTTCTGTGCGATTGAGTTTGAAATTTGAGGTAAATTTGAAGGAGAGCCACCTTTGCTAAAACAGCGATATGCAGGAAATCCAAAAAAAATCTGATTGTCCTTTTTGTCAAAAAACACAGAAAGACTACATACTGGAATCCCGGTATTTTGCAGTGATCTATAATATCTCGCCCATATTGCCGGGCCATTGCCTGATCATTCCCAAATCTCATCATGAAAGTCTTTTCGAGCTGAATGAAGAGCAACTGGCCGAATTTATGATTCTGAGTCGCAAGCTGGCCGGACTTCTGAACCGGGTTTTTGATACGAAGGCCTTTGACTGGGCCATCCAGGAGGGGGAGGAGGCCGGACAATCACAGGCACATTTGCATATGCATGTTGTACCCCGTAAAATCGGTGATCTAAGTGATCCGGGAGCCTGGTACCGGGCCATTCAGAACAGCGGTGATGACCTCGACACTTTTGAGCGATTCCGCCTCAGTGAGGAAGAGCTTGCCGATCAGACCCAGCGGCTGAGGAAAGAAGCCATTCGATACTTCGAAGATGATTCATTCTTTGTCTGAAGTGTTTCGAAGCAGCATAGCCGGATCATACTCATACATAAACTCTTTTTCCTGGGAATAGCCGAAGCAGGCTCGGGGAAAATACATGCGCAACTCTTCCATCAGCTCATTGGCTTCGCGGGTTCGGCAGTATAGCTGCTGATTCTCCCCGTTGAGGAGGTGGAAATAAAGGCGGGTGCTGTCAAAGAGCTTGATGCCAAATGGCATCGTTTGCATTATATAGGGGTAAATCCAGACGACCTGCTCCCGGCCGTGATCGAGCAAACCTGTAATGCCCGCCTGCCGAAAGGGAAAAACCCGAAGGGCATAGGCGAGCAGCAGCAAAGCCGTCAGCATGAATACAACACCGCAGAAAAACCAGAAAACAGCTGCTTCGATGCGGTAAAGGAGGGGATATGCCGAGAGGCTAAGCCCGGTAAGAAAGAGAAAGGCTGCCCAAAACAAACGATAGTTCCTGTTGCGCTTTTCAATGCTCGCGATCACTTGCCTGATATCCCGGTCCATGCCTATAAAATTACGCATTGCAATGTGAGTGAAAAATGAACGTTTTTATCATGGCTTACGCTTGTATACACCCTGCCGAAAGATGTTTAAAATTAAATCGCAGGAGATTGCCCCGCACCTTATTTTTATCCTTACCCCTGAGGCGGGCTTTGGGCCTTGCGCGCAGGGGCGGAGCAAAATAGAGAGGAAATTTATGGCCAACGGAAATTACACGGAAGAACACATTAAATCGCTTGACTGGCGCGAACACATCCGCTTGCGCCCGGGTATGTATATCGGCAAACTGGGAGACGGTTCGGCACCTGAGGATGGAATCTATATTTTGCTGAAAGAAGTGCTGGATAACGCCATTGACGAGCATATGATGGGTTATGGCAAGGTGATCGAAATCAGCATTGACAATAAGCAGGTGCGGGTGCGCGACTATGGGCGGGGTATCCCGCTTGGCAAGGTGGTAGAGTGCGTTTCGAAGATCAACACCGGTGGGAAATACGACACGGCCGCCTTTCAAAAATCGGTCGGGCTGAATGGCGTGGGTACCAAAGCCGTTAATGCGCTGAGTACGCGTTTTCTGGTCCGCTCTTTCAGAGACGGCAGGGTAAAGGAAGCGGTCTTTGAGCGGGGAATACTCGAAAAGGAATACCGGCTGGAGAAAAGTACAGAGCCGGACGGAACCGAGGTGATTTTTATACCCGATGAAAGTATTTTCAGAAAATATCAGTACAACCCCGATCACCTTGAAAACATGCTCTGGAACTACGCATACCTGAATGCGGGACTCACGATTCGATTCAACGGGCAGAAGTTTCAAAGCAAAAACGGACTTAAAGACCTCATTAGTGACAAAAGCGATGAAGGTGAACTGCGATATCCCATCATTCACCTGCGTGGAGAAGACATAGAGGTGGCACTCACACATGGCAGCCACTACGGAGAGGAATATTACAGTTTTGTCAACGGGCAGAACACCACCCACGGAGGAACGCACCTGGCAGCTTTTAAAGAGGGCATTGTCAAGGTTTGTCGCGAATTCTACGGGAAAAACTTCGACACCACCGATGTGCGGGCCTCCATCATCGGAGCCATATCGGTGCGAATTCAGGAGCCCGTGTTTGAGTCGCAGACGAAAACGAAACTGGGATCAACAAGCATGGCACCGGAAGGCCCGCCCCTGCGCAGCTATATTGTCGATTTTCTGAGCAAAGAGCTGGACAACTTCCTGCACCGCACTCCGGAGGTGGCGCAGGCTCTGCTCAAACGCATTCAGCAGAGCGAGCGGGAGCGCAAGGAAATGGCAGGTATCAAGAAGCTGGCCAACCAGCGGGCCAAGAAGGCCAACCTCCACAATAAAAAACTGCGCGATTGCCGGGTGCATCTGAATAATCAGAAGCATGAAAGGCGCCTCGAATCCACCCTCTTCATTACGGAGGGCGACAGTGCCAGCGGCTCGCTGACCAAGGCCCGCGATGTGCAGACACAGGCTGTGTTTTCTCTTCGGGGCAAGCCGCTCAACAGCTACGGGCTGAGCAAAAAGATTGTCTATGAGAATGAAGAATTTAACCTCCTGCAACATGCCCTCGGCATCGAAAACGGAATAGATGAGTTGCGCTACAATCAGGTAGTGATTGCCACGGATGCCGATGTGGACGGCATGCACATACGCCTGCTTCTGCTTACCTTCTTTCTGCAGTTTTATCCTGATCTGGTCAAGAACGGACATCTCTTCATTCTGGAAACACCCCTCTTCAGAGTGCGCAACAAGAAGGAAACCTACTATTGCTACAGCGAAGAGGAAAAACGCCAGGCAATGGAGAAGGTGGGCCGCAAAAGTGCCGAGGTGACGAGGTTCAAAGGGCTCGGTGAGATCAGCCCGGGTGAGTTCAAGCAGTTTATCAGCCACAATATTCGCCTTGAGCCGGTCATTTTGAAGAAAGACAGTACCGTACCCGATCTGCTGCGATACTTTATGGGGCGAAATACCCCCGAACGCCAGCAGTTTATCATCGAAAGACTTAAAATAGAAAAAGACCTGATTGAAGAACCGGCCTGAGGTCGCTTGCTGAAGCAATGAACAATGGAAGAGAAAAAGAACGAAATCACGGGATTGAAATCGTCAACGGCCATTGGCGGTATGTACGAAAACTGGTTTCTTGATTACGCCAGTTATGTAATTCTCGAGCGGGCCGTACCCGCACTATATGACGGGCTGAAACCCGTTCAGCGCAGGATCATGCATGCCATGCGCGAAATGGATGACGGGCGTTTCCACAAAGTGGCCAATATCATCGGCCAGACGATGATGTATCATCCGCATGGCGATGCAGCCATCGGAGATGCGCTGGTAGCGCTGGGGCAGAAAGAGCTCCTGATCGAAACCCAGGGAAACTGGGGCGATGTGCGGACGGGCGACAGTGCGGCAGCACCCCGTTATATCGAAGCCAGACTCTCGGCATTTGCCAAAGAGGTGGTCTTCAACCCCGAAATCACGGAATGGCAGCTGGCCTATGACGGGCGAAAAAAAGAACCCCTGCAACTGCCGGTAAAATTTCCGCTTGTGCTGGCCCAGGGTGCCGAAGGCATTGCCGTGGGACTGGCCACCAAGATCATGCCGCACAATTTCCGGGAGCTCTGCAAAGCATCCATTGATGTGCTCAATGGCAAAAAGACGAATATTCTCCCCGATTTCCCGACAGGCGGCACAGCCGACTTCAGCCAGTACAATGGCGGGGAACGTGGCGGCCGCATACGGGTCAGGGCCGATATTGAAGTAAAAGACAAGCGCACCCTTCTTGTCAAAAGTGTACCCTACGGCTCTACTACCTCGGGACTGATCGACAGCATCATCAAGGCCAATGACAAGGGCAAGGTGAAGATTAAAAAAGTGACGGACAACACAGCCGAATTTGTAGAGATAGAAATCGAGTTGCCCCCGAACACATCACCCGACCTTACCATTGATGCGCTCTATGCATTCACCGATTGCGAAGTGTCGATTTCACCGAATACCTGCGTCATTCTGAACGACAAACCTGTATTTCTGAATGTGAACGAGCTTTTGCGGATATCTACGGAGCATACCCGCGAGCTGCTGGGCAAAGAGCTTGAGATCAGGAAAAAACAACTGGAAGAAAAGATTTTTTACTCGTCATTGGAGCGCATCTTCATCGAAGAGCGCATCTACCGGGACATCGAAGAGTGTGAAACCTGGCCCGATGTGATTGCTACCATCGACCGCGGACTCGAGCCCTTCAAAAAGCAGCTCTATCGCGAAGTGAGCGAAGAGGATATCGTGAAACTGACCGAAATACGCATCAAACGAATCTCAAAGTACGATATCTTCAAAGCCGATGAGGCCATGCGCAAGCTGCTCGAAGAACTTGCACAGGTAAAAGAAGACCTCGCTCACCTGACCGATTATACCATTCGCTATTTCCGGCATCTGCTCGAGAAATACGGGAAAGGCAAAGAGCGCAAAACGCTAATCAGAAACTTTGAAGACATTGACCGCACGCAGGTGGTGGCTGCCAATGCCAAATTATATGTGAATCGAAAAGAAGGATTTATCGGTACCGGTCTGAAAAAGGATGAGTTTGTATCGGAGTGCTCCGATATTGACGATGTGATTGTCTTCAAGGAAGACGGTACGATGAAGGTCGTCAGGGTGGGTGATAAGATCTTTGTGGGGAAAAATATCATTCACATCGCGGTTTGGCAAAAAGGCGATGAGCGGACTACGTATAATATGATTTACCGGGATAGCAAGAAAGGAATCAGCTATGTCAAGCGTTTTGCGGTAAAATCGATTACACGCGACAAGGACTACGTACTCACAGCCGGAAATGAGAAGGACAAGGTGCTTTACTTCACGGCCAATCCCAACGGAGAGGCGGAAATCGTCAATGTATACCTGAGCCAGGGCAGCCGGGCCAGAAAGAAGATATTTGAATTCGACTTTGCCGGTATCGATATCAAAGGTCGCGGAGCAAAAGGGAATATTCTGACCCGGTATCCGGTACGAAAAATCGAATTGAAAGAAAAAGGCAGCTCCACCATCGGAGGATTGAAAATCTGGATTGATATGCATACCGGCAGGCTCAATACCGAAGAGCGTGGCAAGTATCTCGGAGAGTTTGATACGGGCGACAGCATTCTGGCTGTGTATCGCGATGGCAGCTATGTGCAGACAACTGCGGACCTGGTCAATCGTTTCGACATTGAAAAACTGCTCTGCATTGATAAATTCAGGGAAGATAGGGTCGTGTCAACGGTATATCTTGACGGTGAACGGGGCAAATATTTCGTGAAGCGCTTCCGGATCGAAACCCGTTCGCTGGGGCAGAAGTTTACATTTATCAGCGAGCATAAGCGCTCAAAACCGGTGATTGCGTCCCTGGCCGACCGCGTATGGGTTAGCTATGAAGAAATCAGGGGAAAGGAGAGGTCCGGTGTCAGGAAGGAATTAGAGCTTTCCACTTTTATTGATGTAAAAGGCTGGCGTGCAGTGGGCAATCAGCTGGGCGACCGCAGCTCGGTCAAAAAGATCAAACTGGAGAAAGAGGAATACCTGGAGGGAAATGCGGATCAGGGCGAAAGCAGGGAGACAGCGGGCAAAGAAAACGAAAATGAAATATTTTCTGAGAAGAAAGAGAAACCGGCAGCCCCGGAAGAGATAAACGGAAAGAAAGAGCACAGTGAACTTGTCATTGACTGGGAATTGGAGAAAAAAGATGCACGGAAAACGGAAACCCGTATAAAATCAGGAAGCGTGATTGAGTGGGAAATAGAGCCTGCTGAGAAGGAACCGGCAACGGATAAGGAGGAGGACGAAGCCGGTCAGGCTACTCTGTTCTAGCGCATCCGGTTTGTGCTTAAAAGGAATAGAAGATGGGCTTTTCCTTATTAATTTCTTTAACTTAGCAAGACCCAAATCCAATATATGTGAGTGCATTAAACGATGCTTTCCGACTTTTTTTTGCCGATGACAAAAGTACTGTGCTTCTGATAGATGGAGAAAAGCGCATCATTGATGTTATAGACAATCAGGGACTTATGAATGGCGTGAAAGCGCCAATTCAGTCGCTGGATCAAGTACAGAACATTATTGGTGGTACACGAAATTTAAAACTTCTTTCAGGGATACTGGAGGATAAAAAGAGCCCCGGGCCCTTTTCAAGCATTCTTACATTGAACCACCGTCCGGTGCCCCGCTATATCAAAGTGGAATGCCGGGATATCAATGTACCCGGGCAGGATGTGAGGGTATTGAAATTACAGGAAAAGCATATCCTGGACCTGCTCTCGGAGGCATTTGTTTCGGCTGACGGCCTCTTTCCTTCACTTATCAATGAAACCGTCACAGGGCTGATTGTGCTCAACTCGGAAGCAAAGCTTATTTATGCCAACCGTTCGGCATTGGAGTTTCTGGAAATCAAGGAGGAAGACCTGGGTAAAAAGAGTTTGTGGGATTTCACCCGGGCCACGGATGTGAGCGGAGAAAAAGAGCGGATCGAGCGCTTGCTCAGCGAGAATAAGCGCTATGTGCTGGAAAAGGAGTTCAAGGTCGGCAAAGGGAAGACGAAGTGGGGCAAAGTGCAGTGTACGAAGGTAACGTTGCAAGGAGTAGATGAGTTTATTCATTACTCGGTGACCGATATCTCGGAACTGCGCAATGCCATGGCCATGCTGGAGGAAAAATCCAGTCTTTATACCGACCTGGTAGAGCATGCCCCGGTGGGCATTGTGGTGCATCAGGGCGGGAAAGTGAAATTTGCCAATCGAGAGGTCATTCGTTCCATGGGCTTCGACTCGGTGGAGGATCTCCTTGAAAAAAACATCGATGACTTCATCTATAAGGAAGACAAACCCTATGTAAAAGGACGCATCGGGGAGATGCTGGTAAATGACAGGCTGATCCGCCAGACGGAAGAAAGACTAATCCGGAAAGACGGCAGCATCATGTATGCCATTGGCAGTGCCAACCGGGTAATTTACAACGGAAAGCCTGCCGTACAGGCCATTTTTAGTGACATAACGGAGCGGAAGAAAGTGGAGAACGACCGCCTGCGCCTGATGAAACAGCAGGAAAAACACAACAAGGACCTGCAGGAATTTGCCTATGTGGTATCCCACAATCTGAGATCACCGGTCTCCTCTATTCTGGGGCTGGTTGACCTGGCCTACACCAAACCCGATGATGCGGGTCTGATACAGGAAGTGCTAAAGCGCCTCCGGACCACAAGCAAGGAGCTGAATACCGTAATTGAAGATTTAAGCGAAATTCTGGTGGCTCGCAAGAGTGGCAGCAATCCGAAAAGTCCGCTCGACTTTGAAGAGCTTATCCATCCTGTTCTTACCGTGCTTTCGCGGGAAATTGAAGAAAGTAAGGCTGAGATAACTCACGACTTCAGCAAGGCACCGGAAGTGACGGCTGTAAAAAGCTATATGAATAATATCTTTTTCAACCTGATACAAAATGCCATCAAGTACAGCAAACCGGGGACAAAACCCCGGATTGAGATCAGGAGTATGCGCAAAGAAAATACGGTGGTACTAACCATTAAAGACCATGGTATGGGCATAGACATGAAAGCCAGCGACCGGGTTTTCGGATTGTATCAGCGTTTTCATACCCACAAAGAGGGCCGGGGCATGGGCCTTTATCTCGTAAAATCCCAGATTGAATCAATGGGTGCAGACATCGATATAAAAAGCGCTGTAGGCCGGGGCACCACTTTTACCATCAGCTTCTACGAATAAGCAGTGCCTATTTTCTGATAAATTTCACTTCCATTTCAGGAATCTCTATCTCCCAAAGCTGATTGCCTTGTGCATCCAGATCGACTACTTTGAGCACCCTGCGATGGCGTTCTCCGCTGATACTTAGTTTCATATAGTTCAGCTGATTGCTTAGGGTTCCTTCGACCCGGAGCGGATTTTCGGCTTCATCTCCTTTGTCAATGGAATAGTAAGGTCTGGATGAGATAGGCGAGGAGGTGATTTCATAAAGCGGGTAAAGGCCGCCTTCCTGATATTTCAATACTTCCGAATAGTGACGGTCGCCCGACAGGAAAATGACCCCGTTAATGTGATATTCTTTGATAAAATCAAGGAGTTCCTGCCATTCTTCGGGGTAATGGCAAAAACATTCTCCGTGTCCTTCTGTGTTGAGCACCTGGCTTCCCGAAACAATAAACTTAAAAGGGGCCCGGGAGCTGGCCAGATTGTCTTTCAGCCACTGCATTTGTTTTTCACCGAGGTATGTCTTGTTCACCTTCACCCCGCTGCTGTCATGATAAAACTCCGGAGAGCGGTAGCTCCGGTTGTCGAGCAGGAAGAAAGCACAGTCGCTCCACTCGAAACTGCTGTAGAGGCCCGGATTGTCCGAGCTTCCCATTTTCTGATTGCCCCAGTATTCTTTGAACACACGGCTCACTTCATCCTTCAGTCTCCAGGCACGGTTGCTGTTGTTCGGGCCGAAGTCATGATCATCGGGCAGGGCAAAGTTGGGCCGGCTGGCCAGCAGTGCGGCCAGTTCTTTTTGCCTTCTGTCGTGCGAATAGCGGTAGTAAATGCCGTCAAGGGAGCTCCAGTCGGCTTCTCTGAGATACACATTGTCGCCTCCCCAGATCATGAAGTCCGAAGGCGTTTTCCCCATGCTTTCCACCAGCCCGAGTCCCTGTCCGTAGGGATCTCCCGGGCGGTCAAATTCCGGATCGTTGACATACATACACGAGCCGAAGAGGAAGGAAAAATCGGGTGCCGGCTCGCGCCATTGCCAGAGGCGGGTGCTGTGAAAAGATTGCTGCTGCCCGCTTTCCACTTTGCTCCCGTCAAGGAGAATTTCATATTGATAGCGGGTATCCATCTTCAAAGCGCGAAGAACGATCTTGACCGGATTGTAGGGCCGGCCGAGCGGACCCTTGTAGTGCTGACTGTGCTTCTGTTCCGGATTGTTCTCCGGCCAATAGACGATCTCCACATCTTTCACTTCGGGGCTGACCTCCAGCCATATGAGTTGCTCGTGGTGGGCGCTATATCCGAGCATAGGTCCCGATATCAGCTTATCCTGGGCCTTGCTGCCCAGCGACAAAACGAGCAGAGACCACATAAAAATCCATTTATTCATCATACTGCAATTTAGGGTTAATGCGATTTAAGTCCCAAAGATTCTTTTTCAAGCCACGCCCTGTGCTCCGGGTGGGCTATGCGGATCAACTCCCGTATCCGCTTTTCGATGGATTTCCCATACAAGTTGGCAATGCCGTATTCGGTGACCACATATTGAACATGGGCCCGGGTCGTCACCACCCCGGCTCCGTGTTTGAGGAAGGGGACAATCCTCGACTCGCCCCTTCTGGTAACCGAAGGCAGTGCAATGATGGGTTTGCCCCCTTCCGAGAGGGAGGCTCCGCGGATAAAGTCCATCTGGCCACCGACTCCGCTGTACATTCTCGAACCGATGCTGTCGGCACAAACCTGACCGGTAAGATCAATTTCAACGGCACTGTTGATGGCCACCATTTTTGGATTCTGACGAATAACGCTGGTGGCATTTACATATTCACAATCCAGCAAAACGACCTCAGGGTTGTCATCCACAAAGTCATATAATTTTTGAGTGCCCATGACAAAGGTAGAAACGATCTGTCCATTGTGGATCTTCTTTCGTTTGCCGTTGATCACACCTTTTTCGATCAGCGGGATCACTCCATCGGAAAACATTTCCGTGTGAATGCCGAGGTTCTTGTGATTTCCGAGGGCCGCCAGCACGGCATTGGGTATGGCACCGATTCCCATTTGGAGGGTGGATCCGTCTTCAATCATACCGGCTATGTGCCGCCCGATGGCTTTTTCGGTTTCATTCAGGAGTTTGCCTTCCACCGTGGGAATGGGCTCATCATGTTCCACCACACAGTCGATCTTGTCGATATGCAGAAAACCGTCACCGTGCGTTCGCGGTATGTGTTTGTTGATCTGTGCGATGACAATGCTGGCTGATTCAACGGCCGCACGGGTGGCATCGACACTGGGGCCGAGGGTGCAGTAGCCGTGTTTGTCGGGCGGAGATACGGAGATCAGGGCAATGTCAAGCGGAATGATATTTTTTCTGAAAAGCTGGGGCATTTCGCTGAGGAAAACGGGAATATAAGACCCGCGTCCTTCGTTGATGGCTTTTCGCACATTGGGGCCGATAAAAAGAGAATTGACGTGAAAGTTCTCTGCATATTCGGGCAGGGCATAAGGCGCTTCTCCTTCCGTATGCAATTGATAAATATTGACTCCTTTCACCCCGGGCGCGCGGGCGGTCATGGCTTTAATCAGTTGTTGCGGTGCGGCAGCTACGCTGTGTATATACACGTTATCGCCACTTTTAAGGCGTTGCAGCGCCTGAGCTGCGGTCATTTTGTTCATGATCTGCAATTTACATACGCTTTTAATTAAAGCTGCCTGAATGCATTTTCCAGGTCGGCTATAAGGTCATCCGGATCTTCCACCCCGATAGAAAGGCGCACGAGGCTTTCCGTGATGCCAAATGCCAGCTTTTCTTCATCGTCAACACCGGCATGGGTCATGGTGGCCGGATGTTCCACCAGGGACTCGGTCGATCCGAGGCTGACCGCCAGGTGGAAGAGTTCGAGGTGGTTCATAAACTTGAAAGCTTCTTTCTCCCCGCCTTTGATGTCGAAACTGATCATGGCACCGGGCTCATCACACTGCTTTCGATAGATATCTGCTGCCATGCTACCGGGTTCGAGTTCATCGAGATAATGCACCCGCTCGACCTTTGGATGGGCCTTCAGCCAGTGCGCTATAATTCGTGCATTGTGCAACTGGGTGGTCATTCTGATCTTAAGGGTTTCGAGGCTTCTGAGCAGGAGCCATCCCGTCCATGGGCCGAGGGTGCTGCCCAGCTGGCTGCGCATCACTTTGATGCGGCCTATCAGTTCGGAAGAGCCGAGAACGGCACCGGCAATTACATCGCTGTGTCCCCCGATGTATTTGGTGGCCGAGTAAATCACCAGATCGGCACCCAGCTGAAGGGGATGCTGCCAGAGCGGCCCGAGGAAAGTGTTGTCCACCACGACATACACGGGTTTCTCTTCCGTGCTTAGCTGGCGGGCCAGCTGCACACAGCGCCCGATATCAAACAATGCATTGGTCGGGTTGGCAGGTGTCTCAATGTAGATCATCCCCACTTTATCGAGGGCCTCATTCTTTTTCAGAAGAGCCATCAACTCCTCTTCTTCCATGTTTTCTTTGAAGCCCAGTGCCCGGATTTGAAATTTGGCCATGGTGTGTTTCAGAAAATGATCGGTTCCGCCATATACGGGATCGCTGTGGAGGATTACCTGTCCGGGCTGCAGCAATTCCATAAAAGTGGTACTGATGGCAGCCATGCCGCTTTTAAAAACAGCAGCGGCCTCGGCACCGTCCCACAGCGTGAGGCGATCTTCCAGAATCTCAAGGTCGGGATTGTTGAGCCTGCTGTATATGAGGCCCGGCTTTTCTCCTTTTTCCGGCTCCCGCTTTCCCAGGGCCAGTTCGAAAAAAGCTTTGCCGTCTTCCGCTGACTTGAAGACAAATGTGGAAGTTTGAAAAATGGGGCTCTTTATGGCTCCTTCCGACCATTCCGGATTGTATCCGTAAGACATCATCAGGGTTTCCGGATGCAGGGCTTTTCCCCCGATTTCTTTCTTTTTAAATGCTTTGGACATCTTTTGATATGATTTTGCGCAAAAATAGCACTCCTGGCACTCTGCCTCTATGATTTATATCATAAATTTCGCCTCATTCAGGAAGCTATACAGGGAAAATAATCGAATAAATACAGCATCTTAACGAAAATTAAATAAATAGTTTTACGCAAACTGTTATCTTTTAAATAAAATGAAAAAATACTTTTTATATTTGCAGGGGTAAAATTTATTTAATTACTGTTATAAATCTATTAACATGTCAAATGCAAGAATTGATATCGAAGTGGGTGACCTTTACATATCACTGGAAGGGTCAGAAAGCTTTGTAAAAGAGCAATATGCGCTGATTACTTCCCAGCTGGGGCTCTTCGGAACCCAGACCCGGGAAAGCGCAAAAAAAGAAATTGCTACAATTGAGGCCGGGGTTGAGGAAGCCTCGAAACCAGAGCCAAAAATTGCTGAGCCTGCAAAGGTTGAGAAGGTGAAGAAAACTGCAAAAACAGAAAGCCCGGCCGCTAAAAAAGAGGTTAAACAAACTCAAAAGACGGCTGAAGAGCCCTTGGCTCCGAGTGCCGCACTGACCGAAGCGATCAAAGCCAAATCGAGACGAGTTGCTAAAAAGCCGGCTGCACCGGCAAGTAAACCGGCAGCCAAGGCTACAAAATCCACGAAATTGCCGAAAGACTTTAAAGAGTGGATCAAAATGGTTTCCGGCAAATTGAATAAAACCGACCTTGCTCTTCTTTCCGGATTTTATGTTCAGCTGAATTCGGACAAACAGGCATTCAGGGTACGTGAAGCTTCAAAAATCCTTAGAAACAATGGATTTGATCTTTCGAACGCCAGCATTTTTATTAGGAATAACCTAAAATCAGGTAAGTTGTTTGAAAACTCCAAGGTAGGATCCGAAGCCTATTACCGCCTGACAGACAAAGGGCTGGAGCGCGTGAAGAAACTTCTCGGCATGTAATTGTGCTGAAAGTTTAAGACTATTGATAAAGGGCACTCATAAGGGGTGCCCTTTTTTTTATCCGACCGTGATATGTGCTTTCGGATAACTGTAGGCTCTTGACTGATGCCCGGAACTGATGGCAAATGCAAAAGTGAGAGATCCGACCCGGCCTATAAACATAAAAACAATAATAATCACCCGCCCGTAAGTGGAAAGCTCGGAGGTGATGCCCCGTGAAAGCCCAACGGTATTGTAAGCCGAGACCATCTCGAAAATAACATCGGAAAGCGGAAAGTTGGGATCGGTGAGCGATAAAAGAAAGATGCCGGTAAACTGAAACATAACTGCAAAAGCGAAAATGGCCAGTGCCCGGTAGATAAGGCTTTGCGACAACATCCTTCTGCGAATATCCGCTTCCGGTTTATTGCGGATTACGGCCAGCACCGAGCGCATAATCACCACGAAAGTGGAGGTCTTTACCCCACCGGCCGTACTGGTCGAAGACCCTCCGATAAACATCAGGAAAAGAAAAAAGATAATACTCGGTATGCTGAGAGCAGCAATATTTACCGTATTGAAGCCGGCCGTACGGGTGGTGACCGATTGGAAGATGGAATGAACAATGGCCATGGGTGCCGGCATGTCTTTCAATGCCCCGCTTCGTTCAATCAAAAAGAAAAGTACGGCTCCGCTGACAATCAGTGTGATGGAAGAATACAGGGCAATACTGGTATTGATTTCCAGTTTCTTCCATTTCAATTTTTTTCGTTTCCGGATGGCGGCCGGGCTGAAAAGATCGCGAAGAGCCGGAAATCCAAGACCGCCCAGGACAATCATCAGGGCAATGACCATCATCAGGAGGGGATTGTGGACAATGCTATTGTGCATGAGATTGTCGGAAAAAAGAGAAAATCCGGCATTACAGAAAGCCGATACGGAATGAAAAACTGCATAAAACAAGCGAAGAAAAGGTTGCTGATAGAAGCTTTCCGAGGGGTCGTTGCCCAATTGAGTATAGAGAATAAAGGCTCCGGCACTTTCTATGATGACCGTGAAGAGAACAATCTGTTTGAGCAGGTTGGTGGACGTTTTAAAATTCTCCGTTCCGAAAATATCGGTGATGGCAAGCTGATGGCGAATACCGATTCCCTGGCGCAGAAAAACGGTAAAAAAGGAAGCAAAGGTGATAATGCCAATTCCTCCGAGTTGCATCAGAATCAAAATAATAAGCTGTCCTTTGATAGAAAAGAAAGTAGCCGTATCAACCACAATGAGCCCTGTAACGCAGGTAGCACTTGTGGAGGTAAACAGGGCATCGAGGAAACTCATCCCTTTTCCTGAGGCCGTCATTTCGGGAAAAGTAAGCAGCACCCCGCCTACCAGGCTGAGGCCGGCAAAGGAGAGCAGGAAAAGAACAGCCGGCCGCACGGAGAAGTTAAATACCTTCTGGCTTTGCCCGAAGATCTCGGTGATGGCAAAAAGCAGGATGGCAAACTGGCGGATAATGTGATACGAGCCCTCCTCTGAAGTCCCGACCAGCAGCGCGGAGCCCCATTGGAAAAGCGAAAACCCGAATAAATAGTGGGAGACAAGCTCTGCAATAATCAGAAGTGACAGCAGGGTTTGAAAGACATTGGACCGGATGAAGTGCCCGCGCCTGATGTGAAAGAGAAACCGGGAAATAAACTCAAGAGAGAAGATCAGCAGAAAAATGTCCATGACGGGCCGGGCAATGGCCTCATAGGTATCGGGAAGCGGAAAGCCCACGTAGTAGGCCAGCAGGCCGAGAGCGATGACAGATACGAGAAAAATGAAACGATTGAGGAAAACATTAACCTTCACGCTGTAATCATAAACCAGAAAGTTAATCCGGTCTTTCATGTTCTCGAAGCGACCCATGCCTATTGAATGTATAAGTCGATAAACTTCTTAATATCTTTCTCTTTCCCGATCACCAGCAGCACGTCTTCATCGATCAGGCGGATTTCAGGATCGGTGACCCCCAGGAGTCTTTTTTTAGGCTTCATGTCCTTCTCCTCATCCTCCGCCTCGGTTCTTTGAATGGCGATCACATTGATGTGGAAGCGTTTGCGGAGATCGAGTTCACGCAGCGACTTTCCGGCCAGCTTGCTGCCGGCATTTATTTCTGCAATTTCATAGCCGTCTGCCAGTTTGAGGAAAGCCTTAAGCTCCGGCTGCAACAGTGTTTCGGCCAGTTTTTCTGCCATTTCCACTTCCGGCAGGATGATTTCCTTGATGCCCATGCGATCGAGGATCAGGCGCTGGGTATCGTTCATAGCCCGGGCAATGATATGCGGCACATCCAGTGTAAGCAAATTGACCGTAGTGAGCACCTGGCTTTCAAAATCGGCTCCGATGGCCACAATGCAGATATCAAACTCGCGGATATTCTGCGATTCGAGCGCCTTTATGTCGGTCGAATCAAGAGCAACCGGAAAGGCTACATCATCTTTGATAAACTCCACCCGCTCGGGGTTTTTGTCGATGGCCATCACCTCGGCTCCTTTTTCAGAGAGCGAAAGGCTGAGGGTGGTGCCGAATCTTCCAAGGCCGATAACTGCAAATTTTTGCATGATCTATGAGTTTTGCCAAAAATAGCGAGTAAAAAGAATGAGGACCGTAAACAACTCGAGGCGGCCCAATAGCATCAGAAAGGTAAGAAAAGCCTTGCCTTCATACGATATCCAGGCATAATTATCTACAGGGCCCACCCCTCCGAAACCGGGTCCCACATTGCCCAATGTGGCCAAAACACTGCCCGTGGCGGTCATAAAATCCATACCGAAGGCCGACATGATGACCGATCCGCCAAAGAAAATCATTACGTAAATCAGGGCAAATGCAGTCACGTTGTGTGTCACATTCGGTGAGATGGCCTTGCCGTTGAAACGAACCGGAATGACAGCCGAGGGGTGCAATTGTCTGCGCAGTTCGAGGATGCTGTTTTTTATCAGCACCCGGTGGCGAACGATCTTAATGCCTCCTGCCGTGCTGCCTGCACTTCCGCCAAAAAAGAATAGAATAAATATCAGGAAAACCGCCAGAGGTATCCATTGCGTATAATCAGCACTTACAAATCCGGTTGTGGTGAGGATAGAAACCACCTGAAAAGTGCCGGCACGGAAGGCTTCTTCCAGATCATAGAAATCGGAATAGAAATAGATGGAAAGCGATACCAGCGCACTGACTGCTATCGTAATGGCCGTATAAAAACGAAATTCTTCATTCTTCCAGATGCGCCCCAGACGACCGGCAAAAGCCGAATAAAGCAGGGTGAAGTTGACACCTGCAAGAAACATAAAAATCACGATGACCCACTGTATAAACGGGGAAGGAAAGGCGGCAATGCTGGCATTGCGGGTTGAGAATCCTCCGGTGGCCATGGTGGCAAAGGCATGGTTGATCGCCTCGAAAAAATTCATGCCTCCGATGCGAAGGAGGGTCATCTCGAGAAAGGTGAGCAGAAAATAGACAATCCAGAGCCGCTTGGCCGTCTCGGTAATCCGCGGGGTGAGTTTGTCGGGTGAAATTCCCGGGGCCTCGGCTACAAACAACTGCATACCTCCGATGCCCAGGAGGGGCAGGATGGCGATGGTCAGCACGATGATTCCCATGCCTCCGATCCAGTGTGTGAGGCTGCGCCAGTAGAGCAGGCCTTTCGGAACGGCCTCTATATCGGTGATAATGGTAGCACCCGTGGTCGTAAATCCGCTCATGGTTTCGAAAATGGCATCCACCGGATGCGGAATGACCCCGCTGATGAGAAAGGGCAGGGACCCGAAAAGCGACATGCTTACCCAGCCCAGTGTGACGATCAGGTAGCCTTCGCGTTTCCGTATCTCGGTATGATGTTTCGAGCGGCCGTAAAGCCAGAGGCCCAGACCTGAGAGAATCGTAATTCCCGAGGATATAAAAATCGCCTCCCAGGAAGATTCTTCGTAGTAAAATGACCAGGCGAGGCTGGTGAGCATCAGTCCACCGACCAGCATGAGCAGAATACCCAGCATCGAAGCCGTGATCTTCCAACTAAATCGCCCCGTCTTGTTCATGCCTTATTTTAAAAATTTCTCCACTTTGTGAATCGAATCCGTACGTGCAAAAATGACCACTTTGTCGCCTGCCTGTATCTGCAGCTTGCCCGAAGGGATGATCGCATGGTTGTTGCGAATGACCCCTCCGATGACGGCATCGGGCGGGAAGTGCAGGTCTTTGATCGGCTTGCGGGTAATCTTGCAGGCATCTCCGACCTCAAATTCCAGCACCTCGGCATCCAGACCGTGAATGTTTGTCAATGCTACGATATCTCCTTTGCGGATGTAGCGAAATATAAACGCAGCGGCAATGACTTTTTTATTGATAAGCGAAGTGATGCCGATATTTTGCACAAGGTTAAGGTAATCGACATTGTCCACAAGTGCAATGGTCTTTTTCACACCGTGATTCTTGGCTACGAGCGAAGAGATGATGTTGATTTCCGAATTGCCCGTTACGGCCACAAAGGCATCCGTGTCGGCAATGCCTTCTTCTTCCAGAGTGCGCACATCACTTCCGTCTGCATGTATGACCAGCACATCGGGCAACTCATCGGCCAGTTGCAGGCATTTCTCATATTCTTTCTCTATCAGTTTGATCTGATACTTGCGGGCCAGCTTGCGGGCCAGGTGGCGTCCGGTACGGCTGCCGCCCAGCACCATCAGCTTCCTGATTTGTTGCTTGTGCCTGCCCGTCAGCTTCAGGACGTCTTCCATCCCCTCTTCCATGGTGATAAAGTAGATGCGGTCTTCGGGGTAAAATTGAGTCTCGCCTTTCGGGATGATCACCTCGCTGCCGCGGCTGATGGCAATGATGACGAAGCGCCTCTCGGGTATGCTCTGCATGGCTTCGGCCAGTGTTTTACCCAGGAGGGGAGAGTTGGCCCCTATCTGTATGCCGGTGAAAACGAGTTTCCCGTTTTCAAAGCGAAAGGAATCGGTGGAAAGGGAATCTTTGAGCAGGTATTTGATCTCGCGGGCAGTCAGCGACTCGGGCGAGATCAGTTCGTCAATGCCCACATCTTTCAGATCGAGGATGTCCTTGTGGATGAGGTACTCCATTTTGTTGATGCGGGTGATGGTCTGCCGGGCTCCCAGCTTTTTGCCGATGATGGCCGTGGCAATGTTGGTGGCTTCCGAAGACGTGACAGCAATCAAAAGGTCGGCCTTGGAGATTTCGGCCTGCTGCAATACGGCATAGGAGGTAGAGTCGCCTGTCACGGTCATCAGGTCGAGGTTGTGTTCTACATATTCCAGCCGTGCCTTATCGGTATCGATAAGCAGAATATCGTGGGATTCTTCGGCCAGCAAATGAGCCAGGTGGTAGCCCACTTCGCCTGCTCCGGCTATTACGATTTTCATTTATGGTTTAAGCATTTCATTATGAGGGGTCAAAGGTAGCAAAGCGCCCAAAATATCAGGGGATGCACGGGCGTGAATTTCTCTGTGCTATCATTTTAAAACAAGGCCTGTGAGTTCCTCTTTCGCAGCGATTGCCGAATTAGGATTTATTCACTCATTTTCTCATTATTTGATGATGCTTCGCCTTATTTTCGCAGGCAAAATGAAAGAGATGAAAAAAAGAAAAATATGCATTGCCCGGGGAGACGGTATCGGACCGGAAATTATGGATGCCACACTGCGTGTTCTGGAGGCTTGCGGAGCCCCGGTCGCATATGACGAAATCAAAGTGGGGAAAGCGGTATATGAAGCGGGCCACAGTTCCGGCCTGGAGCCGGATGCATGGGATAAAATCAGGGAATCGAAGGTCTTGCTCAAGGCCCCCATCACCACACCGCAGGGCGGAGGCTACAAGAGCCTCAACGTGACCCTGCGCAAAATGCTCAGCCTGTATGCAAACGTGCGCCCCTGCGTAGCTTATCACCCCTATGTTTTTACACGTCATGCCAAAATGGACACCGTCATTGTCCGCGAAAATGAAGAAGACCTCTACGGAGGCATCGAATATCAGCAGTCGAGTGAGGTGACGCAGGCTCTGAAACTGATCTCCCGTCCGGGCTCGGAGCGAATCATTCGTTTTGCTTTTGAATACGCACGGCACTATCACCGCGAAAAAGTGACCTGTTTCAGCAAAGACAATATCATGAAACTGACCGATGGTCTTTTTCACAAGACTTTTGATCGTATCGCAGCCGAGTACCCGGAGATTGAGGCGGATCATATGATCATTGACATCGGGTCGGCCCGCCTGGCCGATACTCCGGAGTTTTTTGATGTCATCGTGACGGAAAATCTTTACGGGGATATCATTTCCGATATTGCCGCTCAGATAGCCGGTTCGGTAGGACTGGCGGGTTCTTCGAATATCGGACGAAACTATGCGATGTTTGAAGCCATTCATGGCTCGGCTCCCGATATTGCGGGGCAAAACAAAGCCAATCCGTCAGGCCTCCTGCTGGCGGCTGTGCAGATGCTGGTTCATATCGGTCTGAATGAGCATGCCACCCGGGTACACAATGCCTGGTTGCGCACGATCGAAGACGGAATCCACACCGCGGATATTTACGATACTTATACGAGCACCCGCCTGGTCGGTACGAGCGAATTTGCCGGGGCGGTGGTGGAGCGCCTGGACGAGAAGCCCCGCAAGCTGACTGTTGTGGATTATGCCGGCAGCGGTACGATGGCCGTGCCCGAAGCAGATCCCACGCCCCGGGCAGAAAAGAAACTCGTGGGCGTGGATATATTCCTCGACTGGGATGAAGAGAACCGCGATGCAGGCCGTCTGGCCGGAATTCTTGACAATTGCCGGGTGGCAGCCCTGAAGATGCAGATCATTACCAATCGAGGTACGAAAGTCTTTCCCGATGGTTTTCCCGAGACGTACCACTCCGACCATTGGCGCATACGCTTTGCAACGGACGACTATGCAGAAGTCTCAGCAAATGACATCATCGACCTGCAACGCCAGGTGCTGGCCTGCGGACTCGATCTGATCAAAACGGAGAATCTCTATCTTCTGGATGGTGAGCCTGGATTTTCGCTCGGACAGGGTGAGTAAGCCCGGGTCTCCGGTTCAGGATGGTTTTTTCTTCTTTGGCTTCCCGTAGGGGCAGTGGCGGCACTTACTCTTGCAGCAATAGCCGCGTTTTAGATGGTACTTTTCGGTGAAAACATAAAGGCCGTTGGGGTCAATGTAATAGTCTTCCCCTTTGACCGGCTGCGCATTTCTATCCAAGGGCATTTCCCGTGTAGTTTTGCGGTGTGATGGCCTTTAGTTCGGCTTTGACGGCATCGCTGACATCCAGCTCGTCAATGAAACGGTGAATGCTTTCCCTGCCGGGTTTGCTGCCTTTCCGGGTGAGTGCTTTCAAGGCCTCATAGGGCTGCGGGTATCCTTCTCTTCGCAGAATGGTTTGCAGCGCTTCGGCAACGACCATCCAGTTGTTTTCGAGGTCTTCATTTATTTTTTTCCGGTTCAGACTCAGTTTTTTCAGACCTTTTTTAAGAGAAGCCATTGCCAGCATGCTGTGGGCGCAGGGCACCCCGATGTTGCGGGTGACGGTGCTGTCGCTCAGGTCGCGTTGGAGGCGCGAAACCGGCAGCTTGTTGCTCAGAAAGTCGTAAAGGGCATTGGCCAGCAGAAGATTGCCTTCCGCATTCTCGAAGTCGATGGGATTTACCTTGTGGGGCATGGCCGATGAACCGACTTCATTTTCATTGATCTGCTGCCCGAGGTAATCCATGGAGATATAGGTCCAGACATCGCGGGCAAAATCTATAAGTATCACATTGATGCGCCTCATATTGTCAAAAGCAGCGGCAAGTTCATCGTAGTGTTCTATCTGTGTCGTAGTTTGCTGTCGTTTCAGCCCGAGCTCTTCTTCTACAAATTGATTGGCAAAAGCAGGCCAGTCTGTCTCCGGGAAGGCGGCATAGTGGGCATTGAAATTGCCTGTGGCTCCGCCAAATTTGGCACTGACGGGCCGCTTGCGGAGCATGTCAAGCTGAATGCGCAGCCGCTCGGCAAATACGGTCATCTCTTTGCCCATTCCGGTAGGCGAAGCAGGCTGCCCGTGTGTGCGGGCAAGCATGGGCTGGTCTTTCCATTTTTCGGCAAGGCCCTGTAGCTGGCGCAGCAAACCTTCCGTTTCCGGCAGGTAAAGCTCCTCCAGGAAGTCGCGGAAGGAGAGCGGGATGGCGGTGTTGTTGATATCCTGTGAGGTAAGTCCGAAATGAACCCACTCGCGGCAGGCCCCGAGCCCGAGAGCTTCGATCTTCTCTTTCACAAAATACTCTACCGCTTTCACATCGTGGTTGATCTTCTTCTCCGTTTCTTTAATTCTGAGCGCATCGCTTTCGTCAAAGTCTTCATAAATTTTTCGCAGTGCGGCCAGGGTGTCGGCATCCGGCTCTTCGCATCCGCTGATGCCCGCGTTCATGAGGGCAATGAAATAGGCCACTTCGACCTGCACCCGGTAGCGCATAAGGGCCAGTTCCGAGAAATAAGCTGCCAATGCAGCCGTTTTCTGACGGTAGCGCCCGTCCAGGGGAGAAATTGCGGAAAGTTCTGTGAGTTTCATACTCTTCTCTCTAATTTGCGCCAAATTTAAACATATGCCCTATTACAAGATAGCGAGATCTTTCTTAATTGTATTGTCCTTTCTCCTTTGGAAACCCCTCGCTGCCCAAGTGAGCACCAACGTGCAGGCCCTGCAATTCGGGGATGTGCAAAGCGGTGAAAGCGACAGCCTCTGGCTCATCATCAGCGGCCCTTCGGAAGGGAAATGGGAGATTGAAAACTTTTTCGGGCCGGTTTTCAGCCTCAGCGATTCGATGGCACCGGCCAACGGCACTGCGCCCGACAGCATCCTCGTCTATTTCTCACCCGTACAGAATCTGGAATATCAGGGTGTGCTCGTGATCCGGCATCGCGCCCCTTTTGCTTCGGATGTGCTGGCCGTCATTGAGCTGAGCGGCAATGGCCGCCTCAATGATCCCTACTATGCCGCTACCTTTAACCTGAGCGAGGAGGCCCTGAAAGTAAAACTGAAAGACCTCATTGACGGACATGTTTCGCTGGGCTACAACTCGGCACGGAATGAGATGTTTATGAAGATTGACAATAAAAAAGTCAACGGACAGGGAGCCTCTCAAAATACGCTGGAAGGAGTCTATACGGGAAAGCAGGCCGTGGGCTACAGCAGCCGCAGCGATGCGCAAAACCGCTTTAACTTCAATACCGAACACACCTATCCCCAGGGGCAGTTCAACAAGGCGGAGCCCATGCGCTCCGATTTGCATCACCTTTTCCCTACCAAGGTCTACGCCAACAGCGAGCGCGGCAGCAAGCCCTTTGGTGTGGTGAAGAGTCCCAGTTGGCAGGAAGGCGGATCAAAATCGAGCAACAGTTTATTTGAGCCACGCGATCAGCAGAAAGGACCCACCGCCCGCGCCATGCTTTATTTCCTGGTCCGCTACAAAAACTACAACGGCTATGTTTCGAACAAGGATCAAAAAGTATTGATTGACTGGGCCCGGAATTTTCCACCCACCGCAGCAGACAAACGCAGGAATAACGACATCTTTAAAGTGCAGAAGAACCGGAATCCCTTTGTTGACCATCCGGAATTTCTGGACCGTATTCACAACTTCATCGGGCTGTCCGTAGCACCCGAGAATTATTCCTACGGATTGTCTTCCGGGGAATTGCTGCTTCGCGTCTCAGCCGGCAGTTCGCAGCGGCTCTTTGCCCTGGTAAACAATGGAAACGTGCCGGTGCAGATCAGCCAGGTAAGCAGCGTGGCCGGTCGTTTGCAGGTAGACAGTTTTGATGCACTGGCGGCCCCCGGAGAGGCAGCCGTTTTTTATCTCAGCTGGAATCTGAACAGCGCGGTGCTGACTGACACACTGCTTTTAGACCTTGACAACGGGGCCATGCTGGAGATTCCGGTTTCGGTAGTCCTTGAGCTGGGCATCGGCCGCCCCGAATCTTCAGATATTTCGATCTACCCCGTTCCGGCATCCGATTACCTCGAAGTTCGAAGCAGAAAGCCCCTCGAACGCTATCTCATTGCAGGAGCTGACGGCCGGCCATTGAGCTCGGGCCTGCTCTCAGGGAAAAATGAGCGGGTATCGGTGAAGGATCTGCCGCAGGGCTTCTATGTGATACGGCTAAGCGGCAAGGGCTTCTCTTTCAGCCGCCCCCTGATCATTGCCCGTTAGTGACAATTATTTACGGATCAATTGTTTATTTTACGGGGTAATTATACACTATGCAGAAAAAACGAATACTCCTTGGCATCGGCATTGCAGCCATTTTCTTCTTTTTTCCCTATCAGAAAGGGAAGGATAAAAGTGTAAAAACAGCGGAGAGCGTCAGTGAGAAAGGACCGGCCCATCCGGGATGGATGGCACAATGGAAAGAAATGAAAACCCTGGGAACAGGCCGGGTAGACCGCGAGCTGATTCGCTCGATCCGGAACGAGCAAAGGATGACCGGCAGGAGGCAAAGCGCTAATCTCTCGGATGTGGCTGAAATAGGCCCGAACAATGTAGGAGGGCGTACGAGGGCCCTCCTGGTCGACTGGTCCGACACGAATCACCTGCTTGCCGGTGGTGTCTCGGGCGGATTGTGGCAATCCTTCGACCGCGGAGCCAGCTGGACGTCTGTCAATGACTTCGCTTCCAATCTTTCGGTTTCTGATATTACCCAGAGTCCTTTTGATCCGGCAGTTTTTTACTACTGCAGCGGAGAAGCGGCCGGCAACAGTGCCGGCATCCCGGGTGACGGCATCTACAAGTCGGTGGATAGCGGGCAAAGTTTTGAGCAATTGCCGTCAAGCAGCATAGCGGCATTCGATTATTGCTGGAAAATAGCGCATTCGCCCGTGGATTCGAATACGGTCTATGTGGCAACCCGAAACGGAGGGCTTTACCGCACCACAGACGCAGGCGGGCATTTCAATCTTCTTTTCAGTGTGGGCGGCCGCGGAATTACCGATGTCGAGTTGTTTCCCGACTCCAGCGTGCTGATCGGAGTGCACAGCATGGGTATTTACTATTCAGCCAACGGTGACAGCGGCAGCTTTGTCAGGCAGGATACGGGACTTCCCTCATCCGGATTTCGAAGAGTGGAAATGGCCTATTGCGACAGCTTTCCGGAAGTGGTCTACAGCCTGCTGGAAGGAAGTGACGGGAGCAGTGTTACCGGCCTTTACCGCTCAGATGACGGTGGCATACACTGGGATTCAGTGGGCAATCCCATGGAGGGCCTGATCAGTTTTGCTTTTCCGTGGTATTGCATGACGCTTTCCGTCAAACCCGATGATCCGGAATACGTGCTGGCGGGATCTACCGGAATGGGCTATTCGCTTAATGGAGGAAAATCCTGGGTCAGAGTTGAATACAGCCATGCCGACAACCACGTCTCGGTATTCGATCCGGCCGATCCGGAAACTTTTTATGTGGGCAATGATGGCGGGGTGTATCGCTACCATACGAGCAATGCCAAGTTTAAGACCGAAGACCTCAACCACGGCTACAATGTCACTCAGTTCTATGCAGGTTCGTTCTTTCCCGAAGGAATCGACTTTTACGGAGGCACCCAGGACAACGGCACGCAATCCACGAAAAACGGTGAGCCTGAATTCGATCATATCTTTGGCGGAGACGGCTCCTTCAACCAGATTAATCAGCAGTTTCCCACGGTGGCTTATGTGAGCTGGCAGAGCGGTCATATTTATGCGACTTACAGTGCGCATCAGCGCAAGCCCGGATTCTCGAATATCATGAATGAGATGGATGCCGATGGCGACAACAACATTGATGACGGAGCCTGGTTTATCAATCCCTTCGAGAGCAACCGGGAAGACGGATTTCAGCTTTTCTTCCCCACGCGAAAGCGCCTGTGGATGAGCATTACGGGAGGCAGCAACTGGGTGCCCATTACAAACAATCTGAGCAGCACAGGCCAGCCCTATGCAGTCGGGGTGAGCAAGAACACTGACCCCACAGTCTATCTCGGAGGCAGCAATGCCATGCTTTTCAGAATAGACAGCGCCTACACGATGACAGGACCCGAGCCTGCTGCCAACCTGAGCGGTACCGTACCGGACAGTGTCAGCAACGATTTCATTGCGTGCATTGCGGTGAGCCCGTCATGGGATTCGGTGATTTATGTGGCTTTCAGCAATTATTCTTCGAATCCGAGAATTTACAAGGTGATTTATGCAAATACCGATACGCCTTCGTGGATTTCGCTTCAGAGCAACCTGCCTGCCGGATTGCCGGTAAACTGGGTCGAAGTGAGTCCCCTGAGCGACTCCGTGCTTGTGCTGGCTACCGATTTTGGGGTCTATACCTCGTTGGATGCCGGCAGCAGTTGGCAGCTTGAGCCCGATTTGCCCAAAGTGTCCGTCCATCAGATTCGCCTGCGGCACAGCGATGGCAAGCTCTTCATCTTTACCCACGGGCGGGGTGCCTTTACCGCCACCATTCCCGGTGATTTTTCGAATCTGCCAAGCGGCCGGGAAGATTTCATATCCGGTGCTTTGCATGATCTGAAAATATTTCCGAACCCGGCCGGTGCCGAGATCCGTGTGCAAGGCTCCGCGGAAAAGGGAAGCATAAACTACGAGCTGCTCGACCTGAACGGACGCATACTTTTGAGCGGAATCCTCCCTGATGACGGACGCATCCGTTTGCAGGCACTGGAGACGGGGACTTTCCTTCTCCTGCTTCGTTCCGCTAATCTATCGGTGGGCAGACGGATTGTTCATATCAGATAATTAGCTTTGCAGAGTTTCCTCTTTCGATTCACACAGAATTTAAATGTTATGACGATTCGGATTTTTGTGACGGGCGGTACTTTCGATAAAGAATATGATGAAATCAATGGGCGGCTCTATTTTAAAGACACCCATCTTCCCGAAATCCTGAAACTGGGCCGCTGCAACCTCGATGTGCAGATTCGCACACTGATGATGATCGACAGCCTTGAGATGAGCGAAATGGATCGCAAAACCATAGCCGACAACTGCGAGAAATGCGAAGTAGACCGCATATTGATCACACATGGCACCGATACCATGGTGGAAACAGCCAGGGTGATTGCGGCCCGCAAGATTCCGAAAACCATCATCCTGACGGGAGCGATGATCCCCTATAAATTTGGCAGTTCGGATGGCTTCTTTAACCTAGGAGTCGGACTGGCTTTTGTGCAATGTCTTGGCCCGGGCGTCTATGTGGCGATGAACGGTCGCCTCTTTGACTGGGACAATGTGCGCAAAAACAGGAAAACCGGAATGTTCGAAACCCTGAAGGAGAAGGAGTAAGCGGACTTGCAGCCGCGGCTCCGGAAAAAGAGCTTCTTTCCGGAACATTTTTATCATTTTACTATTTATCGGGCTGAAGGCACATCCTTTCGGAGTATTCACAAGGATGGAATCCGGCAATTATGCAAGGTATTGTTAAAGAGAAAAAATATTTTTTAACCAGATAAAACGATTGGCCATGAGGAAGGAAAACAGGAAGCTATTCATGATTCTTCTGCTTCTGCTGACTTTTGCCGTGGCATCCTGCGGCAAGCAGAAGACAGCAACGAAGAAAAATGCCAAAGAGACGGCTACGGAATTCATGCAACGAATGACAGAAGGCGATGTGGAAGGCGCCAAGGCTTTGGCCACCAAAGAGAGCGGCCCGGTGCTGGACAAGATGGCTGCTGCCGAAGAAATGCCACTGGGCGCTGAGTTTACCGTTGAATCGGTGAGCCAGGGCGACAGCACGGCCGAGGCCATGGTGGTGATAGCCGGTGAGCTGCAGTCACTGCGCCTGATTGAGATGCCGGACGGCTCGTGGCTCGTCTCCTATGTCGCTGCGGCTCCGGTAGAAATACATGCCGACAGCAGTGCCGCAGTGAATGAGGAAGTGCAGGCTGAAGGAGAAAACGGGACGCAGCCGGAAGAAGCCGTGAAGACGGAAAATGAATAAGTCCGGAAAGGGCAGATATGGATGTTTGAGGAGAAAGAAAGGCAAAGCGCTATTTTTACGGGTAGCGCTTTTTTATCATAATAAACAGAAATAAGAAGATGATCAGGATTTACCACAACCCGAGGTGCGGCAAGAGCCGGGCAGCTCTCAAACTGCTGGAAGAGAGCGGAAAACCCTTTGAAGTGATCAACTACATGAAAGAACCCCTGAGCAAGGACGAACTGCGGGAGCTTATCGCCCTGCTTGGAATACGAGCAGAAGAGCTCGTGAGAAAGAAGGAGAGTATTTTCAAAGAGAAGTTCAAAGGGAAAAAACTCAGCGATGAAGAATGGATCGAAGCCATGATTGAGTATCCCAAGCTGATGGAACGTGCGATTCTTGTGAATGAAGAAAACGGAAAAGCCGTGGTGGCCCGCCCACCGGAGAGAGTACTCGAAATTCTTTAACCCAGATACCGCGTAAAGCGCGCCAGTTCTTCGGCTTTCTTTTCCAATCCTTTTTTGAGATAGACTTTTTGCAGGGTGCTGAGCAGCAGGGCCATGCTTTGCAAAGGACTCACCGGACTGAAATAGCCCGGGAGCGCTTCCGTTTCGATAGACTGAAGGTATTTGCGAATCTCCTCCCTGCTGAAAATGAGGCCATTGTTCATCGGATTGATGTAAAAGATCACATCCGATCCGGGGACACCGGCTTTAAATTGCGCTTCGTCCTTTTCGCTTTTCAGATAAGCCAGGCAATAGACACTGGGCAATTCGATGCCGTAAACCGGTATTCGCAGTGAAAGGGCGATGCTCTGATAGAGAATGGCAATGCTGATGGGATTGCCTTTTCGCTGTTCGATCACGCGGCTCATAAAATAACTCCGCGGGTCGGAGAGTGCACTGTCTTCGCTCCGGAATCCCAGGTCCCTGAAGAAGACATGGTTGAAGATGTTGATCTGCTCGATGCTGCTCACATACTGGCCCATGGCCAGCCATACGGCCCTCCGGATGCGATTGAGTTCATTATTTATAAAATGTTCATTGTAGCCCGGATATTTCATTTTAGAGATGATCAGCAGGCCTTCAAGGATGTCGGGATGCTCTTCTTGGGTCCAGCTTTCGAATTCCTTCAGCGTATCGTTCAGCTGAATATCATGAATGATTTCTTCCAGTTTATTCTGTAGACCGGCAATTCGGTTCTTTTCCCAGGCTTCGTAGAGCCGTGGCAATACCGGGCTGCCCAGCGAGGTCAGTTTGTTGAAAACATGACGGTGCACCTCCCGGTCGGGATCATCCAATAGCGATATCAATGCCTCAAACTCGGCTTCGGAGATCATTTTCGTGACTTTTTATAAAGATAGGAAGAAGCGGTCCTCTTATTTCTTTCGGCCGGCCGTTCTTTTTCCTCTTTTGCGCGGAGGAGGTGCATTTTCAATCAGGTCCTTCGCTTTTTCAAGCGTGATTTCGGTCGGATTGATGTCTTTCGGTATTTTGAAGTTTTTGCCCTTGTGCTTGATGTAAGGGCCATAGCGGCCATTCAGTATCTGGATGTCGTCTTCTTCAAAGATGCGAATGGTTTTTTGCTTGTCGGCTTCCCGCTTGGCTTTGATCACCTCGATGGCCTGCTCCAGGTTGATGTCGAGGGGGTGGATGTCCTTGAGCGAATAAAACTTGCCTTTGTGCCGCAGATAGGGTCCAAAGCGTCCTTCGGCCGCTACTATTTCTTCATCTTCAAAGCTTCCTATCGTGCGTGGCAACTTGAAAAGCTCCATGGCCTCTTCCAGACTCACGGTCGGAATTTTCTGGTCGGGGCGCATCTTCGCAAATTTCGGCTTCTCTTCGGAGTCGGTGCTGCCGATCTGAATCATGGGGCCGTATTTCCCCATTTTAGCATAGACGGGCTTGCCGCTCGCAGGATCTTCTCCCAGCAGCCGTTCGCCCGTTACGCGGCTGGCATTTTCCATCGTATCTTCCACGGCTTTGTGAAAGGGATTGTAAAATGCTTCGAGCATTTTGCGCCATTCTTTTTTTCCATAGGCAATCTCGTCAAACTCTTTCTCTACGCTTGCCGTAAAACTGTAGTCCATCACATTCTTGAAGTATTCCTTCAGAAAGTCCGTGACGATCATGCCGAGATCGGTCGGGAACAGCTTGTTCTTTTCGGCACCCGTAATTTCGGTTTCCTGATGTTTTTCCAGGGCTCCGTTGCTCAGCCTGATCACCCAGAACTTGCGCGGAGTGCCTTCGGTACTGATCTTCTCGACATATCCCCGTTTTTGAATGGTGCTGATGGTCGGGGCATAGGTGGAAGGTCGCCCGATGCCGAGTTCTTCCAGTTTCTTTACCAGGCTGGCTTCCGTGTAGCGCGGAGGGTGCTTCGTAAATCGCTCGCGGGCTTCTATCTGTTCGCGCTTCAGTTCCTGACCCTTTTCCACAGGTGGCAATATGCTCAGGTCTTCCTCTTCCACTTCTTCATCTTTCGACTCAAAGTATACCTTCAGAAAACCGTCAAACTTGATGACTTCTCCTTTGGCATCGAAATGATAGGGAATGTTGCTTTTGAAACCGGCATTTTGTATATCAATGGTGATGGTCGTACGCTCCAGTTGGGCATCGGCCATCTGCGAGGCAATGGTACGTTTCCAGATCAGGTCGTAAAGCCGCATTTCATCGTTGCTTCCTTCCACCTGTCGGTTTTCGGGGAAAGTAGGGCGTATGGCCTCGTGGGCTTCCTGCGCACCGGCTTTCTTGGTTTTATAGTGCCTCGGTTTGGAATATTCCGTACCAAATTCTTTGCTGATCACTTCCGCGACTTTTTCTATGGCCGTTTCCGAAAGATTTAGTGAATCGGTACGCATGTATGTGATTTTACCGCTTTCGTACAGGCGCTGGGCAATCATCATGGTCTTGGCCACGCTGTAGCCCAGCTTGCGGCTGGCCTCTTGTTGCAGGGTCGAAGTGGTAAACGGAGGGGCCGGTGATTTTTTGGCCGGCTTCACTTTGATGTCGGCAATGCGGAATCCGGCTTCTTTGCATGCGGCTACAAAAGCTTCTGCTTCTTCGAGGGTTTGGAAGCGATGGTTGAGGGTCGCTTTTAATTTGTATTCCTTGCCGTCTTTGCCCTTCACACTGAACAAGGCACTGACTTTGAATGAAGAGACGGGCACAAAATCCATGATCTCGCGCTCGCGCTCAACGATCAGGCGGACGGCCACAGACTGTACCCTCCCGGCAGAGAGGGCCCCTTTCATGCTCATCTTGCGCCAGAGCAGGGGCGACATCTCAAAACCCACGAGGCGGTCGAGAATTCTGCGTGCCTGCTGTGCCATGACCAGATTCTTGTCAATAAAGCGCGGATTCTCAAGGGCTTTCTCAATGGCATTTTTCGTGATTTCATGAAAGACGATGCGTTTCGTCTTTTCCGGATCGAGACCCAGCACTTCGCAAAGGTGCCATGAGATGGCTTCCCCTTCGCGGTCTTCATCTGTGGCGAGCCACACTTCACCGGCCTTTTCGGCCTCCTTCTTCAGTTGCTTTACCAGTTCCTTCTTGTCATCCGGCACTACATATTCGGGCTCAAAATCTTTTTCTACATCCACAGCGGTTTTCCCTGAGGGCAGATCGCGGATGTGCCCGTAGCTGGACACAACCTTGTAATCTTTTCCCAGAAATTTCTCTATGGTTTTTGCTTTGGCCGGTGATTCTACGATCAGGAGATTTTTTGACATACTGGTATTGAGCTTAGCTGTTAATTCGGCTGCAAAGTAAATAGATTGAGCCCGCACTTCAAACCCTTAAGCGTTTTTTGGGAAGAATGCATCCGGAATATGATAAATCTCTGGCACTCGCCCTGCAGCTTTTATAATGGAAATAATGTCAAAACGAATTTCATTGTCAAGTTTATTTTTTTCCAGATAGTCCCTGGCTCCGCGGGCGAGAAATTTCTGCTTGGCAGCATCCACGCGCTCTTCGGGATATCCGTAATTTGCATTTTTTCGTGTTTTTACTTCCACAAAAACGATGAGATCGCCTTGGCGGGCGATCAGATCTATCTCGCTGTGGCCGCTGCGCCAGTTGCGTTCGAGAATTTCGTACCCTTTTTTGCCGAGAAAGGCTGCGGCAAGGGCTTCTCCTTCCTTACCGAGTTTATTCCCGCTGCCCATGATTGCCGTTTTCGGTGACCGGAACGAGCGAAGGATCGCCCCAGAGGATGAATTCGCCCAGGGTGTGACGGGTTTTTTCGTCCCCTGCGCCCGACTGCAGATAATTGCGTTCAGCCGCTTTCAGCATTTCTCCGACAGATCGCCCCGCTTCCCACTGTGCTACGATGAATGTTCCCAGGCGGGCACTTTCGCCCTGCAGGCAGTTGCCCGTGCATCCGATGAGGTTGAGCGTGCCGTGGCCGCCAAATAAGAGCTTCATGGCGAGAGATTCTGATTCGATAACGCTGGCGGTCGAGCAGGCAATGCTCAGAATGACGCCTGGCGATATCCTGAAAAGGGAAGCAGCCGTTTCCGTGTTGATGCCGGCATCGAGCCAGGCCCGGCTGCTGCCCTGCCCGATATAGATAAAAAGGCTGCAATTGCTGCCTTCCACGGGTGCCTCGTCAAGAATGGCCGCAGATATGCCCCGCTCTGATAAGGATCGCTGATATTCTGCCGCCCGGCTCCTGTCGTGGGCGGAGGGAAGAATAAGCACGTCTGTCCCATGCTTTCCTTTGCTGAGCTGCCGGCCGTATTGCCGGATATGCCTGCGGTTCATTGCCGGAAGGCGCCCCACTGCCAGGCGGGGCCCGAGGCGGTCGGGCAGGGTGTAGGGATAGTCGCTTTGGCTTCCCAGCTCATTGCGAAAAGGCGGAAGGGCAGCCGGAGGCCCGGCCAGCAATACATAGTCGATGGCCAGAGTGTCATTGGCCCTGCGTATCAACTGAAGAATATCGTGGCTGCCCGTGGGCCGGCTGCTCACGAGCGGGCTCAGGCGGACATGAAGGCCCGATTGCCTGCGGAGGGCCGCATATTCTTCGAGTTCCGTTTCCAGCGTGTCGGGGCAGACAATGAGCAGCTCCTGGGAAAACAAAGCATGGCAAGACAGCGGGAAAAAAGCGAATAGAACGATTATGCGGAGTCTCATGGTGCCAGTTCTGTCAGAATGAGAAGCTTGATGCGGTCGAGGCTGTTGCGCAAATAGGAGGCTTGTCCCGAAACTTTGCTGAGGAAGAGACCTCCTTCAATGAGCGAGATAATGAGTTCGGCAGCCGCGGATGAATCGATGTTGCTCTGTATTTCCCCTTTGAATTTCCCGATATCGATAATACTTACGATGCTTTTTTTCCAGTTCGAGATGGCTTCACTCGCTTTTTGATGCAGCGCTTCGTGCGTGTCATCCGCTTCGATGCCCGTATTCAGTATGGGGCATCCTCCGTTCTCCACAATCTCTTCCAGCTTTTCCTCGTAGTAGCGCGGATAGCACATCAGTTTTTGCAGGCTGCCTTTTTCGCTTTTCATCATTTCCCGTATGCCCGATCGAAACTTCTCGAAGTTATAATCAAAGGCTTCGAGTGCCACCTCGTCTTTGTTTTCGAAATTTCCGTAAATACTGCCTTTCGTCAGTCCCGTGGCCCCGGTCATGTCGCTCAGTGAAGTGCCCGCATATCCTTTTTTATTGAAAAGCACAGCGCTTTTTTCAATAATAAAACGTCTGGTTCTTTCTGCTTTTCCCATCTTTTTGTGATTTCTTTCCGTGATTTTTCACAAAATACTAAACGGTATATAAAAAGAGCCATATTGCCCGCTTAATTGTTTGCACAGCGAAGTGCAAATTGTATACTGCCAAGGCTATTTTCGTTTACTTTGCAAAAAAATGGAAGAGATGAAAATGGATGAATTGATTGCGGGTTTCAGCGAACAGCTTCGCGAAGCCCTGCAAATCGGCAGTGCCGCTTCTCTGCGCAGCCCCGATCGTGAAATCAGAAACATAGTGGTCACCGGCCTCGGTGGTTCGGGAATTGGCGGAAACCTCGCTTCGGAGTTTCTTGCCGATGAATTGAAGATACCCATGGAGGTGAACAAGGGTTATTTCATCCCGTCTTATGTCGATGCGCATACCCTGCTGATAGTTTCGAGTTATTCGGGCAATACGGAAGAGACCCTGAACGCTTTGGCACTGGCCGAAAAGGCCGGGGCGTGGATTCTTTGTGTTTCATCCAACGGAAAAGTGCTGGAGCGCGCCCGGGAAATGAACTACGACTTCATACAGGTGCCGGGCGGGCTTCCACCTCGTGCCTGCCTCGGCTACAGCCTGGTGCAGCAGCTTTACATTTTGCATCGCCTCGGCTTCAGCAGCGACCGCGCCATTCGCGATATTGCGCTGGCTGCGGATCAACTGGACCGCCTGGAAAATGAAATTCGCACGGATGCACGCGAGCTGGCAGACTTCTTTCACGGTCGCATGCCGGTGCTTTACGTTTGCGATCAGATGGCAAGTGTGGCCGTCAGGGTGCGTCAGCAGATCAACGAGAATGCCAAGATGCTTTGCTGGCACCATGTGATTCCGGAGATGAACCACAACGAACTGGTAGGCTGGCGCGATGAAAATGAAAACCTGGCCGTGCTTTTTCTCCGCAACGATGACGACTATGAGCGAAACCGCCAGCGCATTGAGCTGAACAAAGAGATTGTGGGCCGCTATACGCCCCATGTGCGGGAGCTTTGGTCCAAAGGAGAGCGTCTTGTTCAACGTGCACTCTATCTCATCCACCTCACCGACTGGATGTCCTTTTACCTGGCCGGTCTGCACGGAGTAGACCCGGTAGAGGTTCGCGTGATTGATTTCCTGAAGGGGGAGTTGGGCAAAAAGCAATAGCGGGAGCCACCTCAAATCGCTACCATTCAAAGCAATAAGATGAAAAGAGTAGATTTTCAGGATCTCGGATTCATACCTTATCAAGAGGCGTTGAAAAAGCAGTCGCGCCTTTTTAAAGAGATAGTGGCCATCAAGCGCCATAACAAATATCATCCGGAAGCGCTTCGAAATAACCGGGATTATCTGCTTTTTTGTGAGCATCCGCCCGTTTATACGTTGGGTAAAAGCGGTCACTTAAGTAATTTGCTGGTGGATGAAGCACGGCTGCAGGAACTTGGAATTGAATATTTTCAGACCAACCGGGGCGGTGATATCACCTTTCACGGACCCGGACAAGTGGTGGGCTATCCCATTCTCAATCTCGATCATTTTTTCAAAGATATCAGCAAGTATATGCGGACACTCGAAGAGATCGTTATCCTGACCCTGGAATATTTTGGTTTGAAGGCGGGACGCTTGCCGGGAGCTACCGGGGTGTGGCTCGATCCGGAAGACCCTTCACGGGCCCGGAAAATATGTGCCATGGGGGTGCGCAGCAGCCGCTGGGTCACCATGCACGGATGGGCACTGAATGTCAATACGGATTTGCATTATTTTGACTACATCATTCCTTGCGGCATCACCGATAAGGCAGTGACTTCCATGCAAAAAGAATTGGGCCACCCGGTAGATATGCAAGAAGTGAAAAAAGAATTAATGGTAAATTTTGGGAAACTATTTTCCTGCCGTTTGATTGAAGCTTAATGCCGTTTGATTGAAGCTTAAAAAAGAGCATGAAAGAAGATATTGACTTTCCGAAAGTGAAAGATGTGGGCATGGCCATAGTCCTCGAAAGGGGCGAAGGTGAGGCGCAGGAGTGGTATGTCTACCTCGTAAACCGCAGCGAGAAAGACCTCGAGATGGTGATTGTCAACTCCCGAGGCTACGGAGAGATAGACGGGGCCGCGGTGAAGACCGCCACTTTGCGCAAGTTGATAGAGCGCGTACCGGCCGCATCGGCTGTCAGGGTTGAGCCCATTATGGACGAGCTTTTTGATATCGCCAACGAATTTTGGCTCAGCTATTGGCAGGCAGGGAAAATGTATGATCGAAAATATGTTTTTGTAGAGGGCAGTGTGCGCGACCGCAACATGACGGCCATCCCTTATACCGGCAAGATGGGTGTGCTCATTATTTGATCAGTTCTTCTTTTCCTTCCTCCTTTTTCTTTTTTTCCTTTTCTTCCCGCTCTTTGAGCATTTTTTCAATTCGCAGGATGGGTCTGAAGAGTGCCCAGAATACTCCGCCCAGGGCAATGAGCAGTTCGGTCCAGATTCCGAAGGGAGGAAGAAAGAGCGATGCGGCACCCGCCAGAAAAAGCATGGCTCCGCTGCGGCCCATCAGGCGGGCACTCTGCTGCTGGGCAAAGTCCCAGGCCTCGCGACTGCGCATCGAACGGGGTGTACGGTATCCGTAGAGCCAGTTTATATTTCGTGGTGGATGGTAGCGCAGCAAAGCGGCTGTAAGAACGAGAATGGCACCGGTGAGCAGCCAGGTGAGCGGAAGGAGGTGCATAGAGTAAGAATCCATGACTTAAAATTAATAGAAATCAGGGATGCGGACGGCAATAGTCTGAAGGACGCATAAAGCGAAGGCTGTCGAGCGGGCTGCCTTTTCTCACCACGAATTCGCTCAGTCCCTTTTCATCGGGGGCCGCGGGGTCCCAGTTGTAGGTATATCCCAGACGCGTCCACGGAAAGCGCTCATAGAGCCGGGGCGAGTCGTAGGAAAGCCGCATCGTCTTTTCCATCCACTTGCGGTGGCGGGCCGTTATTTTTTCGGGGTATTGCAGCTCACAGCGCTTGTCGTCCGTTTCGGGGTCGGGGCAGGGCCGGAATACCGAATCGGCCGGCACCCGGAAGCGCAGGATGAGATGGCCCGGATAGCCGGGGGGCAAACCGAGGAGGTAGGCCAGCTTTTTGCGAAGCGGAGTACCTGCCGGAGTACTGCAGCGGAGCAGGAGCTCGGGCTCGGCCGTCACCCAGATATCTTCAGCCGCCCGCCAGCGGCCGCTGCTGTCGCGATAGACCACACTGCTGTCGATCACCCAGCTGACCATAGAAGGGTAGGGTTTTCCCTCTTTCAGGATGCAATCGACCCGGGGGTCATCGGCAGTGAGTGTGAGCAGGTCTCCCCGGATTTCTCCGGCTTCGGCTTTGCGCGCATCCCTCAGTGCCAGGCGATAGGCCCTGCGCTCGCTCTGGCAGGCGCTCAGAAAAATAAAAATGAGAAGCAGTGCGGATAGTTTATTCATGAACGGTAAAATTAGGGTGCTATTCCATAAGATTAAAGGTGCATCCTGAGCCTGTCGTCCCGATGTTCACTTCGTTCAACCCTGACGCTCGCTTCGCTCAGTCAGGACAGTGTTTTGTCGGGATCTGCGAAAGGGAGCATCCTTTTCTCGATTATCAAAGTTCTTCAATCTAAATTCCACTTCTAAAATCAGCGTTCGTTAATCAGTGTTCGATATTCAATAACTGAAAAGCCCATCAGCGAAATGTCTGGTTCTTGATTTCAGAACAAAGAACGGGATGAACATCGAACAAGGAACAACGATATACGATTTCAGATTTATTTGGGATCAATCGAATACTATCCTCTCCACCTATTTTTTTAGAAACCTGAGAATTTAGGGGCCGGAATTAAACTTGCCGGGAGTTCTGAAATACCCGGGCAGGGAAAGTAGCAGAGAATCGTGTTTCGAATCATATCCGTAGCTGCATCACATCTTTTTAGCAAGTGAGCGGGTTTCTGATTCCTTTCTCCAGATTAGGTAGCGCGGTGATCGCAGCCGGAAGCTGCGAATCATATATAGGATGCCGGGCCGGTGATCTAAAATTTTATATTATGGCGGCTTAGTGGAGTATTCAATTAATATTACTCTTTATTTTTGAAGAGAAGGGAGGGCTTTACATAGGATACATTGTTGGGCACAGTGTTTTCTTATCTCATTCTAAGTTCTACAACTTTGTCTGGTTCCGGATAATTCACCATTTTAATGAATTTCGAACAAGAACCTGTAGCACCTCTAGTGTCAGCCAAAGTCACGGTATAGTTTAGCTTTTCGACCAATTTACCTTCGTAAAAAAATAAAGCTAAAAATTCGTCAGAATTCATTCCTGTCTTGCAATAATGCCATTCTTCAAAATTTTGCTTGAAATCGCTTTTGACAGCAGGCCCCATAATGGTTTCAACTTCAGCTTTTGTCATTCCTAGGCTTAATTTTATAGGAAACGCTTAAATTTTGCTGTACACCACATGATGTCAGAAACGCAATCAATAATGTCGCTGTAAAATATTTCATATATTTAGATTTAATTTATTCTTTGTCTTTTGCCGCTCTAATTTGCCTTATTAGGTCGTCATTCTCCGACATCAATTTTGTAAAAGTCGGCTCCTTGTGTTTAATTTTTTCGATGTAATCTTTACCATAGTGCTGAAGAAAGAAGGCATTCATACGGAAAAGTCTCTGTGCGAGATTAACCTGATTAGAGATAATTAACTCTAGTAATTCTCTGTCGCTGTAGTCTTTAAGTTTTGGGTTCATGGTTATTTTATTTTAATGTTTATCAGATACTTCGTATTTGTCGATTACCATAGGAGAAAAAGGTTCTCTCGTAGCTACTATGTGAGTATCGATCGCTGGATTATATCCTATGAGAAGAATGAATCGTCTGTCTTTCGGTTCTTTTTTGATAAAATTGTTAAGGTTTTCGGTTAAATATTTTAACTGCTTGATATTGATTGCGTCTCCGGTTACCTTACTTACTATCGAAATGTCCATTGTGTTTGAAGTACGGTCTTTGAAAATTATCAATGTCGTTTCGTTGTTTTGAAATTTGTCTATCAATTGATCGTATCCTGATACACCTTCTTGTGGGTTATCAAAGCCAAGCAAAATGGCTGGCGGCTCTTTCTCGTAGTTATCAGTCGAGTGGAAACCAATTTGTGTTGCGTGTTGCAGCGATTTTTCAATGTTGTCTATTGTCATTCTTGTCTGTTTTACATGTTCGTTAAGATACATCCTTTACACAAGTTAAAGATTAGGGTTTACACCAAGTTTGTTTCTATCCTTGTTGATGATTCTTTATTTCTTAATTGTTTCTCATTAAAGTATCCTAAAAATACGTTTCTATAAAATACTCTCCAAATTCCATTTCCTAATTCTTCTATTCCAAGATATTTGCCTTTTAAAGCAGCAGTAATATAGACCCAATAATAAGACTTCCATCTTATGGCTCCGTTTTGTGTCATTTTAAGTACTTTATAATCTGCCGGGTAATCGTAATTGGATATTTTCAAGGGAAATGGTCTTGTGGAAAAATCATGAACCATAGCAGGAGTTTTCATGTCTAAAGCTTCATGAGGCCTGATATGATTATACTCCTTAACAAAGTGGTTTAATCGCCTTTGTTGCGTCTTTAAATTATGAGCGGATGGTTTGGCACAAGCAGCCTTTAAATCACGATGCATACGTTCATGTCGTCCGTTCTGCTCCGGGTGTGCCGGATCAGAGAACACAGGCATAATACCCAATTCAATAAACCAGTAGGATAGTTGTGTAAATCTCTGAATGGATCGTACAGAACCAAAAGGACTTCCATTGTCAGTGTGAATCTGTTTGGGAATACCAAACTTCCTGAAAACCATTGTAAACTCCGCCTTAGCAGCCTTTAAGGTTTCTTTATAGTGCCCTTTTGCAGTAAATAAAAATCGACTTTTAGAGTCCGCAATAGTTAGTGGGTGACAATAGACCTTATTGCCCATTAAAAACTTTCCCTTATAATCAGCACTCCACACTTCATTGCACTCTTCGGGGTCAAAAATTGGATATACCGGTTTCACTCTTCTCATCCGCTTTTGAGGACAAACCAACCCATTCTTTTTTAAAATACTATGAATCGTAACTACTGAAGGGATGAGTTCTTGAGAAAAATCGTTAAACAATAATACTCTTATTTTCTTTGCACCCCATAGCCTATGTTTTTCCTTCAATTGAAGTATGCTGTTAATGATTTTTTCATCTGTTGAGTTGGGGTGTCTCCCTTTGGGTTTCCTGGA
>WFPF01000019.1 GCA_015487695.1 Chitinophagales bacterium
CGCCTTGATTCATATACTTTTCCGGGGCCGGGATGCTATCGCCTGGCGATGTTTGACCCCAACCGCGTGGCCGGAATTAAAAATATCAGTGCTTCGGTAGAAGTGCCTTTTTACATTGAGGATACCCTGCGCATTGTCGACCCTCAGTTTTTCGGATTCAACAGTTCGCCTATTCTGCTGGAACATCCCATTGTCTTTGCCGCTCAGTATCATCCCTTTCGTCACAATCCCGGAGCCTACGATCCGGATGGCGACAGCATGGTTTTTACCCTGATTACTCCGCTTCAGGACCAGGGCCTGCCGGTTCCCTATCTGGGACTTCCGGACGATCCGCTCTTTACAAATGCGGGCGTGCCCTATCCCAATGTATTTAAGCTCGACCGCTTTACGGGCGAGATCACATGGGATGTGCCCCATCAGAAAGGAACCTACAATATTGCGATTTTGATACGTGAGTTCCGGGATGGACTGTATCTGGGAAGCATCATCCGCGATATGCAGATATGGGTTGGCGATTCGAGCAATCTGCCTCCGGAAGTGAGTCACCTGGATGATCGTTGTGCCATAGCGGGTGAAGAAATTCGACAGAGCGTCTTTGCCAATGATCCGGGCGACAGAATACAGGAATTTACGGCTGTCGGAGGCCCCTTTGCCGTGAAAAGCAGTCCGGCCACCTGGGTGAGCGATGCGCCCCGTTTTTCACCGGCAACGGGCATATTCAACTGGCAGACAAATTGCTCGCATATTCGGAGGTCAAAGTACATAACGGTTTTTACGGCACGGGATGATTATAAGGTCAACAATCTGCAATCCAACTATAGCGATGCAGAGACCTGGCTGATCGAAATAGTGGGGCCGGCACCTAAAAACCTGGAAGCCCGCATTGACCAACCCAATAAACGGATTGAAGTGAGATGGGACAGCCTCTATGCCTGCGATGGAGGTGCTTTTGAGAACTTTATCGGGTTTACAGTCTGGCGAAAACGCGGCTGCGATTCAACGGATATTACAGAATGCGCACCGGCCCGGCTTGCACAGCGGGGCTATCAGCGCATATCCAAAGCCAAACCCTTCAAAGGATATCACTACTATGACAAAACGGCCAAGGTGGGTGTGGTGTATTCTTACCGGGTGCAGGCTGAATTTGCAGAGCAGGTGCCCAACAGCGAGTTCTTTTACAACCAGGTGGCAAGTCAGCCTTCCAATGCGGCATGTGCCCAGCTCAAATCGGATGTGCCGGTCATTACGAATGTCGATGTGCGTTCTACCGATCCTTCGCTCGGCAATATCATGGTCAGGTGGTATCCTCCGGATGAAGAGGCACTGGATACCTTCAAAAATCCGGGACCCTACAGATACGAGCTTTTTGCCCATGAGGGCCTGAGTACGGGCAGCGGCACGGTCCTTCTCAATACCTACTCGTTTAATTCTTTCAGTGCTTTGCATCCCGACAGTTTCCTCCATCAGAATATAAATACCAGGGGTCTTGCACACAGTTATTCGATTCGTTTTTATGCGACCGACCCTGCAAACGGTGAATATGAAGTGGGAGAGGCGGAAGGAGCTTCATCGGTATTCCTGAAGACCACGGCCAGCAACAAACAAATCTATCTGCAGTGGGACGAACAGGTTCCGTGGAATAACTTTTATTATGAGGTCTATCGCCTGCACCCCGACAGCAGCAGCTATGAGCTGTATGGGTCGACTACCTCAAAAGAATTTGTGGATGCCGGTCTGAGCAATTTGCTCCAATATTGCTACTTCGTGCGATCATATGGCAGCTACTACAATGCACGTCTGCCGGATACCCTAATCAACAACAGTCAGATTATTTGCGACATTCCGAGAGATACGGTGCCTCCCTGTGCCCCGAAGCTGAGTGTAAGCAACAGTTGTGATGATGGCTCGCTGCCTGATCCCGAGAACCTCGTGAATCATCTGCAATGGACCGATCCGCGCACGGTTTGCGGTGATTTTGATCTTGAGGGCTATCGAATCTACTTCGCAGCTTCGGAACAGGATACCCTGAAGATGATCCTGGAGATACCCGACCCCGATGTGCATGCCTATGATCATGCCGACCTTCAGGCGCTGGCCGGATGTTATGTGGTGACGGCTTATGACACTTTTGGCAATGAATCATCGCGTTCTGCAAAGGTCTGCCTCGACAATTGTCCGCTTTATCGCCTGCCAAATACGTTCACTCCGAATGGCGATGGCGACAACGACCTGTTTACCCCGATACTTCCTTACTTCTTTATCGATCATATCAATATCCGCATTTTCAACCGCTGGGGCGTTTTGGTATTTGAAACGAGCGATCCGATGATCAACTGGGACGGGCGAAATATGAAAAACGGCAAGGAAGTGGAAGAGGGAACCTATCACTATGTTTGTGAAGTGTATGAATCGCGTGTGGCAGGTGTTGTGAAAGTGAGCAAACCATTGAGCGGTTATATTCAGATTATCAGATAAGCGGAAATCAATCATGTTTACAGGGATCATTGAAACATGCGGACGAATAGCAGAAGCCGCCCGGAAAGGGGGAAACCTGAGCCTTGCCATCGAATCGGAAATCAGCCATGCGCTGAAAGTGGATCAAAGTGTGGCACATGAGGGCGTTTGCCTGACGGTTACGCAAGTTGAAGGCAATATTCATTGTGTGGATGTAGTGGAAGAGACCCTGCAACGGACTCGCTTGGGGAAGCTCCGGGCCGGTGACCGGGTGAACCTTGAACGATCGCTGCGGGTCAACGCTCGCCTCGATGGGCACATCGTGCAGGGGCATGTAGATGCACTGGGTATTTGCAAGGAAATTACTGATCGCGAGGGCTCTGTTTTAATGGAGTTTGCCTTTCCTGTCCGCTACCGGAATATGCTGGTTGACAAAGGAAGCATTACGATTAACGGAGTAAGCCTGACGGTGATCGAGCCGGGCGATGAGCGTTTCCGGGTGACGGTAATACCTTATACATGGGAACACACTACGCTCGGACAACTGAAAACAGGGGACGAAGTCAACCTGGAATTTGATATTCTGGCCAAATATTTTGCCCGGCATATGGAAGCCTATACGCGTCCTTAAAATCAGGCAGCACGCAGTTTTTTCAACTTCGATTTGCTCATCTTTCCTTCGGCATATTCGCGTGTGATATGCAGGGATTTCTGGTTTTTCTGTGATGGGATTTCGAACATGGCATCCATCATGATGGCTTCGCAGATCGATCGCAGGCCCCGGGCCCCGAGTCGAAATTCAATGGCTTTTTCTACAATGAAGTCCAGTGCTTCATCATCCAGAATCAGCTCAATGCCTTCATATTCCATCAGCTTCTTGTATTGTTTTACCAGCGCATTGCGGGGCTCGGTAAGGATGGCCCGGAGGATATCTTTATCGAGCGGATCGAGGTAGGTGAGCAAGGGGAGCCGTCCTACCAATTCGGGAATCAGGCCATAGTGCTTGATGTCCTGTGGCGTGACAAACTGCAGTATATTTTCCTCTGAGGCATGGGCTGCCGGGTGTGTTTCCTGATTTTTATAGCCGATTATCTGTCGTTCGGTTCTTCTTGAAATGATCTTGTCTATTCCGTCAAAAGCACCTCCGCAGACAAAAAGGATGTCTTTGGTATTGACGGTAATCATTTTTTGCTCGGGGTGCTTGCGCCCGCCCTGTGGCGGCACCTGCACATCGGTTCCTTCCAGCATTTTCAGGAGCGACTGCTGTACTCCTTCGCCCGATACATCGCGTGTGATGGACGGATTGTCGCTTTTGCGGGCAATTTTGTCAATCTCATCAATGTAAACGATGCCGCGCTCGGCAGCTTTTACATCGTAATTGCTTGCCTGCAACAGCCGAGCCAGAATGGACTCCACATCTTCACCCACATATCCGGCTTCCGTAAATACGGTTGCATCCACGATGGTGAAGGGGACTTTCAGAAAGCGGGCGATGGTTTTTGCCAGCAGGGTCTTGCCTGTACCCGTGGGGCCCACCATCAGGATGTTGGACTTTTCGATCTCCACATCGTCTTCCGATTTCTGGTTGAGGCGCTTATAGTGGTTGTAAACGGCTACAGACAATACTTTCTTTGCATCGTCCTGGCCTATGACATACTGATCCAGGAAGGATTTGATCTCTTTCGGGGTAATTCCTTTCAGGTTGATTTCAGGCTGGTTTTTGTCCAGCTTGCCCAACTCTTCTTCCAGTATGATCTGCGCTTGATTTACACAATTTTCGCAGATAAATCCCTCGATCCCCGCAATGAGGATCATGACTTCATCTTTCTTTTTGCCGCAAAAACTGCAGTGCTGTTCCGGTTTCTTTTTCATCTATACAATTCTCCTACGAATTAATCTGCTTTTGGTTTTCTTTCCAGTACTTCGTCAATCATGCCGTAGTCTTTGGCTTCGCTGGCGCGCATCCAGAAGTCACGATCGGCATCTTCTTCAATTCGTTTATATTTCTGACCGGTATGTTTTGCCAGAATTTCATACAGGTCTTGCTTGATCTTTTGAATTTCCTTGAAGGTGATCTCAATGTCTTTGGCTTGTCCCTGTGCTCCGCCCAGCGGTTGATGTATCATCACCCGGCTGTGCGGCAGGGCCGAGCGTTTGCCTGCGGTTCCGGCTGCCAGCAGTACGGCAGCCATCGAAGCGGCCATTCCTGTGCAGATGGTGGCTACATCCGGGCCGATATAAGTCATGGTATCGTAGATACCCAATCCTGCATAGACGACTCCGCCCGGACTGTTGATATACATCATGATATCGCGCTTCGGGTCGGCCGACTCGAGGAAAAGCATTTGGGCCTGCACCACATTTGCAATGTAATCGTCAATGGGGTTGCCCAGAAAAATAATGCGATCCATCATGAGGCGCGAAAAAACATCCAATGCCTGCACATTCAGCTGCCGCTCTTCAATGATGTAGGGTGTGAAATTCGTAATGGTTGAGGTAATGTATTTGTCCAGATGCATGCTGCTCATGCCCCTTCCTTTTACCGCATATTCTCTGAATTCTTTTCCAAAGTCTTTCATATTTCTATTTCTTTTTCTTGTTCAGGTCTTTAAATTTCTCAAGGCTAACTTCTTTCTCTTTTATTTCAAATTTATCCTTTAATAAATCAAAAACCTTCGATTCTTCCAACATCTCGTAGACGCGATTCACATGTTCCTTGTCTTCCAGCATCTTTTCGGCCAGTTGCTTCACCAGCATCTGGCTTTGCTCATCATCTCCTCCCAGGCCATATTCGGCCTTTATCATCAGGGCCGTTTGTTCCAGGAGCTCTTCCTGTGATATCTGCACATCTGCCTCTTTAAGCAGATGGGTTTTAATTAGGTTCCATTTGATTCCTTCGAGAAATCGCGGGAACTCATTCTCAATATCTGCTTCGCTCAAATTCGGGTTGGAGTTTTTGAGCCATCGTTTCAGAAAATCTTCAGGGAACTGCAACTCGGTCTTTTCCATCACGAGGTCGGCTATGTCACGCTGCAATTGCTGGTCTTCGTAATTGGCCAAAACCCCTGAAAGCTCTTCTTTTACCTTTTCTCTAAACGCTTCTTCGCTCTTTACGTTGTCCTTTCCGTATACTTTGTCAAACAATTCCTGATCCAGCGGAGCTTTCTCCGTGTGGTTGATCTCCAATAAGGTTAAACGAAATCGATCGTGCTCGGGTGGGGTGCCCTGCAGATTTAATATTTCCGACAAGACTTCATCGTAGTCCTTGTCGAGGTCTTTCTTCAGGTCGATCTCCATGCTTTCCCCGCGCTTCAGCTTCTTCAGCTTGCTCTTGGCACTCTTTTTGAAAACTTCCACACCAATGGCCGGTTCATTGACGATACCGTTTTCTCTGGTTTCCCCGTTTTCGTCCAGTTCTTCGAGTTTTACCTTTACTACATCCTCATCGCTTTCCACGGCATCCGCCTGGCTAATCTTTCCGTATCTGCGTTGGAGGTGTTCTATCTCCTTGTTCAGCATCTCATCATCAATTTTGATCTTGTGTCTGACGATCGAAGGCTTCTTCTCCAGGAAATCCAGTGAGATCTCGGGTTGGAGTCCGAGTTCAAACTCAAAAGCATAGGACTGATCGCTGTTGGGATCAAATTTGATTTGTTTGTCGAGGATGGGCAATGGTTCGCCCAATATTTTCAGCTTTTCCTTTTCGAGATATTCGTTCAACTGTTGGCCGACCAGTTTGTTGAGTTCTTCGGCCAGTATTTCAATGCCGTACATTTTTTTTACGATGCCCTTTGGGACGTGTCCCTTGCGAAATCCCTTCAGGTCAATTTTCCGGGCATAGTCTTTAAGAGATTTTTCCACACCGGGCTGATAGTCTTCTGCTTTGAGGACGATTTCCAGTTTCAGATGCTGGTTGCCAATTTCTTCTTTTTTTACACTCACTTTATAATGATTTAGTACAGTCAGATAAAAAATCGGGCCGCAGGATCGTGCATGCCAGTGCGGATGGAGGGACTCGAACCCACACGCCTTGCGGCACTAGATCCTAAATCTAGCGCGTCTACCAGTTCCGCCACATCCGCAATATATTTATTGCCGGTCAACACTACCTTACGGCCCAATAATTATTTTTTTTAGATCAAGCTGATTTCGAGTGACCTATTTTAATTCAGATCACGTTATGAAATAAGGCTGCAAAATTACGTAATTTCAAGAAAAAATTTCACCCAAATGTATTTTGAACAAAGCTGCCTGAAACGGGCGCTTCGTGCTATTGATTTTCTCATGAAATTAGAGCAGGAGGGAGATACAAGGAATGCAAATGCTGGATTTTATAGATACCGAACAGGATCGGAAACTTATACTGAAAGAGTATCGCAGTTTGCTGCTTGCATGCGATCGTAATTTTTCGCGACAAGACAAAAAGCTGATACGCGAAGCCTTTAAAATGGCTGCGGAAGCGCATAAAGACATGCGCAGAAAGTCGGGTGAACCCTATATCACACATCCCATTAATGTTGCAAAAATAGTGGCGGGTGAGATCGGTCTCGGGCCTACGGCCATTGCTTGTGCATTGCTTCATGATACGGTGGAGGATACCGAAATCACACTGGACGACATAGAAGCCTACTTCGGGCCAAAGGTTGCCGAGATCATTGACGGCCTCACGAAAATCAACCAGGTTTTCGATCTGAAGAGCTCTTTTCAGGCCGAGAACTTCAGGAAGCTGCTGCTTACCCTGGCCAAGGATGTGCGCGTGATATTGATCAAGATTGCGGATCGCCTGCACAACATGCGCACCATGGACAGCATGCCGCGCAATAAGCAATTGAAGATTGCCAGCGAAACCCTCTATCTCTATGCTCCGCTGGCTCATCGTCTCGGACTTTACGCCATCAAAAGCGAACTGGAAGATCTTTCTCTGAAATACACAGAGCCTGAAACCTATAAGTCCATCGCAAGAAAATTGCAACAGACAAAACGCGAACGCACCCGCTATATCAATGAGTTTATCAAGCCGATAGTGGCAGAGCTGGACCGCGAAAAAGTGAAATACAAGATATTGGGGCGGCCCAAGTCCATCCATTCCATCTACGAGAAGATGAAGAAGAAGAACGTGGAGTTTGAAGAAGTGTACGACCTCTTTGCCATTCGGATTATAGTAGATGCCCCCCCGGAGGAAGAAAAGGCCGAGTGTTGGAAGGTCTATTCCATTGTGACGGATTTTTATCAGCCGAACCCCGGCCGCTTGCGCGACTGGATATCGACTCCGAAATCCAATGGCTATGAATCGCTGCATACCACCGTCATGGGCCCCAAGGGTCGATGGGTAGAGGTGCAGATACGTACCGAAAGGATGGATGAGATCGCGGAAAAAGGTTTTGCCGCCCACTGGAAATACAAAGAAGGAAGCAGCGAAAGCGCACTGGACGACTGGTTGCAGAAAATCAGGGAGCTGCTGAAGAATCCGGAATCCAATGCCCTGGATTTTATGGATGACTTTAAGCTCAACCTTTTCAGCAAAGAGATATATGTATTTACACCCAACGGTGACCTGAAAATTTTGCCTTCCGGTGCCACGGCCCTTGATTTTGCTTACGAAATCCATACAGACATCGGAAACAAGTGCATTGGAGCCAAAGTCAATCACAAGCTGATGCCCATCAGTCAGAAACTGTCGAATGGCGATCAGGTGGAGATCATCACTTCGAGAAAGCAGAAGCCCTCGGAAGACTGGCTCAACTTTGTAGTCACCAGCCGGGCCCGGAGCCGCATTAAGCATGCACTTAAGGAAGAGCGAAAAAAGGTGGCCTCCGAAGGAAGGGAGATACTGGAGCGGAAGTTCAAACAGCTCAAGCTTGCCTTCAACCACGAGAATCTTGAAGTGCTTTGTCAATATTTCGGAGTGGAAAATACCATTGACCTCTACTTCAATGTGGCGCAGAAGCGTTATCCGCTGAATGAAATCAAGAAACTGAAAGATGCGGGGTCCAATCACCTCGTATTGCCGAAAAAGGAAGAAATTGCCGTACCCAGGAAAAAACAGCAAAGCATCAAAAAAGGGGATGAACTGCTGATCTTCGGTGAGTCATCGGATAAAATCAGCTATCAGTTTGCCAAATGCTGCAACCCGATACCGGGAGACAATGTTTTCGGCTTCATCAATCTGAACGGAGAAATCAAAATACACCGCACCAACTGCCCCAATGCCGTGCACCTGATGAGTAAATACGGCTATCGTGTGGTAAAAACCCGCTGGAACCGCGAAAAAGAAATTGCTTTTCTTACGGGATTAACCATTCGCGGACTGGATGACGTGGGGGTCATCAATAAACTCACCAATGTGATCAGCGGAGAGATGAAAATCAATATGCGCGCCATGTCGATCGATTCTCATGATGGTGTATTTGAGGGGAATATCAAACTCTATGTACACGACACCGGAGAATTGGAAAAACTTATACATAAGCTGAAAAATCTGAAAGGGATATACAGCATCACCCGATTTGATATAAAAGAAGAAGAGGAGTGAGCGCCTTTTAAGTATTTTTGCTTGCCTAACCTTATTGGCCAAAGACTATGAGAAGCACAGCAAATGACCAGGTGCTGGAAGAAGTAAAACGGATCTTTTCTGCTTATCTGGAGAAGCACCACCTTCGAAAAACGAGTGAGCGCTATGCCATACTCGAAGAAATCTATCGCCTGGACAAACACTTCGATGCAGAGTCGCTCTATCAGCTGCTCAGGGAAGCCGGCCACAGCCTGAGCCGGGCGACCGTGTACAATACGCTCGATTTGCTGCTACAATGCGATCTGGTCAGCAAACACCAGTTTGACAGCAGCCAGGCACAGTACGAAAAAGCATATGGATTCAGACAACATGACCATCTGATTTGCCTCGACTGCAATCGTGTACTGGAGTTTTGCGACCCAAGATTGCAGGAGATAGAGTCTACTATAGGCAATTTGCTTAATTTTAAAATTCAACATCATTCATTAACATTGTATGGCACTTGCCGAACGGCAGATTGTGAGCATAAAAACTGATACGCATGGACTACGAATTCAAACAACATGACGGAATAGATGTCATCACGGTAAAAGGCAATGTACTGACGGGTCAGTATAATGAGGCCATCCTCAGTACGATTACCGAGAAAATCAAAGGTGGATCGAGAAAAATGGTTATTGAGATGGGATCTTCCGGATTTATCAATAGCAATGGCCTGAATCTGCTTTTAAATATTCTGACCAAATACAGGAAAGCCGGAGGGGAAGTGGTGCTGGCAAAAGTGTCACCTGAACTAAAGAAGTTGTTGGAACTGACCAAACTCAGTGCCGTATTCATCATGCGTGATGATGTTGAATCTGCAAGCTCCTATCTTTCATCGCTCTGATAAACTGAAAATATGGCTGTTGATGTATTACTCGGCCTTCAATGGGGCGATGAGGGAAAGGGAAAGATTGTGGATGTACTTACTCCCTCCTACGATATTATTGCGCGTTTCCAGGGTGGCCCGAATGCCGGCCACACCCTGGTGATTGACGGACAAAAGATTGTGCTCCATACCATTCCCTCCGGTATTTTTCATCAGCGTGCCGTCAATATAATCGGAAATGGTGTGGTGCTTGATCCGGTGACCCTGAAGAAGGAGATCGAGGAACTCGAAGCGCTCGGCCTGGATATACGCTCGCGCCTTCTGCTTGCCAAAAAAGCCCATCTTATTCTGCCCACACATCGTGTGCTGGATGCAGCATCGGAAAAAGCCAAAGGAAAAAAGAAAATAGGCTCTACCCTGCGGGGCATCGGCCCGGCCTACATGGATAAAACCGGTCGCAACGGACTGAGAGCTGGAAATATCGAATCCCATCGCTTTGATCAGATGTATGAAGCCCTCAAAAAGAAACATCTTGATTTGCTTCGATTGTACGATTATGATTTTGATTTGAAGTCGATGGAAGAAGAATGGTGGGAGGGTATTGAGTTGCTTCGCACCATTGAACTGAGCGACTGCGAATACTATATAAATGAAGCGGACAAAGCCGGGAAACGGATCCTGGCGGAAGGGGCTCAGGGCGCCATGCTTGACATTGACTACGGTACCTATCCCTATGTCACCTCTTCCAACACCATTACCGCAGGAGTACTGACAGGTTTGGGCCTCGCCCCGCAACGAATACAAAGAGTCATCGGCATCAGCAAAGCCTATTGCACGCGCGTAGGAAGCGGTCCTTTTCCGACAGAACTGCATGACGAAACGGGAGAGCGCTTGCGCAGGGCTGGCGGAGAGTTTGGGGCTACCACCGGGCGTCCGCGCAGGTGCGGCTGGATTGATATGGCCGCTCTGAAGTATGCCGTGATGCTCTCAGGCACTACCGAAATAGCCCTCACCAAGGTGGATGTACTCAATCATTTTGCTCAGATCCGGGCGGGCGTGGGCTACCGGATCGATGGAAAAGAGACTTCGAACTGGGAGTTTGACATGCAGCACAAAAATCCCGGGCCGGTTTACAAAGACTTTGAAGGCTGGATGTCTGAATCGGAGCAGTGGCAGGATATTGACGATTGCCCCAAGGCGTTGCAAAAGTTTATCCGCTTTATTGAGTCGGAATGCGGAGTGCCGGTCACGATGATTTCTACGGGTCCCGAACGCGAGAAATTAATACTCCGCAGCGGGGCACTCGTTTAGTTTATGTCCGGAGTGCGCTTATGATCCTCAAATTGACGAAGCAAGGTATCCAGCGTGTCACTGAGCCATCCTGAAAATTCAGCCTTTCCGGCTTTGTTCAGGTGATGGGGATCAAGGAATAGTTCGGGTCGGTCGTCATACATTTTCATACAATCCAGCAGAACCGCTCCGGGGGTAGTCTCCACCAGGCTGTCGATCCATCGGTTGTAGCGGGCTGCCCGGGGATCCACACGCTCGATATTTTCATAGTATTCTTTGCGAAGAGGATATTTCAGAAAGACCAGTTGCACCTTATCGGGGTTTGACAGGCGGGTCATCATTTCGAAATAATCGATGCCCGTGGGACTGACCAGGCTACCAAAGGTGAAATGCCGGGCCAGTACAAATGCCATGATCATGTTTTGTTCCAGCGGGCTGTAGTCTTTCCAGCTCGGGCGCTGAAAGTAGCGCCATATGACTTTGTTTTTTCTCAGATCCCTCAGAACGAGCAGGCCGGCCGGATGCTGATAGTAGGGGAAAACTGAAATCTTAACTCCCAGGCCCATGTAGTAGAAGGGGTGCTTGGTGTGCATTCCAAGCTCGGCAAAGTTGATGTAGCGTTTCCAGTAGAGGCCCAGATATTGCAGGGGCTGCGAATTGAAAGCCAGGACCCCGTATTCGGCCGGGAAAATGATCTGCCGGATGGGCCATGGGTGGTGTTCCAGCAGGTACTTTGCCCGGTAGTAGTGATAGGGGGCCGTCTCGGTGGGTCCGAAGAACTTGAAAGCCTGATGAAAGGAATCGGTTTCAATGGCTTTGTTGGTGCGGGACGAGCCGATGAAAAGGTGGCTGAGTGTATCGGCTTCGGCTTTAAACATTTTATCAACCCGGTAGCGAAGATTGGCCTGGTACTGCACGTAATTGTAAAACACCCCGAGGATACCCAGATGAATGAGCAAAAAAATACCGGCAAAGAGTGCGATCCTCAGGTATGGGTTTTTAAGATTTGACTCGGGCCGTGCCATGGGTTAAAATTGGAAATAAATGAATTCTTTGAGGAATCGCCCGCCAAAGAAAATGAGATAAAAAAGCAGATAATAATAAACGCCCCATCGAAGCCACCAGGGCTTCACTGCATTCAGAGGAGTTTTTGAATTGAAATCTTTTTGCCACTGAACCAGAAGGAAAAGCGGCCAGCCGGTGAGCAGGAGAAAAGCATCAAGACTGGCAATGGTAATGCCCGTAAAAGGGATGTAGCGATTGTCAAAAAACGCCTGAATATATTGCCAGGCTGCGCCTATGCCATTGGCCCGGAAAAAGACCAGTGAAAATCCGAGGGTTACATAGGTAAAGCCTATTTGAAAGAGCTGGATGCTTTTTTTAATCCATTTGCGATCGAAAACCCGGTGGGACAAGCTCATCTCGTCAATCCACAGCGAAACGATATAGCCGACTGCATTGACCAGGCCGAAGAGCAGAAAATCCCAACCGGCTCCGTGCCACAAACCGATAAGGGCAAAAACAATGATGATATTGACATACCAGGGCCAGCGCCAGTTTTTGGCCATGGGCTTGTAGACATAATCAAAAAACCAGGTAGTCAGTGAGATGTGCCAGCGGCTCCAAAACTCTCTGACGGATTTGGCGCGGGTTGGGCGCTCAAAGTTGCTCATCAGATCAAAGCCCAGTATCCGGGCCGATCCGATGGCCATATCGGTATAGGCAGAAAAGTCGAGGTAGAGCTGATACCCAAATGCAGCCACACCCAGCACGAGGGTCGGACTGTCATAGAGCCCGGGATTTTTAAATATCTGATACACGTAAATGGAAAGCGTGTCGGCCAGAATGATTTTCTTGAAAAGCCCGTAAGCAAATAATTTGCTTCCATCCAAAATGCGATTGATGTCGAATCGCACCTTGCGATGAAACTGGGGAAGGAGGGTTGTGCTCCTTTCGATGGGACCGGCCACCAGCTGAGGAAAAAAAGACACATAGAGTGCAAAAATGCCGAAATGCTTTTCCGGTGCTCTGCGCCCGCGGTAAACATCGATCGTATAACTCAGTGTTTGAAAAGTGTAGAAAGAAATGCCCACCGGCAGGAGGATGTCGAACTGAGAGGGTGTGCTGCCAAAATCAAAAACAGAAAAGATCTCCCGGATGCTTTCATTGATAAAGCCGAGATATTTGAAGGATATAAGGAGTGAGAGGTTGGCTATCAAACTGAGCCATAGGTAGGGTCGCTTGGCCTTTTTGTCGGGCTTTTTGGCCATCCATATGGCTGCCCAATAGTCGATGGCCGTGGAGATGAGCAGAAGCAGGCCATATTCGGGTCGCCAGTACATGTAGAAAAAGTAACTGGCAGGAAGGAGCAATGCCCATCGATAGCGGTGGGGCAGCAGATAATATAGCACTGCAATCAGCGGAAGAAAAAGAAAATACTCAAATGAGTTAAAAAGCATGTGAGATCAATGAGAAATAATGCATGCAAAAGTAAGAATACTTTGAAAGCTGCCGCCTTAATCAGGAAATGAGATTAAAGAAGAATAAGCCATGTATTAATGACAAATTACAGGGAAAAATAAAGCGGGCTATGTAATTTTACGGCAAAATTAAATAGGACTATGAATTCTGAAATGAATCAAAGCAACCGCATCTTACAGGTGGGCGAAAAATTTCCTTCATTTAGCAAGAAAGCCACGGTTTCTAGAGAACCGGGGAAGGAATTTGATACAATAAGCAGTGAAGAACACATACGAAACGGACAATGGATGGTCATGTTTTGGTGGCCCAAGGATTTTACTTTTGTCTGCCCCACTGAAATTGCCGAATTCAATCGCCAGTACGAAGCCTTTGCAAGTCGAAATACTCAATTGCTTGGTGCATCCACGGATTCGGAATTTGTGCATCTGGCCTGGAGAAATGATCATCCGGATCTCAGGGATTTGCAGTTTCCGATGATTGCAGATACCAGCAAATCGCTGGCGGAAGAGCTTGGCATTCTCAACAAGGATGAAAAAGTGGCTTACCGCGCTACCTTTATTGTGGATCCGGAGGGCATCATTCGCTGGATATCTGTTAATGATCTGAATGTAGGCCGAAACGTAAACGAGGTAATTCGTGTCCTGGAAGCCTTGCAAACGGGGGAATTGGTACCCTGCAACTGGGAGCCGGGCCAGGATACCCTTCACGTATAATCGGCAAAATCCACATTTAACGGGCATTAAGCGGATAGGCGCATGCAATAATTGTAATTACCGACATTCAGAAGGGAGTAAATGCGTGTGCGAGCCTGTCAGGTACTTGCAAACATTCATTTGACATTTGCCAGCTTCTGCTTTATTATTTTTGAAAGATGCAGCAGCTGAAATACGCCTTTCTCCCAATGCTTTTTTTGCCGGTCTTGCTTTTTCTTTCTTCCTGCGGGAAGAAAGTAAGCTGGAACACTGAGATTGCCCTGCCTTTGGCCCGGGGAGAACTGCTCGTGAGCGACATTGTGCCTGACAGTGTGCGACAAACTCAGGCAGACGGATCGGTCTGGCTGGTCGTTTCTGACGAACTCTTTGCCATTCATCTGGCCCGTGATTATTTCAGTGTGCCCGATACCGTGCTTCGGGAGAATGTGTCGCTTGACTCCCTCCGTATTCCCAACCGGACCATGTATTATCCCATCACACTGGGAGCTATTGCGCGTTCCGATCAGTCGGGGACGGGGGCACTCATCATTGCACTCAACGGAAATACGGCTGCCATCCCTCCTTTCAACAATTTGAACGCTACCGACCTGCCGGTGGATGCCACCGAACTTTTCAAAACAGCCGATGTGCGTACGGGCTGGATGGATTTGCAGATAAAAAACGGACTGCCCGTGCCGATTACCAATCTCGACTTCAGCATGAAAAACTCCGGTGACGGGGTGGTCATCGTTTCTGACCAGGTGAGCCGCATCAACCCGGGAGAAAGCATATTGCTGACCTATGACCTGAGCGGCAAGAAACTGGAAGGGCAGATTCTGGTCGATATCAATAACATCAGTTCGCCAGGAAGCAACAACGTACCTGTTCCGATCGACACATCCGATGCCCTCGAGCTCACCATGACCGTCAGGGATATGGAACTGAACGCAGCCGAGGCGGTTTTTCCGGCCCAAAATCTTGTGAATGTGGCCAAGGAGGTCATATACAACATGAACGGGCCTGAATTTACATTCATGACCATTCGGAGCGGCAAACTGGTCATCACGGCTTTTAATACCATCAACGACAGCCTCTACATCAACTACCGCATTCCGAATGCCAGCGACTCGATGGGGGTACAGCTGAATGAACTGTCTGTGGTGCCCCCGGGAAGCAGCAGCTCGGCTGCGCACATTGATATGGAAATCCCTCTGGACGGATACAGTATCGACCTTACGGGGAAAAACCATAACCGGGTGAATACTTTTTTCAATGAATTGAATGTCAGAATTGACAGTACGGGCAAGTTGATATACATCTCGCTGCTTGACAGTGTTTCGATTCTCTACGGGTTAAAGGACATTGTTCCCCGTTATGTGGAGGGATATCTCGGGCAGCAGCATATCAGCTACAGCAGTGAAAATCAGGAACTCAATATCTTCAAATATCTTGAAGGAGGTTCGCTCGATCTGGAGCGGGTAGGGTTGAAGTTTCGCATCGAAAATGAAGTGGGAGCAGACAGCCGCATACTCATCCATCGCATTCGCACGCAGTCGCTCAACGGAGCGTCTGTTGAGCTGCAGGCTCCTTTTGTGGGAGTGCCGCAGGATATTGAACGGGCCTTTAAAAATCCGTTTCGCATGGGAGAGACCGTCTTTGTCCTCGATGATCAGAATTCGAACGTGAAAGAAATGATTGAAAGTTTGCCCCGGTATCTTGACATGGATATTGAGGTGGACATCAATCCGGATGGTAACCGCCTTTTATATCAGGATTTTGCATCCTACGGCTCTACTTTCAAGGTTTATGCCGACCTCGAGATGCCTTTGTCAGGCATTGCCGGCAATCTGCAGCTTTCGGGCAAACTCGATTTGAACTTTCCGTCAGAGGAAGAACTGTCGAATGTGGAATCGGTGCAAATCAGCAGCCGCATTGGCAATGGGTTTCCCCTCTCGGCCGAGGTGCAGGCCTATATCTACCGGGGTGGTGTACTCATCGATTCACTCTTCGGCCAGCGGCAGCAGATAGCTGCGGCTGCCATTGATGAACAGTCGTGCCGGGCCGACAATAAAGAAATTACTGAACTCGTGAGTGAAATAGGAGTGGAGCAATTTGATCATCTCAAAACGGCCGATGAACTGATCTTTAAGAGCTGGCTGAATACAACGGATTTGCCGGCAAACTGCGGCAGTCATGTCCGCATCTACGACAGTTATTCCATTGATGTGAAGATGGGGCTTACGATAAATTACCGCTTTGCCAATGAATAGAATATTTCTTCTTTTTCTGATCACGTCCTCTTCGCTGCTTTCAGCTCAAAATGAATACCCGCTTTACCGTGCTTTGGCTGGCGTGCCGGCATTCGATTCGGCTTATGTAAGCATGTGGGGCGACTATGGGGTTGAAGCCAATCATCTGCCTCAATCCTTTCTGAATAAATTTATTTTTGGTGGTTCAATAGATGCTTCACTCAAGGACCGGACATTTGCGGCCCTCGGAGGGCAAAACAGTCTCTTTTTTCAATCTTCGTATGGTGCCTCATGGACCTCAGGGATGCGCTCAGCAGGGCCGGGCTATCGGAGAATGGGTCTGGCCATTGCACGGGAACACCGTACCGCACTCCGTTTTCCGGCTGAGTTGTTTGCACTTGCTTTTTACGGCAATGCCACAGCTGAAAACAGCGGGGAAGCTTTTGGTCCCGCCAAGGGCTATTTATATGCGGGCAACCGCATTGCAGCCTGGATCGAACGGGGAAACAGAGATACACGGCACCCGTGGTCGCTAAGGTATGGAGCATCGCTCATGCAGATCAACCGTTTCTGGAAGCTCGACCTCCCCAGCGGACAGGTGAAAACCACGCCCTTTTCAAATGAAACCCTGCTCGATACCGAACTGGATATTTACTTCTCCGATACACTCAACAATGCAGCATTCGGCACGGACGGATGGGGTTTAACTGCCGACTTTGACTTTTCCATCGACTGGAAAGGCTGGAAGTGGCATGCTTCCTTGCGCGATCTGGGCATTCTGCTGGCATCCGACAAAGCCATTCACCTCAGCCGGCACGCAAGCAAATATTATGAAGGAGTGGATATCGCCACAGCATTTGGAAATGACGGCTCGTTTTCATTTTCTTTCGAAGAAGACTCTCTTTTTTCGACACTGGACGTGAATGTTGAGAATACCTCCTTCCGGATGATTTCTCCGGCCCTGATTTCTGTATTTACACAGCGCAGACTGGGACGCTGGGATATGAGTTTCGGGCTGCGATATCGCTATTTGTCCTATCCACTTCCTCTTTTTCATGCCAGTGTGGGATATGAGGATAAGGCCGTTGGAATGCATTATTGGGCCATTCTTTATTATGGGGGTTCCGGTTCGCCCAATCTGGGCATGGGCCTGCGAAAGACCCTGGGAAAAAAGGCCTTTGTCTATCTTGGAAGCGATCACCTCCTGAGTCCCCTTTTTTCAAATAATCTGGGCGGATTGTCTTCTTTTTTACGTCTTAGTTTGAAGCTTTGACCGGAATGAGAAAAGTGAAAGTATTAGTAGTTGGTGCCGGTCCGGCTGGTATTGCCGCAGGCCTGGAGCTTAGCAAGGCGGGAATTGACAGCCTGCTCATCGACCGGGCCCGTTTCCCGAGAGATAAGATATGCGGGGATGCCATCAGCGGGAAGGTGGTGGAAGTGCTCAGGAAGCTGGACCCCGCCATCCTATCCGAACTTGGAAAAAGTCCCATCCAATGTGCTTCATGGGGTGTCACCTTTGTAGCCCCCAATGGCAAAGCACTTGAAATTCCCTTTAAAAAGGATTATCAAAACGAGGCACTTGAGCCCCCCGGATTTATCAGCAAACGCTTTGATTTTGATCACTTTATGCTTAAGAAAGCCCGGGATCGGGGCGTGGAAGTGCTTGAAGGCTTTGATGCGCAGGACTTTGTACGAAAAGATGACAGATGGGAGATACGCTCGGCTGACGGGCAAGGTATCGAAGCCCGCCTGCTGATATTTGCCAATGGTGCACATTCACGCTTTGCAAGAAAAGCCGGCATTCAAAAAGAACAGCAGCATTATTGTGCCGGTGTCAGAGCTTATTTCAGAGGGGTGGAGTATGCCCATCCCGGTCAATTTATCGAGTTGCATTTTTCCCGCTCTTTTCTGCCCGGATATTTCTGGATATTCCCTCTGCCGGGAGGACTGTTTAATGTGGGCGTGGGCATGCGCAGCGACAAAGTGAGCAAGAAAAAAATCAATCTGCGTGAGCGCATGATGCAAATGATAAGAGAAGACAAAAACCTGAAAGAGCGCTTTAAACATGCCGGGCTTGTCGGAAAGATTGAAGGCTATGGCCTTCCGCTCGGATCAAAAAAACGAAGAATATCAGGCAAAGGGTTCCTGCTGACCGGTGATGCGGCAGCGCTGATTGATCCCTTCACAGGCGAAGGCATTGGAAATGCCATGGTCAGCGGGGTCGAAGCAGGAAAAGTGGCAGCGGATGCGATTCTCAGCGGCCGCTGGGATGCAGATTTCTTGCAGCGCTATGATGAGCATGTCTACAAAAGACTGGGTCGCGAGCTTCAACTGAGTTATAAAATGCAGCAACTGGTCAATTATCCCTGGCTTTTTAATCTGGTCGTGAACCGGGCGCTGAAAAGCGAGACCTTGCGGAGTACCATTTCGGCCATGTTTGAGGATATTGACCTGCGAAGCCGGCTGAAAAAACCGGGTTTTTACAGAGATTTACTCTTCAAATGAAAAGCAGAGAGACCGAAAACTGTATTTTCTGTGCCATTGCGGCCGGCCGCGAAACGGCACATAAGGTATTTGAAGACGGGCAATTCCTTGCCTTTCTGGATCGGCATCCGCTCTTTCCGGGCCATGTCCTGCTCATCCCGAGATTGCATGTCACGACATGGATGGAAGTGCCGGATGACCTGCTGGAAGCACTGTCGCGAAACATTCGTCTGCTCTCGGATTCCGTATGCTCGGCCATGCATGCCGAAGGTATTTTTATAGCTAACAACAATGTAGTCAGTCAGCGCGTGCCTCATTTCCATGTGCACATCGTTCCCCGCAGGAAAGGAGACGGGCTGAAGGGCTTCTTCTGGCCCCGGCAGAAATATGCGGATGAAGCCGAAATGAGCCGGGTTGCCGCTCAGATTCGTGAGGAAGTCAGCAGGCGCCTGCTATAAATTTTCTTACTGACCCGATTTTGTGGATTCCGAGAGTACATCGGCCAGAGGTGTGCCGCCTTTGATGCCGAAGTCGAGCGTCCGTATGGGGAATGGTATGGTAATGCCGTTTTTATTGTAGGCCGATTTGACCGCTTTGATACCTTCACTCACGGCATACACATATTCCGCATGCGTGCGAAAGGATATCCAATACTGCACTTCGAGATTAATTGAACTGGAGGCAAACTCCGTAAAGTAAAGTTTCACCTCTTTGCCTTTGAGCAAAAAGTCAAGCCCCCGGATGGCTTCCAACGTAATTTTTTCAACCTGCTCGAGGTCTTCCCCATAAGAAACCCCGATGGCAAGGTCTATCCTCCTCTTTTGATGGGCCGTGTAATGAATCATGGGGTTTTGATAAATTTCCTTGTTCGGGATGATTACGTCCTGCCCGCTGATGGTACGGATAATCGTTTCGCGCAGGCCTACATAGGAAACCGTACCATAAAATTCACCGGTCTTGATGAGGTCTCCGATTTTTACCTGGTTTTTCATTGCCATGCTCACACCGCTGATAAAATTGGCAGCCAGATCCTGAAAGGCGATACCAAGTCCCAGCCCGATCACTCCGATTCCTGCCAGCAGCGAGGTGACCGTACGTTCGAGGTGCAGCACTTCGAGCGATATCAAAATACCAATGGCAAATACGAATATATAGGCCAGTTTTGCCACCAGTTTGACTACGGCTTCGTTGTGCATAAATCGGGAAAGCAGACGGGTAACACCCCTCCGGACCATGCGTGCCAGCAAAACAAATAGCAATATGAGCAGGATGGCAACGATCAAGTTGGGAAGCAATTCAATTGTGTCCACGCCCCACTGATAAAACTTGTTGGCAATAAATGCAGCAGCATCGGAAATTTCACTGTACATGAATCAAGGATTTTAAGAAGTATCGAATCTGTAAATTATACATTTTATTTCAAACCGCTCCCTCGCTGCGCGCTGCTTTTTGCATTCAGGCAAAATGATGTAATTTTATATTTACCTGCCCGATACACTCTTTGCTTTTTTTACTTATCAGAAGCTAAATGACAAATCTGCATGCCAAAATCTGCAAGTACCCTGCTTTTAATTCTGCTGCTGCTATCTTCCTGTACCGGACGAAAAGAGGAGCCTGAAACAACAGAAAAAAGCGCTGAAAATCAGCTTTTCCTGAGACTCGATCCGGACGAAACGGGTATTCGTTTTCGAAATGATCTGAAGGAAAATGTGAACACCCGGGAAAATGTGCTTTCCTACCAGTACTTCTTCAACGGGGGCGGAGTGGCCATCGGGGATATCAACAATGACGGCCTCGAGGACATCTTTTTTACAGGCAACCAGGTGCCCAACAGGCTTTACCTGAACAGGGGCGACATGAAATTTGAAGATATCAGTGAGAGGGCCGGCATCAAAAAGAAATACTGGTCGACCGGGGTGACCATGGCCGATGTCAATGATGACGGATGGCTCGATATTTATGTTTGCCAGGCCGGCCCGGCCGGAGATGCCCGGAAACGGGAGAATTTGCTCTATATCAACCAGAAAGACGGCACTTTTCGCGAGATGGCAAAAGAATACGGGGTGAATGACGGAAACCGTTCGACCCAGGCATCGTTTTTTGATTATGACAAGGACGGAGACCTGGACCTCTATGTGATGAATGAGTCGAAGTATTTTTTTGTGCCGCTGAACAAAGTGTTTGACGATTTGAAAGATCCCCGGAAGATGGAAGCCGCAAGTGGCCGCCTCTATCGCAACGAGGGTGATGGCAAATTCAGGGATGTGACCCGGGAGGCGGGTCTTCTGCGTTATGGCTATGGATTGGGGCTGGTCTGTGCGGATATCAATCTGGACGGATGGGTAGATATTTATGTAGCCAATGACTTCTCTGTTCCTGATTTCCTTTTTATAAACAACGGAGACGGTAGTTTCAGCGAGATGCAGAAGCAAATGACCAAACAGGTCTCCTGGTTTGGCATGGGTGCAGATATTGCCGACATCAACAATGACGGATATCCGGAGATAGGTGTTGTGGACATGGCCGCAGCAGATCATATACGGAGCAAAACGCTGATGGCTTCGATGAGCAACGAGCGATTCCGAACCATGGTCGAATATCTCGGCTATCAGTATCAGTACATGTTCAATTCCCTGCAGCTCAATGAAGGCCCGGTTCCGGGAGACCCCGACAGGATGATCTTCAGCAACATTGCATTGCGTGCAGGGGTGGCCAAGACCGACTGGAGCTGGGCGGCTCTTTTTGCTGATTTTGACAACGATGGATGGAAAGACTATTTTATCAGCAACGGCTATGTGCGCTACTCGCTGGACAATGATTTTCAAAACAAGCTGAAAGAAACTGCGAGAAAATACCGCGGAAGAATACCCCCCGAGATAAAGGAAAAGCTCTATGAGGAGATGCCGAGCGAAAAGCTCCCCAATATTCTCTATCGCAACAATGGCGACCTTAGCTTTAGCAATATCAGCGAGCAGGCCGGTCTTGGCGAGCCCACTTTCTCCAATGGTGCAGCCTATGCCGACCTGGATAACGATGGCGATCTGGATCTGGTAATCAACAATATTGATGACCATGCGTTTGTCTATGAGAACCGGGCCAGCGGACAGGGAAATCATTTCGTGCAGTTCCTCTTTGAGGGAGGTGGACGAAATGCAAGGAACATGAATGCCCGCATCGAGCTTTACGGTCCATTGGGAAAGCAAACACTCGAAAACACGGCCAGCCGGGGCTACCAGTCGGCCATGGGCGAGAAACTCCATTTCGGGCTTGGAAAAGATCCGAAAATTGACAGCTTCCGCGTGATATGGCCTGACGGGTCGATGCTCTCAGTATGGAACCCCGAACCCGACACGGTCTATCGCATCAACGCGCAGGAAGCACGAAAAGGCGGGGTACGGAAAGAGAAAAAAGACTTTCGGGTGAAGACACTGGATGCCGAAGCGCTGGGGGTAGACTTTGTGCACCACGAAAACAAGTTTGATGACTTTGAGCGGGAGATCCTGCTTCCTCACCGTCAGTCGAAACTGGGTCCCTTTCTGAGTGCGGCCGATGTGAATGGAGACGGATTGACGGATTTCTTCATAGGCGGTGCAGCAGGTCAGGCGGGTGCCTTATACCTGCAGCTGCGCAACGGCCATTTCAGAGAAATCAGCAACGCACCGTGGAAAGAGGATCGGGCATCGGAAGATATGCGCTCTGTTTTTTTCGATGCAGATGGTGACAATGACCCCGACTTATACGTGGTAAGCGGAGGCAACGAATTTCCGGAAGGTGACCCGCGGTATCGCGACCGCCTGTATCTGAATGATGGAAAAGGACACTTTTTGAAAGCAAATAAGGCGCTCCCCGATCTGGCCATCAGCGGGCTGGCCATTTTGGCCCGGGATATTGATGATGACGGAGATACCGATCTCATTGTAGGAGGCAGAAATATACCCGGCCATTATCCGCGGGCACCCCGCAGCGTTATCCTTATCAATGATGGGAGGGGCCATTTCCTTGACAAAAGCGATGAAATCGCTCCGGAGCTGAATGGCATCGGGTTGGTCAATGACATCGCGTGGATGGACATCGATCAGGATGGTGACCGGGATATCCTGCTCTGCGGTGAGTGGATGCCGATTGTAGCGCTTATAAATGACAAGGGCCACTTCAAAAGGGCAGCTTCAAAATATCCTTTTGATGAGTTGAGTGGCTGGTGGTACAGCCTCCTGATTCACGATATCAATGGCGATGGCTTGCCGGATATCCTTGCGGGAAACCTGGGCGAGAACAACAAATTTCACCCGGAAGCGGACCATCCCCTGCACATTTTTTCTGATGATTTTGATGGCAACGGGAGCAATGATATTGTTTTGAGCAGCAAATACCGTGGCGAGTTGGTTCCCATCAGGGGGCGGCAGTGCTCATCGGAGCAGATGCCATTTATTAAGAAGAAGTTTCCAAGTTACCGCTCCTTTGCTGAGGCGGATATCGAAGATATATTTGGAAGCGAGAAACTCTCGGAAGCATATCACCGTGTGGCGAAGAACTTCACCTCCCACTATTTTCTGAACAGCGGCAAAGATTCCTTCACTTCTCGGGTATTTCCTCCGCTGACCCAGCTTGCTCCGGTCAATGCGATGCTGGCCATTGATGTGGATGGTGACGGTATTCGCGATCTGATGATGGCCGGAAATATGTTTGCCGCGGAAGTGGAAACACCCCGCTATGATGCCGGCAACGGCCTGGTGCTGTTCAGCCACCCCGATGGCCTGAGGGCAGGCATGCCTTCAGAGACGGGTTTTTATGCGCCCGGTGATGTTAAAGACCTGATTGCCATCCCGCGGGCCGGTGGCGGGGCCGAATATGTCATTGCTGCGGTAAACAACGGGGCTCCCCGCATTTATCTGCTGGATGCCGAAAGGGAAAATGAAAAGTTGAGCTACAGGGTGTCTTACTGATCTGCCGTTTCCCCGGCTTTTAGCAAGCGAAAAATATCGCGGGATTCATATACTTCGATCTTTTCCTTTTGCGGAGGCTGCTTTACGGCTGCGATCAGGGCGCGGGCCAGATCATCTCCGCTCAGTGCACGCAGATGGGCGAGGCCGGGCAAGAGGCTTATTCCTTTGGAAATTTGGGCAAAAAGACCTTCCATCCTCCGTTTGTCGGGACGCGGGCCGTGCAGCAGACCCGGACGGAAAATGAGAATCCTTTTGAAGGGAAGCCGTTTTACGGCATCCTCAAGTTCTCCTTTCATGCGTGAATAAAAAATCTTCGATGCACTGTTGGCCATGCCCGCACTGATGAGTACATACGTTTCTACCCCATTGTCTGCGGCAGCCCGGGCACATTCATACTGATACAGATAGTCGACACGATATTGAGCCTCTTTGCTGCCCGATTTTTTCAGAGTGCTCCCCAGAGCCGAGAAGAGAATATCACCGTGAAGTGCGGATTTCCACTCGTCCATTTTATCAAAATCGATAATCTTTTCTTTTAAACGAGGGTGACTCACCCTGCCGGATCTCCGGTGAAAGATGCTGACACTTTTGAAATCGGGATCGTTGAGAAGACGAAGAAGCAAAGCATGGCCGGTCAAGCCGGTCGGGCCAAGCAGTAGGGCATTCATTATTGCAGCCCCTTGCGATAGGTAATCTGAATCAGGCCGCTGTCATAAGTGTGAACCTGCTTTACGTCAAACTGCTCTTCATGGGGGCTTTTCCCGAGCAGCGGAATGCCCTGTCCGAGGATGATGGGATGCACCGAGAGTATGATTTCATCAATGAGTCCGGCATTGTAGAGCAATTCATTGATCTGCGCACCGCCCATCAGCCAGATATTTTTTCCGGGCAGATTTTTCATTTTTTCTACAAACTCGGCAATGTCGTAGCGAATAAAATTGACATTCTTCCAATCCGAGCTTTCTTTCTTTTTACTGAAAACGTAATAGCTGCGTTTTGGATCGGGGAAGTTTTTATCCAGTTCAAGGGCTTCTTTGAAGGTGTTATGACCGACCAGGATGCTGTCAATTTGTGTGTAGAAGGACTGGAAGCCATAGTCATTGTTGTCCGAAAACAGCCAATCGATGGACCCGTCTTTGCGGGCAATGTAGAAATCAATGCTGGAAGCAGAAAACAAAATAAGTTTGCGCATAGCCGTTTCTTTGTATCAAATATAGTATGGACAGGCCGGATATGAAAAACTAAGAGTGAATCGGGGCATCGGGAGCCGTGTTTAAGCACGGGATTAATGTGCGGCAGTTCTTACAACGACTTTTCCGGTCGTACGGCCAAGTTGAAACTGCCGGATGGCTTCATGCATCTCGTGCCATTCGAATACATGGCCCACATGCTGAGCTCCGATATCCAGGTCCATGAGCCCCTGCAGCATTTCGCGCATGAGCGCTACGCGGTCATAGAGCCATATGAGATTGAAGCCCATGATCGACTTGTTTTCGGAGGGCAGGCGAAGAGGATCAATGCGGGGTCTTTTCAGATATTTAATCAGGAGCTTGATTTTATTGGGACGTGCACCGTGTGAAGTAAAGCTTGCAGATCCGTAGGCAATCATCCGGCCCATGGGTGACAGACGCTCCCAGCCGGCTTTGAGCACATCCCCACCGATGCATTCCATCACCATGTTCAGCTCGCGCTCGCCCAGCGCCTTATCCAACTGCTCTGCGAAGTTTTTTCCCCGGACAATAATGCGATCATAAGACTCATCTTCTCTGAGATATTCGACCTTATCGGGCCGCCCGACCGTACCAATGGTATAAGCGCCCATTTTTTTGGCGATCCGGTTTGCCAGTATGCCCACACCTCCGGCCGCACTGTGTATGAGGATATTCATCCCGGCCTGAATGTTGCCCAGCTTAATGAGTGCATAGTAGGCTGTCAGGCCCTGCACGGCAAAGGCGGCACCTTCCTCGAAAGACCAGTTTTCGGGAATGGGTTGCACATAGAGGTGATGATGGTTGATGTGGTCGACATATCCGCCAAAACGTGTGGCCCCCATCACCCGCTCACCCACCTTGCGCTCTTTTACATTTTTACCGGTCTTGACAATGACTCCTGAAAATTCGAGGCCCGGAATGAATGAACCTTCCGGGGTGGCACTGTAAAGGCCCTGCATGGCAAAAATATCAGCAAAATTGAGCCCTACGGCTTTTACTTCTATCTGAACCTCATCGGCTGCCGGTTCGGGCAGTGCTTCTGATTGCTCCTTTAGGTTGCGGATATTGCCTGCCTTGGGCATGCGGTAAACAGATCTTTTCATCGGGTCTTAATTAAGAAGTGAGTGTTTTTCTTTCCCTCGAAAGATAATTATTTCACCCGATTGAATCCGTTCTCCATCGCTGTTTACTTCTTTGGGTCTTTTAAAAGCTCCGGAAATCGCTTCCTGACCTTTTCTATGCGGGGCCGCGATACTTTTTGGACGTAGGGATTGTCGGGGTGCAGAATTTCGTAATTCTGATGATAATCTTCGGCCGGCCAGAAGCTCCGGTACGGGCTTAGTTCCGTCACGATTTTCTCGGCAAAGGCCGCTCCCTGCAGTTGCAGGATCTTCTCTTCAGCCGCCTTTCTCTGTTGTTCGTTGTGATAAAAAATGGCCGATCGGTATTGCGGGCCCACATCCGGTCCCTGACGGTTGAGCTGGGTAGGGTCGTGTGCCACAAAGAAAATATCGAGCAGGGTTTCGTACGAGATTTCCTGCGGATCGTAGTATATCTGAATGCTCTCGGCATGGCCTGTTTCTCCGCTGCCTACCTGGCGGTATCCCGGGTTGGGTTCCAGGCCGCCCGAGTAGCCGCTGATTACCGCTTTGATACCTCTTATTTGCTGAAAAGCGCCTTCCATACACCAGAAACAGCCTCCGGCAAAAGTGGCCGTATCAACCGCGGCCGGGTCGAAGTGCTCATCCGGAACGCTTATTTGCGATGATTTGCTTTCCTTCGGGCTGTCCGATTGCCCGTTGGCACAGGAAATAAAGAGTGCCGATAACATGCCTATAAAAAGAATCTTCATAATTGCCTGAGTTTGTAGCTATGAACGATACACCGTGCAATTTCGTGTAAAATGGCCAAAAGAGCGTATCACCGGGACCCCGTTGAAGCTAAAATGTCGGCAGAAAGACCTTAGCGTGTGAATACGAAAGTCTTCTCTTCAGACAGGTTTTCGTTGAAGTGGTATTGCTCTGTATCGAAGGCTTTGAGGTCTTCGGGCCGGTCAATTTTGTTGCGGACAATAAAGTCTGCCATCAGGCCCCGGGCTTTTTTTGAGTAGATGGCAATGGTTTTGTATTGCCCGTCTCTGAATTCCTTGAAATCGATGTCGATGAGGCTCTTCCTGATTTCTTTTCCCGGCAGGGCTTTCAGGTATTCATTTGAGGTGAGATTGATGATCATCGGAGTTTGATGCCCGCGGATATCCTCGAGAAGGGCATTGCTCAGCTCTTCGCCCCAAAACTTATATAAATCTTTGTGTTTGTCTACCGAAAGGCTTGTCTGCATCTCGAGGCGGTAGGGCTGGATGAGGTCGAGTGGACGAAGGATGCCGTACAAGCCCGAAAGAATACGGATGTGATCCTGTGCAAAGAGCAGTTCTTCGCGCTTGTAGCTATCGACCTGCATATTGGCGTAGACATCCCCTTTGTAGGCAAAGAGAGCCTGGCGGCTATTTTGCGGGGTGGCTTCTTTCTTGAAATCCCGGATGCGTTGATGGGTCAGGTCAGCAAGTTGCTCACTGATGTCCATCAAATCGGAGAGGCCCGGGCGGTCATAACTGCGCAGGGTTTCGATGATCTTGCATGCCAGTTCCTCAAAACGGGGGCGGGTGTGCTCTTCCGGCAGTGTGCCGGGGGCAAAATCCATGGTCTTCGTGGGTGCTAAGATGGCGATCATTTCGGGAGATTAACTGGGGGTGTTGTTGTTGAAATATCTTTAATAATCATAGCTTCAAATGAGAAAGCCCCGCAAAGCGAGGCTTTGGTGCCCAAGGCGGGACTCGAACCCGCACGTCCTAAAGGACACATGGCCCTCAACCATGCCTGTCTACCAGTTTCAGCACTTGGGCGTACTGATCTTTTTTGCGGTGCAAAAGTAATCAATCTTCTTTGATATGCCAATCAAATGGCAGGGCTTAAAACGAAAAACCCTCCCACCTGTTCACAGGAGAAGGGTTTTTTGTGAGTCAGCAGGGATTCGAACCCTGGACCCACGCCTTAAAAGGGCGTTGCTCTACCAGCTGAGCTACTGACTCGTTATCCTTTTCGGATAAGACGGCTGCAAAGATAAGAGGAGTATTCTGAAAAGCCAATAGCTGATTAAAAAATATTATTGCTCCGGCTCACGGATGATAACCCCGTCTGCTATAAAGACAATATTTTCTTCCGGCTCGGTGATGGCTGCAATCGCTTCCTCACTCTCTCCGGCATCTTCGGCATAATGTTGCAACTCCTCTACGCTGGTCACTTCTTTTTTTGCCACGCCCTGTATGATCACTTCTTTGCCACTGGCGTCTTTGGGAACAAAAAATCCGTAATCACGGAAGGTGATGCGCATCTCCCGGTCACCGGCCGGCATGGTCATCCAGCAACCTTTGCGCTGGCAAACGGCTCCGGCTATCCCGATCACTTTTACTTCCACACTGTCTTTGTCGGCCAGCAGGGCCAGCATTTCATCCGCAGTGACGGCACCCTCCGGAGTAATCTCAGCTCCAAAATTTCCGGTCGAAGGAAGCGCTTCACTTTCTCCCTCATCTTCCATCTCCTGCATACCGGATTCTTCATGATTTCCAAGCATCTCTTCTCCTTCGTTTTGGGCTTCGTCTTCGCTTTTCTGTTCATTGTTGCAGGCAATAACGGGCAATAAGGCAATCAATAAAATGGCAATTCTTTTCATGTTGGTTCTTTTAAATGTGTGTAATAATTAATAATCGCTTATGAATTCAGCTATAAAGTCAGCGTACTTTTCAACTCCGTACACTGCCGGAACGTCCGAATGGTGGCCCCCCGGCACGAGCAAGGATTCCTTTTTTTCTCCCCGGTAGTTGTCGTAGACCACCTGGCCATGGGTTTTCATGGGGATATAGTGGTCGTCTATCCCGTGAATCCAGAGAAATGGCTGTGTGACTTCTTTTATTTCTTCGGCATTGTTGATTTCGAGATTGACCATAAATGATCCCGGGATGGCCAGCAGCGTGGCGTCCTGCACAAAAACCTCTGCCGATGCGAAAGGAGACTCCAAAACCAGCTTGGCGGCCTCCATATTAAAGCCGTCTTTATGCTCGTAGCAGAGCCGGGTGGCCGGTGCCGAGCCCAGCGAATATCCGTAGAGTATCATTTTATCCGGATCACCCCCCCCTTCGAGCAGCCACTGATACATGGCATAGGTATCCTCATAGAGGCTCTGTTCATGCGCTTCTCCTTCCGAGGCACCAAATCCCTGATAATCGAAAAGCAGTACGCCTCCGTGAATGCCGTGTTTTTGCATGGCATACCACAGAAGTTTCGTCCGGGGCCAGTAATTGTCATTGTTACCGCTGTTGCCATGGCAATAGAGTATGACGGTGTCCCGGTTCATGCTTGCCCGGTTGCCCACATAGATGCCGTAAATCTTCTTGCCGTTGGCCGAGGGAATGGAAAACTGGTAAATGAGAGAATCCGGTACGCGGATGAAGGCAAGTTCGTCCTTCAGTTCCTGCGGGCCTGTATACTGATCAAGCAGGTATGCATCTACCCGCATAGGCTCGTAAAGGAAACTGTCGAGGCGAAAGCAGGCCGTGAAGAAGAGAGAAAGAAAAGCCAGGAGGATAAGATATCTTCTTTTCATTATTAAAACCTTTTAGCAATACCCAGATAAAAACCGAAACTGCCCCGTTGGGCTGCACTCACATAGTTGACCACGCTCCATTCGTTGCTTTGATTCGGAGCGATCCATTTGCCTTCCAGACTGAGATCCCAGGATTTTCCGCTGAAGACATGTCCGGCAAAGATCGATGGCAGCCAGTGTGTGGGTTGCGCTTCGCCCTGTGTTCGCTGCGAAGCGGGCTCAAAGAAGTTGGAAAGGCCCAGATAAATCTGATTCTCTTTCTGCCCGTAGCTCCAGTGCGCATTGATATCCACCTGAGGCCAGAGTTTGGCCCGGCCGTCCCAGGTGCTGACGGCTGCGTTGAGTATCAGTGTGCTGGTGATTCCGGGGCGGTACGATTCGGGCTGACTGAAGTAGTAATTGCCTCCTGCATTGACCTGTACCACACCAAAGGCAAGTTCAGTTAATTGCAGGTCGGCAAAGACAGTGATCTTCTCGTCCAGGCCATAGCCCACTCCGGCACTAGTGAGCGGAACAGGGATGGTGTATCCCAAATTATCAAAAAGAGGGCCACCGAAATGTCCCTGAGCCGCCCATTGTCCTTTATCCAACGGTCTGACATATCGGGAAGGAGCACAGGCTCCTGCCAGCATGCCAACCAGTCCCAGTAAAAAGAATAGTCTCTTCATATTGTAAAAATACGCCAGAGTATGCGCTTTTTTATGGTATTTTATCCATTGAAAACTTAATTTCATATTAGCGTTTCCAAAGAGGCCCGATAGCATATTATGAAAAACGAGGAAAGGGATCAGATCAGAAAGAAAATCCGTGAGAAGATCGGGGAGATGACGTCAAAAATCAAGGATTATAAAGAGTTGAGCCGGCCCGTCTCTCCGGAGAATGCCATCGGGCGAATCTCAAGAATGGAAGCGATCAACAACAAAGCTGTTTTTGAGGCGGCTTTGCGTGAAGCCGAAGACAGGCTGAAAAAGCTCAAGGAGGCTGAATCGAAAGTTGAATTGCCTGATTTTGGACGCTGTGTACGTTGCAAAGATGATATCCCGTTGGGTCGTCTGATGATCATGCCTGAGAGTACCCGCTGTGTTCGATGTGCCCGCTTGTGAGCAAGCCCTGGCTTAAAACACCCGGACATCATTCGTTCTGCAACTGATAATTGAGTTTTAATGAATAGATTTACATATAGCAAATTAATACAATTGAAAGCAATGAAAAAGCTACTTGCACTCCTCGTTCTTGTCCTTTTCTCCTTTTCAGGCTTTGCACAGGAGCCCGGTCCTCAGAGTATGAAATTCGTCATTAAGCAGGGCCCCACACGGACGCCCGCGCAGACAGTGACTCCACAAGTACCGCCTCACCGTACCTGTGCGACCATGGAAGCCGAGGCCCTGCGCAGACAGGAAAACCCCAATCTTCCTTCGCTGGAGGAATTTGAGGCCTGGTTGCAAAACCGGATTGCTCAGGAGTCGGGCACAAGCGCTGGAATTATAACACTGCCTGTTATTGTGCATATCGTACACAACGGGGAGAGCGTGGGTACGGGGAGCAATATCAGTGCGGCTCAGGTGCAGTCGCAGATAGATGTTCTGAATGAAGACTTCAGGCGCCTCAATGCCGACACGGTAAACACGCCCGGAGCTTTCAAACCCGTAGCGGCCGATATTCAGGTAGAGTTTTGCCTTGCCACGGTCGATGAAAACGGCAATGTGCTCAGCGAAGCGGGAATTGACCGGATAGACCGCAACAGTGCCGGATTCAACGCTCCGCCTTATACGGTAAACTATATTAACAGTACGATCAAACCGGCTACCTATTGGGATCCTACGCAGTATTTAAACATTTGGGTGCTTCATATCGGAGGAAGTATCCTTGGATATGCCCAGTTTCCCGATCAATCGGGGCTGAGTGGTTTGCCGGCCATCGGGGGCAGTGCCGCAACCGATGGGGTGGTGATTACTTACAATGCTTTTGGCCGCGGAAATTTCCCGCAATTAACTCCGCCTTATGATTTGGGTCGAACAGCCACGCACGAGGTAGGCCACTGGCTGGGATTGCGCCATGTATGGGGCGATGGGCCCTGTGGTATTGATGATTATTGCAATGACACTCCGGAGTCGGATGCTCCGAATTACGGTTGTCCTACCACGGAAGTGAGTTGCGGCAGCACTGACATGGTACAGAATTACCTGGATTACAGCAATGACAATTGCCAGAATCTATTTACGGCCGACCAGAAAACACGCATGCGAACCGTATTAAACAATTCTCCGCGCAGGAAGGAACTGAAAACATCGGTAGTCTGCAATCCGAACGTGCCGCCTGTGGCCGATTTCGAGGGTTCGCCTACCAATGTTTTTGCTGGTGGCAATGTGGTATTCACCGACCTGAGCGGAGGCAATCCCACGCAATGGCAGTGGACTTTCCCGGGAGGCAGTCCCTCTTCTTCCACACTGCAAAATCCGGTGATCAATTATCAGATTCCCGGTACCTATCCGGTAACCCTGGTGGCTACCAATTCGCATGGCAGCGACTCGGAAGTGAAGCAGGCATACATAACGGTGACAGAGGCTACGGGCTGTGATACATTGAACTTCTTCCCTCCCGGAAATCTCGTCCATTATATCACACAACAGAATTACAGTATTTGCGGATGGAATGAATTTGCCGATCGGTCCAAAGCGATGTTCTTTGAAAACACCCTGCCTTTCCGCTATATCACGGGCGGGCTCTTCTTCTTTGCCAAGGCGCATAAAGATACCAACTCCAATGCCACCGTCACATTTAATGTATGGGATGCAGCCGGACCGGGCGGGCGCCCCGGCAATGTGCTGGATTCCGTTCGGGTCGATCTGGCAGTTATTGCCAGTATTGTGAATGCCGGCTTCCTGCCACAGCTCTTCTTTTCGCAGGCTGTAAAAATTCCGGCTGACGGAAAGTTCTATTTTGGAATCACGATGAACAACTTCACACCTCAGGATACCCTGGGGCTGGTCTCAAACATAAACGGCCAAAGTCCGCCTGATCAATCCTGGGAGCAATGGGCGGATGGCCGCTGGTTCTCGATGTCCAACGACAGTGCATGGAATATTGATATTGCCATGTTTATCTCGCCCTATGTGGCTGTTGATATTCCTGTAGCCAATTTTACAGCGAGCGACACCTCCCTCTGTGTGGGGAATACGGTCACATTTGATGCGGGTAGCAGCAGCAATGCTCAAAACTATGAATGGCTATTCGAGGGTGGCACGCCTTATCGCGCGATGGGGCAACAGGTGGTGGTGGCCTACGATACGGTTGGTGTGCATAGCGTGATACTGCGGGCTACAGGGTCCTGCCGCGCTACAGATGATACGGTAGCACTCCTGCTGATGGAAGTGAACGGCTTCCCAAGTATTGATTCCTTTGCGGTGGAGCCTTCTGCCTGCGGTCAGGCCAATGGTCAGGCCACAGCCATTGTGGTGGGTGGTACACCTCCATATTCCTATCAATGGGGGAATGAAGCGAACAATCAGACCACGGCAACGGCTGTCAACCTCGCGGAAGGAACCTATCCGCTTTTCATTACAGATTCCAAAGGCTGCTCGGATTATGACCTCGCCTATGTAGGGTCGGCCAGCGGACCGGTAGCTTCTTTGCAAAGTGTTCAAAATGTGTCATGCTACGGGTTGTCGGACGGAAGTGCTACCGTCAGTGCCAGCGAAGGCACACCACCGTACAGCTATGCCTGGCCGGGAGGAGGCAGCGGAGCCACCCAGACGGGATTGCCCGCAGGTGGATACGTAGTGACGGTTACGGACAACAAAGGTTGCACAGACCAGATCTCGGTAACGGTTTCTCAGCCTGATTCGCTTAAAGTAAGCATGAGCAGCAGCCAGTCGAGCTGTTTTGACAATGACGGAACAGCCACCGCAAATGTGAGCGGTGGTACCCAGGCATACAGCTATCAATGGTCAAACGGACAGACGGGCAAGACCGCCAATGGTCTGGCAAGTGGTAATTATACGGTAACTATTACGGATGCCAACGGCTGCACCACAACGGCAAACGTGGCGGTGACCCAATTGCCACCGGTGCAGGCAGTGGCTCAGGCGGATGGCAATGCCAGCTGTGACAACAATGACGGACGGGCATCGGTATCGGCAAGTGGTGGCGAGGCTCCGTATACATACCTGTGGTCAAACGGCCAAAGTGGCTCTTCACAGAGCACCCTGGCTGCCGGAACCTATTATGTTACTACTACAGATGCGAATACGTGCAGTGATGTGGATACGGTTACCATTGGTCTGACCGATGATCAGAATTCAGGCATTTCAGCCGATCAGAGCATCTGCGCAGGAGAGTCGGTGCAACTGGCAGCCAGCGGAGGCAATGCCTTCAACTGGAGTACCGGTGAAAACTCTGCCAGCATCACGGTGGCTCCCGTGAGCACCACGCTTTACATGGTTACCATTACAGACGGAGCTTGTGAGGATACCCTGCAGGTGAATGTGACTGTGAAACCCCTGCCGGCCACACAAATCCAGGAGGGAGACAGCATCACCGTTTGCAAGGACAAGTCCTTTGCTTTGAATGCCAGCGGAGCCGACAGCTACCTCTGGAGTACGGGGGATCAGAGTGCGAGCATTACACTTACATTGTCGAGCAGCATGTACATCAGTGTAAAAGGAAGCAAAGAAGGGTGCGATGCGAGTGACAGCATCATGGTCGTAGTGGAAACCTGTATCGGTATCGAGGAAAGCCAACTGGCAGGCAGTATCAGCATTTACCCGAACCCAGGATCGGGCGTGCTATATTTGGATATTGCAGAGCTGATGGTAGATAAAATTGATGTGGAAATTATGGATGAAAACGGCCGGTTGCTCCTCCGCGAAGAACGCCATGAAAGCGGGTTGAGTGTGATCAACCTGTCGCACCTGGCCGCAGGAAATTATTTCATCAGAATGCGCAACAAAGACCGCTCGGTGGTGCGGAAATTCAGCATATTGCATTAATGCATGACATCCATGAGAGAAGGAGCCGGGTACGAAGAGATCCGGCTCTTTTTTTTTATTGCTGTCGCGGAATGTGAATACGGAATGTGCTCCCTTCGCCATGCCGGCTTTCTACGCTGAGATAGGCCCCGTTGCTCACGGCAAAGTAGTAGGCCAGGGAAAGACCAAGGCCGGCTCCTTTTTCATTGAGGGTACCCCGCGAGGTAAACATGTGCCGGGTATCAAAGAGCTTTTTTTGCAATTCTTCGGGGATGCCCACACCGCTGTCTTTTACTTCAATCTGAAGTTCATTGTTGACTTCCTTCGCTCTGATAATAATTTCTCCTCCGCGGGGTGTAAACTTGACGGCATTGCTCAGCAGATTTCGCAAAATGACCTCGAACTGAACCGGATCGAATTCAAATTCAATCCCTTCTAAATTTTCCGTGCGAATCTTGATTGCCTTGTCTTCAAGAGCAGGTTTCTGAAAGTCAATGGCCTCTTTGACCATGTCTGTTAAGAGGAGCTTTTCTTTTTGATTTTTGTCCCCTTCCAGCTGCGACTTGGCCCAGTAAAGCAGATTGTCAAATGTTTTTCGAAGGTTCGAAGTGGAAAGGCGTGCCTTTCTGACCAGTTCCATCTCACCGCTTTCTATGGCCATGTCAAGCAATTGCTCTATCTGGTAAACCGGTGTTCTCAGGTCATGGGAAATCACGGAGATCATGCGGTCCTTGGTGAGATTAATCTTCCGGGCCCTTCGATAGTAAATAAGCGTGATGCTGACGGCCGCCAACGAGACCAATAGCAGGATAAGGGCCAGCAATAGAATAATTTTTCTTCGGTTCAGGAGCAGTTGCTTTTTTCTGTTCTGCTCCTGCAAAAGTTCCTTGCTGTGGAGAAGGCTTTGTCGCTCAATTTCATTGCGAAGCTCTTCTATCTGCGCGAGCCTGACACTCATTCGATCTGAACGGAGGCTGTCGTCAAACTCTTCATATTTTCGCAGGTACCATTCCGCTTCTTTGTATTTTTTCCCGGCCAATGCCAGATCATGCTTCTTTTTAAAAATATTTTTATCCAGGACCTTCGATTTTATATCCAGATTAAGCCTTGCCGCCTCATCGATGAGTTCCTGTGCTTCCTGAAGCCTGTTTTCTTTAATTTTCAATTCAACACCTTGCAGGAGGATATCTGCCAACACATACTGGTCTCCGAATTGACGAGCATTGTCAACGGCTTTTTTCCAGTAAATCAAAGCAGAATCAATCATGCCTTTCCGGTAATACAACTCCGCATGCAGGCTGTAGTAATCACTTAAATACGTTGGACCTTCTTCAATATCTTTTAAATATCCGGGTGAATTCATGATCAGGGAATCGGCCGCATCTAAATGATTCATTTTGATATTTAGCCAGATGAGTTGGTGGTATGCTTCTGTGAGGATCGTGGCAAATCTTTTCTTTCCGGCTGTCAGCTCCAGTACTTTTTCGAGATATCTTCGCGTTTCGGGATATTCTTCATTTTCCATGTAGATGTTTGCCAGGTTCAGATAGGTAAACGCGAGATTATTGGTATCGTTTTTTTCCTGGTGATAAGGAATTGTCTGAAGGTAATTATCGAGTGCTTTTTCAACCTTTCCCTGGGTGGCATAGATATCCCCAAGCAAACTTTTTGAAAAGTAAATGTCATAGCTGTCCCTGGTAGCAATACTTAATTCCAATGCCGAATCGGCATACAGCAGTGCCAGAGCCAGGTTGGATGTGAGATATTGATTACCCGCAGCCACTTCGTAATAATATATTTTTGTTTCCTGGCTTGCACAGGAATCCAGCAATGTACGCAGTTCATGAAGCAACTCAATGGATTCAATAAGATGAATATTACTTAAAGAATCAGCAAGGGTAAGTTGCTCCCAAATATATTTGTCACATTGATTTGAATCCGGAATGCGGCTGCGTTCTGCCCTGAGTTGAGAAGGACTCGCAAGAAAGAGCAGGGCAGTGATAATCAAGACATACCTGGGATATTTCATATGTAGGCTAAAGATAATTGATAGATAGTAGAATGGTGAAAAAAAAATCCGGACATGTGCCCGGATTTTTTTATGATAAGATAAATACATTACATCTCGCCTTTCCCCAGTTTTTTGAGAGAACGGTAATGAGAAGCAATGGCCGACCACATGGTCGGATATTCGTGGTAAGGAATATTAAACTCTTTGGCTGTATTTTTTACAATTTCTGCGATCCTTGGATAGTGTATATGGCAAATATTTGAGAACAAATGGTGTTCCACCTGAAAATTCAGACCGCCTAAATACCAGTTGAGAATCTTGCTTTTTTTAGCAAAATTGGCCGTGGTTTTGAGCTGATGAACAGCCCAGGCATCTTCAATTTGATTTCCCTCTTTGGGGAGGTATTGATCAGTCTCTTCCACTACATGCGCCAGTTGAAAAGTTACGCTTAGTATAAAACCGGTCGTAAGGTGCATGGTAAAGAATCCGATCAGCCATTGCCATATGCTGATGTCAAGCAGCAGCATGGGAATCACGAGAATATAGAAATAGTAAAGGATTTTACTGAGAATAAGTATGAACAACTCCTTGCGGAAATTTTCATTCTTTTCGGATTTCAATCCTTTTTTACGATAGCGAATGACTTGTTTTACGTCTTTCATGGTAACCCATGTAAGGGTCATGAGGCCGTAAAGCAGCCAGGCATAGATGTGTTGTAAACGATACATCTTTTTCTTGGGTCGTGCGATATTCAATCGAATGACTCCGCCACCATCTATATCTTCATCCACATTGGGAATATTGGTATAGGTGTGATGTAAAAGATTGTGTTGAATTACCCAGGTTTGCCGGCTGCCACCCACTAAATTGAGAGCATATCCGATCATTTTGTTGACCCAGGGTTTTTTAGAATAAGATCCGTGATTGGCATCGTGCATAACACTCATACCAATTCCGGCTGCGCCCACTCCCATAAAGAAAGTAGCCAGCCACATACCCCAGAGGGGGAGAAGACCGCTAATTATTAGCGCATAAGGAAGAAAATAAAGCAAGAACATGATCACCGTTTTGGTGATCATGCTTGCGTTGGCGAAAGGTGATTTGCCGGTTTCCCGGAAATAACCGTAAACTCTTTTATTTAAAGTCCGATAGAAATCTTTGTCTTTGCGTTGGTTAAAACGAATGCTTGCAGACATAGAATCCTCCTTTTTGTTTACTGAATTAGTCTCTCGGTCGGGCTTCGTTCACACGGATGTTGCGGCCTTGTACGGCAGCTCCATCAAGGGAAGAGATGGCCTCGTTTGCGAGATTGTCATCGTCCATTTCCACGAAACCAAAGCCTTTGCTTCTACCGGTCTCACGGTCTTTGATGATTCTTGCAGATACTACTTCACCATACTCGGCAAAAAGTTCAGTCAGGTCTTGGTCGCTCATGCGGAAAGGCAAATTGCCTACATAAATGTTCATTTCGAAAAATTTAAAAATTAAAAAAACGTACCTCTCCTTTCTGAAGTGATCAGTTGATTAAAAATACCGCCATATGTTTTTTGGAATAAGGAACAAGAGGGCAGGAATAAAATCGAAAGATGCAAAACATCAAAAATTTGAGATGTTGCAAATGTAAAACATATTTACACTTGCGCAAGTAAAATAACGACTATTTACTGTTAAAGTTCACTGAGACCCCATTTATTCTTTATCAAAGGGGGTGTCGGCCGCTCTTTCGGCCTCGTTTTTGTCTTCAGAGGAGCCACCCCGGGCACTGTCGCGGAATGGGCTCATCTTTTCCCTTATTTTTTCTTTTTTGTCTTCCGGTAATTCTTCCCATTTTTTTTGCCAGCGTTTTTTGCCTCCGGGGCTGCACGAACCCTTGCCGCCCCTGCTTCCGTGCCCCATTCCGCCTGTCAGAATGCGCGCCAGAACCAGAATTCCCAGTGCCTGAATGAAACTGAGCTCAGGCCCGTTGAACAAATCAGGAATGAGCCAGTTCCAGAGCAGCATAACGATGCTCCCAAAGACAAAAACGGCTGCGGCAATAAGTAAGATGACCTTGATGGCATGTATTAAAATTCTCATGATTGTTTTCTTTTATGTGATTATTTCTTCCTGAAAGCCGGCAAGCCGGCTGCGCAAAAATTGCACGGCATAGCGCTTGCGCGATAGCAGGGTGTTTTTATTAATTCCGCTTTCTTCCGATATTTCGCTGAAACTTTTTCCTTCCAGTTCGTGGGCTACAAATACATCACGCTGGGCCGGGGGCATTTCTTCCAGTGCCAGATAGAGGGCATCCCAGAGGCTTGTTTTGAGCAATTCATCATGAGGGTTGCCTGTCGAACCCGGTCTCTGCAGCTGATCTCCCAGGGAATCCGTTTCGCTTTCCCCACCCGCCCCGCCC
>WFPF01000020.1 GCA_015487695.1 Chitinophagales bacterium
ATTCAATGCTATGAATGGAAAAAGAAATATCTCAATCGGCTTCATAACCATGGGGCTTTTTATGGCTTATGGTTTTCTGTTGATTTATCTGCGTGATTTTGCACCCGGACGCCTGGAGTGGATCAACTCATACAATGACGGCAAGCATTTCGAAAGCAGACTGGCACATGTACACGGGAACCTTTTTGCCTTTTTAAATATCCTGATTGGATTCTTTCTTTATCGTTTTAAGGATCAGGTCAAATCAGTCCAAACAATCTCCTGGCTTGCACTGGCCGGTTTATTAATGCCGCTTGGCATTCTGGGAGAAGTCTACCTCGGGCTGCCTCCCTTCCTGGTATTGATAGGGACACTTTCAATGACATTGTCGGTATTTTGGATGGGCCTTGAGTTTTTGGGGAAGAAAAATAAATTAGCATAAACAGGAAAAATATGATCAGCGAAATCACAGATCGACAGTTGGAAATAATAGAGGCAGCAGGAAAAATTCTTTCAAGTTCCGGAGTAGCCGGGCTTACCATCAAAAATCTTGCAAAGGAGATGCACTTCTCAGAAAGTGCCATCTACCGTCATTTTGCGAGCAAAGAAGACATAATCATTGCCATGCTCGAATATCTGGCCGAGAACATGGATGAGCGATACGCTATTGCGCTTTCACATGGCAGCACTCCCGAGGAGAAGTTTCAACTCATCTTCCGGAGTCAGTTTTCATTCTTTGCAAGCAATCCGCACTTCGTGGTGGCCGTCTTCTCGGATGGATTGATGGGCCAGAGCAAGCGCATCAATCAGGCCATTAACCGCATAATGGCCGTAAAAATCAAATATTTGAAACCCATTATCGAAGCCGGACAGGAAAGCGGAATTTTTACGGCTGAGCTGAAGGCCGAGGAACTGCTGCACCTGAGCATGGGCAGCATGCGCCTCGAAATGTTTAAGTGGCGTGTGAGTGAATTTCAGTTTGACCTTGTCAAAAGCGGAGAATCAATGGTCCGGGCACTTTTAACTCTTGTGAAATGCAAGTAAATAAAATCATTCGATATACGACAGCGCTTTTGCTTAGTGCATTTGCATTGTTAACACTCTTTCTGAGTACTTCCGTGATCTTGGATCTCTTTGGAGTAAGGGCCATGGAAGGCAATTATGTGCTGAGCGTAGTTTGGGCAAACTGGATAAGCAGCATTCTTTATCTGCTGGCAGCATACGGTTTTGTCAAACACCGAAGCTGGACCTACAAAGCACTGGCACTGTCATTCTTTGTGCTGCTGTTTGCCTCCGTGGCCTTTGCGCTGCATATCAACTCAGGAGGACTTTACGAGCAAAAAACCATCGGAGCATTGTTCTTTCGCTCTACATTGACGCTCATATTTACCTTAATCGCCTTTTTAACTACACGCAATAAAAACGAAAGCTTATGAAAATCAAATCAATCTTAATGATGGGCATTCTGGCCCTCTTTGTCTCCTGCAGCAGCAATGAGGAAGGAGGAAAATCTGAAGTCGCAGCGCACAATGAAGAAACGGAAACCGCAACACATCATCATGAAGGGCAAGAGCATGCCATCACACTCAATCATGGTGAAAAATGGAAGGTAGACCAGGACATGATGGGCTATATCCATACCATGGAAAAATTGTTGAATGATTTTAACGGGAGCAGTTTGAATGACTATCAGACTTTGTCCGCAGAAATCAATAAGAATCTTGATCTGTTGACCAGCAACTGCACGATGACCGGCCCGGCACATGACGAACTGCACAAATGGCTCTTGCCCTTTATTGAAGAAGCAGGCAAGCTCAGCAAGGCAGAGAAGAAATCAGATGCGGAAGAATCTTACCGAAGACTTAAAGAATCCTATAACACTTTAAATACCTATTTCCGGTGAATATCAAAGACAAACATGACTATGACAAAGGCCTTTCCGCCAAAGCACTTTTTGAAGCGAAGGAGGGCCGGGTCACTTCCCTGCAAATCAAAAGAGGCCATGTCTTAAATGATCACATTTCTAAAGTTCCTGCTTTGCTCATCTGTATTGAGGGAACCGTTATTTATGAAGACGAGAAGAATCATTCAAAGACGCTGCTCAAAGGGGATTTTCAGGAGATCGTACCAATGTTGCTTCACCGGGTAAGCGCCCTTAGTGACAGTCAACTTTTACTTATTAAATAAAAAAATTTATACAATGAAGTTAGTAAACATTCACAAACTTTTAGTTCTATCCTTCTTGCTTTACAGCAGTTTGGCCATGGTCTATGGCCAGGAATGGAGTCTGGAAGCATGTGTTGATACAGCCCTTGTACGAAACAAAGGACTGGCTGTGGCAGAAAACGAAATGTTGATCAGCAGGGAAAAGAACAAAGAGGTAAAAAGCAATTTATACCCCAAGATAACTGCGAAAGCCGATTACAAATATTTTACGGATCTGCCTTATCAGCTGATGCCGATGTCCGTATTTGGCGGACCCGAAGGGCAATTTAAAGAAGCCCAGTTTGGCGTGCCTCATAATATCAATGCCAGTGTCCAGGTGGTGATGCCCCTTTACAATTCGCAGATCTACGGTGCCATTGAGGTCACACGCATTGGAGAGGAGATAAGTGAAATCAAGTATTTAAAATCAAAGGAAGAACTGGTCTTTGAAGTGTCGAATCTCTATTACAACGGACAGATTATCAGGAGTCAACTCTTTTTCGTTGACAGCAACCTGAGCAACACGGCAAGGCTTCTTGATAACATGCGTCTGCTCAGAGAGCAAAAGATGATCCGGGATTCCGATTTGAAAAAAGTGCAGCTCCAGTATGAGCAACTGGAAACGCAAAAAATGATACTTGAAAGCAAATATGAGCAACTGATGAGTGCGCTCAAATTTGCAATAGGTATTCCTGCAAACCGTCCGTTTGATGTGGCATTCAGCATTATTCATGATGATACAGCAGAGTATGAAGCCAAGTCCACGCTTGACATGCGACTGGTCATGACACAAAGCCGCTTTCTGCAATCCGAAATCAGCACGCTGAAAAACTCAAGACTGCCTTCGGTCGCACTAATCGGCTCTTACGGCTATATGGGTTATGGCTATGATGAAAAGCCTAATGACTTCTTAAACTTTTACCCGGTATCCTTTGCCGGGGTCCAGTTGAGTTATACGCTTTTCAATGGCAATGTCACCAGGAAAAAGATAATTCAGAAGGAATATCAGCTGGAAAATGCACGACTGCAGTATGACTTGCTTGAGGACAAGACAAGGATGCAGCGAGCCAATGCGGAACTGAGACTTCGCACGGCTGCGAAAAGCATAGAAACATCCCTGCATCAGATCGAACTCGCACAGGATGTCTACAATCAGAACATTGTACAGCAACGGGAAGGTACAGCTGCGCTCAGCGATGTACTGCTGGCAGACACAGCACTCAGGGAAGCACAGCAAAGCTATCTGGCAGCCGTCATTGAATACATGAAGGCCGACCTGGAGTTGAAAAAATTTAGCGGAAACATATTATCAAAAAAGCGTAAATAAATCACGATGAACTGGAAAAAAATCATATTAATTATTATTCCCATCGCTCTGATAGCGATTGTCGCTCTCCAATTGAACAAGAACAAGAAAATTGCCGAAGAGCGGGTCTACCACTACGACCGGGAAGCTCCGATAAAAGTGTATACGGATACATTGAGACTTCAGGAAATCGGAGAGGATTTTACATATACCGGCAATTTTGCACCAAACAAAGCAAGTCGCATCAGTGCCGAAGTACAGGGGAAGATCAATGAGATATTTGTGGATGCCGGAAGTGAAGTAAAGAAAGGCCAGGCACTCATTCAGCTTGATCATTCACTCCTGGATTACCAGCTTGAGAGCATCAATGTAAAGATTGAAGGGCTTGAAGCGGATGTAAAACGTTTTAAGGTATTGGCGGCTGCCGATGCCATTCAGGGGGTACAACTTGAAAAAGCTGAACTGGGACTGAAAGCTGCCAGGGTGCAACGCCAGACGCTTCTTGAGCAAATACGTAAATCCACGGTAAGAGCACCTTTTGACGGTGTGATCACTGCCAAGATGAGCGATGAAGGGGCTTTTGCTGCTCCGGGCATGCCCTTGCTCCAGATCATGGATATCTCCACTTTGAAGTTCACCATTTATGTTCCCCAGCGGGAATTGCTGAAGTTCAATATCGGAGAAAGCTATCCCGTGCGTGCCGATATCTATCCAGATAAGCTGCTTCACGGAACGGCAATAATGGTAGGAAGCGGAGCTAATATGGCATCCAGTTTTCCAATACAGTTTGAGGTGCAGAATCTGCCCGGCAACACAATCAAATCGGGGATGTTCGGAAAACTGATTCTTCAGAAGCATCTTGGTGAAAAAGGACTGTTGGTGCCTGCATCGGCCATACAGGGATCTACGGCCAATCCGATGCTATACCTTGTTGATCAGGGGAAAGCCGTTTTGCGGAAGATCAAAATCGGTAAACGATTCGACAACAGGGTCGTGGTGTCAGAGGGAGTGCAGGAAGGAGATGTCATCATTGTCAAGGGCTTTATCAATCTTTTTGAAGGTGCCAATGTGCAAAGCAACTAAAAGCGGAAACTATGAACATTACAGAAATTTCAATAAAAAGGCCATCACTGATCATCGTACTATTCAGTGTGCTTGCCCTCTTGGGTGTGATAGGCTACATGAATCTCAGTTATGAGCTCATGCCGGACTTTAATCAGCCGGTGGTAGTTATCAAAACTATTTATCCCGGGGCAGAGCCCAGGGAGGTGGAAACATCGGTCTCCAGAAAGATAGAAGATGCGCTCTCCAATCTTGAAGGAGTTGATTATCTCGTTACCAAGTCGCTCCCGAATGCCTCCATTGTGATTGCCAACCTGAAATACGGGACGGATCTTGATAAAACCATGCAGGATGCACAGCGCTACATTGACAATATCCGCAAGGACCTGCCGGCCGATATTTTAAGCCCGGTCATGAGCAAGGTCTCGCCAAACGATCTGCCGATCATGTCAATCAACGCCAGCAGTGACCTGCCTGCCACTCAGTTTTATCAGCTGATGAAGGATGAATTCCTGCCTCAGATACAGCAGATTAAGGGGGTCGCTGAGATTACGATCCTCGGAGGGGAAGAAAGAGAGATCGAGGTGGAAGTGGACCCGGAGAAACTGAAAATGTATAAAGTTTCGCTTGTACAGGTGGTAGAGTCGATTAATCGCTCCGGAATCGACCTTCCGGCAGGATCGGTGGAAAGCGAGCAGGAAAAATATGCCGTGCGCCTTACCGGACGATTTGAGACACTGGAAGACATCATGAATGTGCAGGTGGCCATGCCCGTTGCGGGCAGCCCGGTTTATGTCAAGGATGTGGCGCGCGTCAGTGACGGTATCCGCGATGAAAGCTCATTCAGTCGATACAATGGCAAAAACGGTATTGGTTTGCTGCTTAAAAAGCAGGGCGATGCCAATGCTGTGGATGTCTCAAGAGAAGTCAGGCAACAGTTTGAAAAAATCGAAAAGGAAAATGCAGATGCGGGTGTGAAGTTTGTTATTGCCGATGACAGCACTGACAACACCATAGCCGCGGTCAATTCTGTAGTTTTCGATTTAATTCTGGCGGTTATCCTTGTCTCTGTGGTCATGTTGCTCTTTTTGCGCAGCTTTAGGAATTCTCTCATTGTGTTGATCGCCATTCCGACCTCACTTATCACGGCTTTTGCGGTCATGTGGTTGCTGGGATATACCCTTAACCTGATGACCCTCCTGGCCATGTCGCTCATTATCGGCATTCTGGTGGATGATGCCACGGTGGTGCTGGAGAACATTCAGCGACACCTCGATATGGGCAAGGAAAAAAGAAAGGCAGCGCTGGAAGGGCGTATGGAAATCGGCTTCTCGGCTCTTTCCATCACCCTCGTGGATGTGGTGGTGTTTTTACCTATTCTCTTCCTCCAGGTATTTGTAGCCGATATGCTTAAGCAGTTTTCGGTCGTAGTCGTCACGTCCACATTGACCAGTCTTTTGGTTGGGTTCACACTGACTCCATGGCTTGCCTCCAGGATTGGGAAAAAGGAAAATCTCAAGCCCAGCAATATTTTCAATCGTTTTCTTCTTTGGTTTGAGCGCCAGCTCGAACTCTTTACCGACTGGTATGGGAGAAGGCTGGAATGGGTCCTTTCTCACAAGCTTGCCTTTACCGGCATTGTATTGCTCCTTTTTGCCATGACCTTCGGTATCATGCGTATGGGGATCATCGGCAAGGAATTGATCTCAACCGGTGATCAGGGCAAATTCCGCCTGGTGCTGGAGTTTGACAAGACCACTACACTGCAGGAAAACAATCTGGTAGCCACCAAAATAGAGGCTTATCTGCTTGATCAACCCGAAGTGGAAACTGTTTTTTCAAATATTGGCGGACCCAGTGCCGGTATTGGAAGCCTGGGAGTAGGATCTCCGAATATCACGGAATATACGATTCAGCTGAAAGAAAAAGGAAAACGGGCGGATGAAAGCACGGAAGAATATATGATGCGCCTGCGTGAAGACCTGAGGGAAAAATATCCTGCCATCAATTATTCAATGGCAGCGCTGGGTCTTATCCCGCGAAGTGCCCCCATTGAAATGACATTCAGTGGCAAGAATATTGACCGGGTGATGCAGATAGCCCGCAACATGAAAAGAGTGATTGAAGATATTCCGGGAGCAGACAATGTCCGCCTTTCGGTAGAGCAGGGGAGTCCTGAATACAAAATAGTGCCGGATCGCGATAAGATGCAGCGCCTTGGACTCAGCACTGCATACGTGGGGATGTATGTCCGTACGGCCTTTACCGGAAACGATGATGCCACGATGACTGAAAACGGAACGGAATATCCCGTGCGACTCTGGCTGGATGGATTTGACCGCCAGGATTATGAAGACGTAAACCGCCTTACACTGATCAATCCCAAGGGATATCCGGTCGAAGTCAATGAATTTGCCAGAGTAGAGCAGGACAATTCGCCTACACTACTGGAACGCAAGGACCGGCAACCAGCCGTCACATTGACTGCCGATGCCCTGGGCCGGCCTTCAGGCTCTGTGGCTGAGGATGTACTGGCTTATCTGAGTGAGAATCCTTTGCCGGAGGATATCCAGCTTTCGTGGGGGAGTGATATTAAAAGGCAAAATGACAGTTTCGGAGCTTTGGGGTCTGTTCTCATGATCTCTTTCCTCCTCATCTATCTAATCATGGTGGCGCTTTACGATAGTTTCCTTTATCCTTTTGTAGTGCTCTTTTCCATTCCGGTAGCTACTATCGGTGCTTTCCTGGCATTGAATTTATCACTGAGCAATTTAAGCCTGTTTGCACTGCTCGGACTGATTATGCTGATGGGACTTGTGGTAAAGAATGCCATATTGATTGTCGACTTTACCAATCAACTGAAAGCCAAGGGTATGCACTACAAAGAGGCGCTTATTGTAGCCGGGAAAGGAAGAATGCGGCCCATTCTGATGACCACGCTTTCCATGGTCATCGGAATGTTACCTATCGCCATGGCCAGCGGAACGGCCAGCGAATGGAAAAACGGATTGGCATGGGTGATTATTGGCGGATTGCTTTCTTCGCTGGTCCTTACCGTATTTCTGGTACCGATAGTCTATTACCTGGTTGACCGGGCCAAGGAGAAATTCGGATTTCAGGAAAAAAAGATCATTATCTCAATTCCGGGAAGCTGATCACATAAAATATCTAATCGTTGGCAGGGCAGGCATGTGAAAGGAAGAGCCACGTGAAGCCCCTGATTCACGAAGCCGGATACCCGGGAACCATTAAAACGGTTTCCGGGCTGTCTGGTTTTTGAAGGAAAAGGAAGTCCCCCGGGATTCCTTTCTCTCAGTTCATGCAATTAATTATATTGCATCTCATTAAGAATATTTTATTTTCATATTTATTAAACATTATTCTTTATAAGCATAAAATCTCAGCCTGATGAAGAAGCCATTCAAAGTAGCAGCCGCTCAGCTCAGCCCTGTTTATCTGAATAAGAAAAAGACGATTGAAAAGGCGTGTGATGCTATAGCCGAAGCCGCCAGAGAGGGGGCCCGGCTCGTCCTTTTCCCTGAAGTATTCATTTCCGGTTATCCCGACTGGGTATGGTTGATTCCCAACAGCCAAGGTAGTGAACTGAATGCACTTTATACCATGCTTTACGAAAACGCTGTTTCGGTTCCGGACGATAGCACGGATGCACTTTGCAAAGCTGCGCGCGACCACGGCATCATGGTTGCTGTCGGTATGCACGAACGCAACAGCGAACGCAGCAACGGGAGCCTGCTGAACAGTGTTTTGATGATAGATGAAACAGGAGAAATCATTGCAACTCACAGGAAGTTAATACCCACGGGTGGAGAGCGGCTGATTTGGGGACAGGGGGAAGGACACACGCTGAAAGTGCATGAAACAAGTGTGGGGAAAGTGGGAGCGCTGATTTGCTGGGAAAACTATATACCCCTGGCACGAACCGCACTTTACGAGCAAGGGATGCAAATTCTTCTTTCGCCCACCTGGGACAAAAGTGCGAATTGGCAACAATCAATGCAGCATATAGCCAGAGAAGGCGGTCTTTTCGTAATAAGCTGCTGCATGGCTTTGCATATGAAAGATATTCCCGATGAACTTGATTTCAAAAAACGCTATCCCGATGGACGGGAATGGATAAATGCAGGAAACAGCTGCATCATAGCACCCAACGGAAAATGCCTTGCCGGGCCCCTCAACGAAGAAGAAGGAATCCTATATGCCGACATTGACCTGTCAGCCATTATCGCGGCCAAACGCATGTTTGACGTGGCAGGCCACTATGCACGACCCGATGTTTTTGAATTCAAATATCCGGGCTAAGGAATTAGCCGGATGAAGAGCAAAGTCTTAGAACTTTCGCAGCCGAAAAGCAGTCGGAAAATAATTGTTGACACGGCCCGGCAGCACTTTTACCCATCCCAATATCGATCCTTCAAAGGAAATCATAGCCCATCCTTTCTCCTTCGAACTGACCTGAATAGCCTGTTTTGCAAGGTATTGAATGGCCGTGTCACGATCTAGCTCCAATACGGGGTATGATCTGTTCAGATCAAAGCGCATAGCCAGCTCGTGTGCCGGCACGAAGGACTTTCCTTTAAATGTTCCCAACTCTGCCCCTGACTTATAGACCGGTATGTGCTCAATGATTTGCAGGGCGCTGCCGAGTACGGCCTCAGGAAGAGAAGACCAACTGCGGTTAAATTGAAGAAAAAAACGCTCCTCCAGACCCCGGACAAAAGGTGAAATCTGCTTTCTGAATTTTTCTGATTCCTGGCGTAAGTTCCCCGAGGCATTGTGAATGACACTTGCTGTCGCCCCTATATTTTCTTCTTTGCGCTGAAGAACGGCCACAAAAAAGCCTTCTGATTCCAGCAAATGAGGATAGAATCGAAATGCAGCAGGCCTTGTAAGCTCAACTTGCCACTTTCGTGCATCGTCTGTTTCCATATCGGGCCAGTCAAAGCCATTGTTCAGGAGCATCTCAAGTTGTTCTTCATTTTCCTTTGAATTAAAAGTACAGGTGCTGTAGATGAGGTATCCGCCTGGTTTTACCAGTTTTTTAGCCTCGTGCAAAATGCGGGTCTGGCGGTCACTACAGAGATTTACATTGGCGGCTGACCACTCATCACGGGCATTGCGGTCTTTGCGGAACAAGCCTTCACCCGAACAGGGTGCATCCAACAAGACCAGATCAAAGAGCCCGCCCAGACGGCTGATGCGGGAGGGGTCCAGGGAAGTGCTCAGGTAGTTGTCAAATCCCCATTTGATCAGATTTTCATTTAAAATCTGATATCGCTTTCTGTTTACTTCATTGGCCAGCAACAGGCCTTTTCCATCCATCAAAGAGAGCAAATGAGTGCTTTTACCTCCCGGAGCAGCGCTCAGATCCAGAACCAGAGGGTGCTTTCTATTCCATTTAAGCTTTCGAAAGATATATTCGATAAACTGCGATGCTGCATCCTGCACGTAATAGGTGCCCGCATGAAAATGAGGGTCCCGGACGAAAGATGGCCTTTCATCAAGATAATATCCAAGGCTGCTCCAGGGGATTCGTTTTAACCCGTTCTGCTCAGATTTGCCTTTATAGGGATGTCTCCGTATGGCTGTTACGGGCTTCGAATTGAGAGATTCCAGCAACTCCGAAGAATTCTTACCGAGCAGATCATTCATGGATTTAATAAAATCGGATGGAAAACTTCCTTCTTTCATTATCGCTTCAGGGTGGTGTTTTGTTAATTTGCAGGCTAAGGCTCCCGTTCGCAAATATAGACAGGGAAAAAGAAGGACTACTTAAAATAGAATGGAATGAAAGCAGCAGTTTTAGAGGCATTGCATGAAGACTTGAAAATAAAGGAACTGGAAAGGCCCGTTCCGGAAAGCGGAGAGGTATTGGTACGGCTGACTGCCGCAGCGATCAATCACCGGGACCTTTTTATTCAGGAGGGGAAATATGCGAAGATTGCACTGCCCTGCACGCTTGGCTCTGACGGTGTGGGCATTGTGGAAGATATCGGGCCAAATGTGGGTGTGGGAATCATTGGGCAGCGGGTAGTAATTAATCCATCTCTTGACTGGGGCGAACAGGAAGAATATCAGTCACGGAAATTCAGGGTCCTTGGCATGCCTGATGCGGGAACTTTTGCCCGGTACATCTGCGTACCTGCCCAAAACATATCACAGGCTCCCGCTCACCTGAGCGATGAGGAAGCAGCAGCTCTTCCGCTGGCCGGTCTTACTGCTTATCGGGCACTTTTTCGCAAGGGCGCTTTTAAAAGAGGAGAACGCGTATTCATTACAGGAATAGGAGGCGGTGTGGCTCTTATGGCCCTGCAGTTTTCCCTGGCATTGGATGCCCAGGTTTGTGTTAGCAGCAGCACCACTGCAAAAATCGAAAAGGCGGTAAGCCTTGGTGCCGATGGGGGCGTTCTTTATTCAAATAGCGAATGGCACAAAAAGCTGAAGAGCAACTTCGGCCATTTCGATCTCTCCATTGACGGTGCCGGAGGCGATTCTTTTGCACGGCTTCTTGATATTGCCGCACCAGGGGGACGTATTGTAAACTACGGTGGAACTTCGGGCCCCATTAAAGAACTCAGCCCGCAACGTCTTTTCTGGAAGCAGCTTGTAATAAAGGGATCAACCATGGGCAATGCAGAGGATTTTAAAAACATGCTGGCATTTGTCAATGAACATTCCCTGCATCCGGTTATTGACTCGGTATTTCCACTGGAGGAGGTCAATCAGGCCTTTAAAAGAATGCTGGAAGCGCAGCATTTCGGAAAGATTGTACTTCGCATTTCTGAATAAGGGATTCCGAACACAAAGACATTATCGTGCTTCGGAGAATACAAGTAAATCAGAGTTCAGCTTACAGTAAGGCCTGGATTACACTATATGAAATCTTTAATAAAAGATTCACAACAATCAGTAGATGAATACTTTAACATTTTCTGATTTCATTCCATTTTCAAAGTGAATCAGATAAATTCCTTTGGACCAACCCGTTGTGCTAATGCTCAAGGAGCCAGAATGTAAGCTTTGCCGAAATAGCTCCTGCCCGTTGATTGCATATATCCGTATTTCTGACAGCCCTTTGTTGACGTCATTGAAGTTGAGAATCAGTTGCCCTTGTCCGTACCGGGCCCTGATTGTTTCCTCCCTTAGAGATGATTTGCTTACTCCATTGTAAAATGGATTATTCAGGTGAAGTGTCCAATATCCCTTGATACTGTCGATTTGTGTGAACTGAACGGTGGGAGCGGCCTCCAGTCGCGCGAAAGTCTTTGTTACGAAACCCATCACATATGTCGTGTCCGGGATACTGTCCGGGGGCGTTCCGCTTAACAGGGCGCATCCTGTATCCGCTGCAGCAAAAGTGCACTTCCCTTCACACACGATATCCAGCCATGCGGGGAAATCAATCTTTCGGAACAGCGAGATACTATCAATTAACACCTTCTGCTTGTTCCCAAACACGATGGCTTCGGTATCCGTGGGTACGATAATAGTCAGCGTATATTCATACAATAGTGTAGCTTCAGCGTCCGGAAGAATGGAGTCTTTCGGATATATTCCCGCCTTTTTGATGCTGGTATCAGGAACACATATCTGTGAACTCGCAAATAAAGGCAATAAACACAGGATGAAAGTTAATAGTGATTTCATTGTGCTGAAATTTGATTAAAATTATAATACAAAAAACAAATACGTGATGTCTGCTGGAAGCAATTTACGGAACTGCCTGGGATTCGCATTAATAATGTTACTTCTCTTGGGAGGATATACGCTGTATGGCCAAAACGTCAGGATAGAAGGGACAGTGACAGATCAGAGGAGCAAAGAACCGCTTCCTGGGGTCAATATTCTGGTCGATGGCAAAGCCATAAGTGCCGCAGACAATGAGGGGCACTTTGAAGTTTATGTGAAGCCCGGTACACACACGCTTGGTTTTCGCTACATATCATACCGAAATAAGGATATCACTGTGAATGCCGTAAGAGGGGCAATTTACAAGAATGTAGCGATGCTCCCGTCCGAATTGCTTCTTGATCAGGTAGTGGTTTCTGCAGGAAAAAGAGAAGAGGCACTCAAGAACGTAACGGTTTCGCTTGATCTGATACGTGCCGATCAAATAAAATCGCAGCAAACCATAACGATGGATGACGCGCTGGAGCGGGCATCCGGTATTTCAATTATTGATGGTCAACCCAATATTCGCGGGGGGAGCGGTTATTCATACGGAGCCGGCAGCCGTGTCCTTATTTTATTGAATGACATGCCTATTTTACGTGCAGATGCGGGTTATCCTGCATGGAATTACCTTCCTGTAGAAAATGTCGACCGGGTTGAAATTATAAAAGGAGCTTCATCGGTTCTCTATGGCTCCGCAGCACTTAACGGCATTATCAATCTGCATACGGCCTGGCCTGGTGACACCTTCTCTCTGCAGGCAGGTTTTTATAATGCTTTATACAACAAACCGGCCGGCAATGACTACACCGTCTTCGATACCCTGCGCGAAAACGGTCAGTTTATAGGAGTTGATACTATTCAGAAAGAACTGGCATGGTGGCAGGGCGATATTCCCTTTTATTCAGGGATGAATGTTTTGGTAAAGGCACCGATAGGTCATGTGGATCTTGTACTGGGGATGGATGGCTATCTGGAAGACAGCTACCTGCAGGGAACTTATGTAAGGCGGGGAAGAAGCAACTTATCATTTCGCTACAGGCCCGAGAAGTCCCCGTGGATCATGGGTATCCATGCCAATTTCATGAAAAACAGAAATGCGTCATTCTTCTTTTGGGAAGATGATTCCTCAGGTATCTACAAGCCCTTCTCGGGAACCATTACACACAGCAACAGCACACTCTACAATTTTGACCCGTTCGTGAAATACTATGGGAAAAGAGGCTGGAACCATACGCTGCAGGGCAGATATTTCTCAAGTGATATTTATACGAATGACGGCAAAGGAACGCTTAATGATATCTGGTATGGGGAATATCGCTCACAGAAATCTTTCGAACGAATTGGCCTGAAGACAACGGCAGGCATTGCCGTAAACGCAAACCGCGTGGATGCCGAGTTGTATGGCAATTCAATACACAGCGGTGAGAATCAGGCCCTTTTCTTTCAGATGGATAAAACATTTTTCGGCAGATTGAAAATGCTTGCGGGTCTGCGCTGGGAATCCAATCGCATTGACCAGGAAAGCCGTGAGAGCAAGTTGGTTAAGCGCTTCGGTCTCAACCTGGCAGTGACGGAGTATACCTTTCTAAGAGCCTCTTACGGGGAAGGCTATCGATTTCCAACCATCGCGGAAAAGTTTGTAAACACATACGTGGGGGCACTTGGTATATTTCCGAATGCAGGGCTACAGTCCGAAACCGGATGGAGTTCGGAACTTGGCCTGAAGCAGGCCTATAAAATTGCCGGGATACAGGGATTTGTTGACTTGGCAGCTTTTTACAGCACCTACAGCAATATGATGGAGTTTGTGTTTGGTGTGCATGACGGCAATCTGGGGTTTAGTTCGCAGAATGTGGGTGACACAGAAATAAAAGGAGTTGAGCTCATGATTTTGGGAGAGGGGAGAGTAGGGAAATCAAAGATCAGCTTTAACACCGGCTACACATATATTGACCCCAAATATGTGAATTTTGACTCAACGATTGCCATGAGTTCTTCTGTAGATTATAACATCTTGAAATACCGTTCCAGGCATACCTTTAAGAGCAATGTCACGATTAGCAGAAAACACCTTGAAATGAGTTTCCATGCTCGTTACTACAGTTTTATGGAAGCCGTTGATCAAATCTTCGAAGTGCTTCTTCCCGGAATCGGGGATTACCGTAAAAACAACAAGCATGGCGAGTGGGTATTTGACTTCAGTGCGAATTATCACTTGAATCATACCGTTGCTTTCAATCTCAGTATCAACAATGTGCTGAGCAATGTGTATTCCCTTCGGCCGGGCCTCATGGAAGCCCCGCGGAGTATAAGCATGGGTCTGAATGTAAATATCTAATC
>WFPF01000021.1 GCA_015487695.1 Chitinophagales bacterium
CCGCCCGATTATCCACCGCATGGCGGCAAGGCAGAAAATCGGAGGCAGCCTGCAGGCCACTCACCGGGGCCTGGAGATAACGGCCAGCGGAGAGGAAGCTGCGCTCAACACTTTTCTGCACCTGCTTCGTGAAGAAGCTCCGGCAGTGGCCCGTGTCGAAGTTTTCGAAGCAAAAGAAATTCCATTGCTTGATTTTTCCGCTTTCATCGAGAAAAGAGCCGAAAAAAGCGGGCCGGTAGAAAGTCCCCTGCCCCCTGACCGCGCCATCTGCCCGGAGTGCCGCAAAGAGCTGGAAGACCCCCGCAACCGCAGATACCGCTATCCCTTTATTTCCTGTTCCGATTGCGGGCCCCGCTATTCGATCATCCGTGACTGGCCTTTCACCCGGGCACACAGCTCTTTTGCTCCTTTTGAGCCCTGCCCGGCCTGCCAGTCCGAATTTCACGATCCCGAAAACAGGCGCTATCGCTACCCGCTTATCTCCTGCCCTGATTGCGGCCCTCCGTTTACCCTTTATGACTGCCGAAGCGGAGAGAACCGGGTCCTCTCTTTCGAAGAGTTGCCCGAACTCCTTCTGGCGGCACTGCAGGCCGGAAAAACCCTGGCCATAAAGGATACGGGAGGATATCTGCTGATAGCCGATGCCTGCAACGAACGGGCCGTCAAACGGCTCAGAGAAAGAAAGCAATATGCCTGCAAGCCCTTTGCCCTGCTTTATCCTTCTCTCGAAATGATTGAAAAGGACTGCGAGCTCTCCGCCAAAGAAAAAGACCTCCTGCAGAGCAGCGATGCGCCCATCGTTATTCTGAGGCGAAAGACCGAAGCCGGAAGCGGAATTTCCCTTGAAGCCATTGCCCCCGGCCTTCATACGCTGGGCATTATGCTGCCCAACAGTCCGCTGCTGACACTGATTTCGCAGGCAATAAAAAGGCCCCTGGTAGCCACCAGTGCCAATCATGCCGGCAGCCAGATGCTCTATACCGAAAAAGCAGCACTGAATATCCTGCCGGCTTATGCGGATCTCATCCTCAGCCACCGGGTCAAGCTGCAACTGCCCCAGGATGATACAGTGCTGGCCGTCAGTCCGAAGCACGGACAGGTCATTCTCAGGAGGCGGGGCCGCGGCCGGGCTCCGGACTATCCGGCCTGGCAGCTCCGCCACAGCGATGCAAGCAGTGCAGCCATGGGAGCCGACATGAAGAGCGCTTTTGCCCTGCTTCAAAAGGGGTGCATTCATCTAAGTCAGTACTTGGGCAATCAGGCCAGCGAGGAGTCGCGCAGGGCATTTAAAAAAACCATTCTGCACCTGGCAAAAGTGCTCAGCTTTAGCCCGCAAAGCATTCTTCTCGACAGCCACCCCGATGCTTTTTCTACCGAAATGGGCCGTGAGCTCGGCCGGCACAAATACCCCTTTTATTTCTTTCCCCATCACCGGGCTCATTTTGCGGCCGTTCTTTCGGACCACCGGCTCTTTGACAAGGATGTTCTGGGCATCGTATGGGACGGTTACGGCTGGGGCGAAGACCGTTCGATATGGGGCGGAGAATGGTTTCTTTACAAAAAGCGAGAAATGCGACATATTGCTCAGCTCTCCCCCTATCAGCTGCTGGCCGACAGTGCCATGGTGCTCGAACCCCGCATATCGGCACTTTGTCTTTTCGGTTTCGTAGAGGGTGCCGATGCTTTTCTGAAGCCTTTTTTCGATGAAAAGGAATGGAAACATTATCAGGCCATCCGGCAGCGCGGCCGCTGTCCCTTCACCACCAGCATGGGCCGAATATTCGATGCCGTGGCTTCCATTCTTCAGATTGCCGGGCCCTGCAATTCTTTTGAGGGAGAGGCTGCCATCAAGCTCGAGCAGGCCGCCAGCAATGCCTACCTGCGCGGCATCATGCCCGAGTCCTATCACATCGAATGGGGCCGGGAAATATCGATCCGGCAAATGCTCCGTGAAATCATCATCGACATCAGGCGCGGACTGGATCCCGAAGAGATTGCCCTCCGGTTTCATGTAAGTCTGGCCCATCTGGCCTGTGAGTCTGTGCGCGAAACAGGAATCCGGCATGTCGTCTTTGCCGGGGGCGTTTTTCAAAACAGCCTCCTCCCCGATCTGCTGCACGATCTGTCCGGTAAAGAAACAAAGTTGTATTTTGCCCGCCACAGCTGCCCCAATGACGAAAGCATTGCCCTCGGTCAGACGGTGCTTCACTTACTCAAAAAATATCCCGATGTCTTCTAGCGTATCAAAGTCCTTCACCCTTTTCAATCCGTTTTTAAAACCATGAACTCCTCTCCTTTGCTGATTCTCGTTATGGGTCTGCCGGGAAGCGGAAAAAGTTACTTTTCAGAACACCTGGCCGAAAAAATGAATGCGCTTTACCTCAGCTCCGATAGGGTACGTGCTGAGATGAAGCTGATGGGAAAGTATGACGAAGAGAGCAAGCAAAAGGTATATGACCGCCTGGAGGAGCTGGCACGCGAAGCCCTGCAAAACGGAGAGGCCGTGCTGGTGGATGCAACTTTTCATAAAAAGAAGCGGAGAGCACAGTTTGCTGCCCTGGCCCGTGAGACGGGGGCCCGGCTGAAGATAATCCGCATTGAAGCCGATGAAGCGCTTATCCGTGAACGGCTGCAAAAACCCCGGAAAGAAAGCGAAGCCGACCTCTCCGTTTACCGGAAATTGAAGAAAGAATTTGAGCAGGTTGAGCCAGGTCATCTTTCTTTGCCCTCAGGAAGAGATAATTTAGCAGAAATGCTGAGACGGGCAGAAGATTATATTCGGACAGAGAAGGCATAGCTTGTCGAAACACATCGCATGAACAAGGACGAGATCTCGCAAATTCTTTTGAATCAGGCTTTCCCGGATACGGGAAAACACCTCGAAATGATCGAAACCCACATCTCATGGGTCATCCTCAGCGATCACTTTGCCTTTAAAATAAAAAAGCCGGTCAAATATTCATTTTTGGACTTCTCTACGCAGGAACTTCGCAGGAAGTACTGCTACAATGAAGTCGCACTCAACAGACGTCTTTCGCCCGATATCTATCTCGGGGTCATTGAAATCCGGTCGGACGGGGAATCTGCCACAATAGGAGACGGCCCGGGAGAAGTCATTGACTATGCGGTTCAGATGAAACGTGTACGCACCAATGCCCGCATGGACCTCATGTTGATTCGAAAAAAAGTGAAGCGCGATCATGTAGATCGCATCGCCCGCACCCTCGTAGATTTTCATCAAACGACCGAGGTCATTCACAAGAAAATCGAGAAGGAAAAAATTATAGGGGACTTTAATGATCTTCAAAGTGTAAAACCCTTCCTCCGCGAAAAACTGGGCAATGTGGCTGTCAACCTCATCGACCGCTCACTGGAATGTGCCGGCAAGTTTGTTCACCGCTTCGGAGACTTGATGCAGCTTCGCTCGGACCAGGGCTTTGTGCGCGATGGCCATGGCGACCTGCACACAGGAAATATTTTCCTTCTCTCGAGGCCGGTCATCTTTGACTGCATTGAGTTCAACGATGATTTCCGTCAGATTGACGTGCTCGATGAGGTCGCCTTTCTATGTATGGACCTTGAGCGTTTCGGCAGGAGGGATCTGAGCCATGCTTTTCTTGAAAAATACCTTGCCGAAACCCACGTGCTCCGCAATGAGGCCGAAGGGCGCCTTTTCCTTTTCTTTAAACTCTACCGGGCCAACGTAAAGGCCAAGATACAAGCTATCAAAGCTCAAAATGCTTCATCCGGGCGGGCCATGAAAAAACACCTCGTCAGTGCCGACATTTACCTGCATCTGATGTCCGATTATCTGGCGGTGCTCTGAACACTTACCCTCCCGGCCAACTCTTCGGCAATAAGCGGCAGGCTCTTTTCAAGTTCTTCGTAGCTATCTATGATAAAATACTCTTCCTGATACCTTTCCTTGATATAGGGGGTCTTCAGAATTTGTCTTACATCATAGCGATGCCTGGGCAAATCGGCCTGAAGGCAATAATCGCTCTCCCCGTTTGATGACAAAATGCCCGCTCCGTAGATCTTCAGCGCTCCTTTCTCTCTTATCAGGCCAAACTCCACGGTATACCAATAGATACGCGAAAGCAATTCCACGGCTTCCGGATTTTCAATCCAACGGAAGGCAATGTGGCTCAACCCCTCCAGGAAAGAAGAAAAATCCTGATTCGCCAGCAGGGGCACATGCGCAAATACATCGTGAAACATGTCCGGCTCTTCGAGATAATCGAGCTGGTCCATGCTGCGAAGCCAGGTGCTTGCCGGAAAGAAGCGTCCGCGAAGCATTTCGAAAAAAGTGCGGTTGTCGACAATTCCGGGCACTCCCCTCAGGCGCCAACCCGTAAGTTTTTCCAGCCGCTTGTTCACTTCATTGAAATCGGGGATACAGGTCTCCTGAAACCCCACAAGATCAAGGCCGTTTAAAAACGCGGCCGAAGCTTTGTTGGGCAGCTTTTTCATCTGCCGCCTGTACAATATCTGCCATACGCTGTGATCTGCGACACCGTATGCCGCATAGTCCTGCTTTAGCTCCCGGATGCCTTCAATGGTCTTCATTTCTTCCATCTTTTTATTGGTTTTTATAAATAAAAAAACCCGGCTTCGAATGCTCGAAGCCGGGTGCTCATTTCTTTCAAAATATTACACTACGATCCTGCTCCGAGTCTGGCCGGGTTCAGATAATAGTAATAATAATTGCTGCAATTGATCATTTCAGGGCTAAAACTATGCATTCCCTTTCAGTTTCGGAAATCAAGTGTCTGTTTTTTTATCGACCAGGGTAGCACTTGCCTGATCCGCTGGCAAAATGAGCAGATCGGCTACATTCACATGCCCGGGGCGGGAGACAATGTACCAAATGCTGTCGGCCACATCCACGGCCTCCAGCGGCCGGTAGCCCTGATAAACAGCCTCTGCCTTTTCGTGATCACCTTTGAAACGCACTTCCGAAAATTCGGTATGGACCAGCCCCGGATGCACGGCCGAAACCCTGACCCCCGTACCCAGAAGATCCTGGCGCATGGCACGGGTAAGACCATCCACGGCAAACTTAGTGGCCACATAAACATTGCCCCTCGGATAAGCCTCCTTGCCGGCTATAGATCCGATATTCACTACCTGCCCGCGGCCCCGCTCCACCATGGCCGGAAGCAGCGCCCGGCTCAGATAAAGCAGTCCTTTGATGTTTATATCAATCATGGCTTCCCAGTCTTCGATCCGGCCTTCATGAATCAGGTCAAGTCCGTGGGCATTTCCTGCATTATTGATCAATATGTCAATCTCCTGAAATGCTGCCGGCCTGCTTTGCAAAGCTTCCGTCATGGCCTCGCGATCACGAATGTCAAAGTCCAGCGTACACACATCGGTCAGTTCCGAAAGTTCCTCCTGTAAGGCCTGAAGACGATCGGCCCTGCGAGCGCACAGAACCAAACGAATTCCGTTTCTTGCAAATATGCGGGCCGTTTCGCGGCCAATTCCCGAACTGGCCCCACTGATAAGTGCTGTTCTTTTCATGTCAATGCTTTTATTTTTTTCTATGAGCGTAGGCGCAAATTTAACATATGAATAGTTGTTTATATTTGCATTAAAGCTTAAAAAGATGCAAATGCTTAAAATTCTCACGGCCTTCTTTCTGTTGAGCCTTTTTTTCGCTGCTTGCGAAAAAGAAGGCAATCATCGTTTGCTGGAAAGCCGGGCCCTGGAACTGGGTACCCAAATCAGTGATTCCACGCAGAAGGTGCTGGCCGGAAATTTGAAAAAAGCCATTGCCGAAGGCGGGGTTTTTCATGCCATCGAATATTGCAATCTGGAGGCCATGCCCATCACCCGGAAGATGGAAGAAAAATATGGTGTCAAAATCAAACGCAGCTCGCTGAAAGTGCGCAATCCGCAAGACCGCCCCGATGAAAACGAATTGAGCCTCTTGCGTCATTTTGACTCACTGGCAACTGCGGGGGCTCCGATGACCCCTGCCATTCGCTGGCTGGACGATGATCATCTTCTTTATGCACGCCCCATCATGCTCAACAAAGGATTGTGCCTTAGTTGCCACGGAGAGGTCGGATCGGCTGTTTCAGACAGTCTGTATGCTTTCATCCGCTCCAAATATCCCGAAGACCGGGCAACCGGCTACAAGCTCAATGATTTCAGAGGAATGTGGAGCATTGTCTTTGATGAAGATCAACTGGAAAAGGCGGATTAATAAGGGTCTTCCAGTTCGCGGGCTTTTTGCAGGTCTTCGTCCGAAGCAAAGTAGCGAAAACGAATAAAAAGAATGGCATCCACAAGGAAGTGGGCCGTCATTGCCGCATAGATGCCGACATACTCGAAAAGGTAACCCAGGCCCGCACTCACAACGACCATAAGCACTCCGTAAAGGCTCATCTTCAGGTTCATGGGATTGAGGTAGCCGTGCAGCGCCACAAAGAGTATGGCCGTGGGCCAGATGCCGATAAAAGGCTGCAGCGCACCCCTGAAAAGCAGCTCTTCGCCAATGCCCGCAGCAAGGGAAAGAAAAAGCAGATCGCCCACTTGCAGCTGCGCATCGTCAAGCAGTTTGGTAAAAAAAATACGTGCCTCATCAAGAATAGAGGTGTTGATGAGCCAGAGCAAATTGAGGCTGGCAATCAGGCCGAAGAAAGCTCCGCGAAACAACTGATAGGGCAAGGGACCGCCAAAACTCAAAACACCCCGTATGCCACCCGGGACGAATATATGGATGAGGGTCAGCCCCAGCCCTCCCAGCCCAAAGAGCGTGACGAGCCCGATAATAAAAAATGAACGCCTGTTTACTTTCAATATGCGCCTTATTGACTCACAATTACTTCGTATTGATTTCAATGCGATTGCTGGCCGTACCATTCACACTTTTCAGTCCCTGCGTCACTTTCATCTGCAAATCCTGCACAATCAATCCATGACGTGTCCAGCCGCTCTTTCGATCTACATTCAACTCGCCATCCAGCTGACCCGATACTTCTATCATCACGTTCACAGAATCCTGAGCACTTGGATATACTTTGCCTTCCAACTCCAGAACAACCTCATTTTCATCCACTCTCTTCACCGTGTATTTCGTTTCGACACTCAGGCCGCTTTCGTCATCAGTAACAATTTTTCGTGTCCAGCTGTCGCCTCTTCCCACCGCTTCTTCAGGAAAAACGGGTACCACATTCTGGATATATTGCTTGATATCGGTTGCATTGCTGAAGGCACCCATGACCTGCCCCATTTCCGAAGACTCATCCTTCATTTCCATCACATTTCCGTAGCGATCAAACTTTACGGTAAAGGACTCTCCGATGATTCCACTATATATTTCCACCATTTTATCGGCACCAATGCCCTTGGCCTCCCCGGGTTTCTCAGAGTCATACTCCACGGCACCGGTCATCGGGTTTTGCATTTTCATATAAATGCGATTGTAGGTGAATTGCACCAGCACAGCCGTATCCGAAACCTCGGTGGGTATCATGCTGTATTCCACATTCATATCGAGCGGAATACTCATTCCGAGCATCTTCGTTTCGGAATGAATATCCATGGTTGAGATCGTTTCCCTTCCCTGCTCCGGTTGAAAAAGGAGTTGCACTTTTTCATTGCTTCCGCCCGACTCTTCGCTGCACGAGAAAAGAAGGAGAAGTACGACCAGTCCTGCGATTGATTTGAATGCTGTTTTCATATTCTTTATAGTTGATGATCAAAATTAATTATTTGCGTTCTGAAAAGATTTGCTGCGCAATGCCGCATTGAGGCGTATATCCATCCAAAACAAATTGATATCGGCCACATGAAAGACCCTGGTGTATTTATAGGGAAAGGGAAGATTGTCGGTTGAAATACGCAGCACATGGTCTTCGCAAACTGCAGAAATTATCTCCGGATATATTTTTTTAAACTTTCCGTCCAGTGCTCCTTTGTGATCTGCAAGAGCCGTACGGTCTCCTTCAAATTGCCAGCTTATCGGGTTTATGCAGTCTCCTTTTTCGTAGAATTTCCCTGCTCGCAAGCGGCCTCTGTCGGAGAAAGTATTCCAGGAAACGAAACAGCGGATATCCCCGGGCTCCCGGCACGGTGGCACGCCTCCGGTTTCTGTTTGATTCACAGGCCAGCCCGGCAAATAGGCAACAATCAGCTTCCTGTACAACTCTTCCCGCGGGTTAAAAAATTCGTTCAGGAGCATTTGTCCGAGCATGGCACCCTGACTATGCCCCACGATGATCAGCGGACGGCCTTCATTCCAGTGATTCAGATAATAAAGAAATGCCGCACGCACATCGGAATAAGCCAGCCCGACCGCCTGTCTTTTTGATATGCTATCGTTTACGAAAAAGCCCGAATACGTCATCTGACGGTAAAAGGGGGCAAAGACTCTGCCGGCTGCATTGAAGGTGCTCGCCTGAAAGAGAACTGCCGTAGAAGTGGTTTTCTCCCTCGTCCTCAGATCTTCGAGGGCTGCATTCCAATGAGGCCCGTGATAGGTTGTAGGATGAATATAAAACACATCGGCCTCCGCGGTCTCCTGCCTGTCAGCCAGGCCGCTTCCGGCCGGCAGGGTATCGGCCTTGTCATGAGAAAAAGGCGTGGCTGCCCAGCTCCCGGGCTGTGAGTAATCGGGTGCTGCAGGCACAGAGGCAGGGTCGAAAGGGGTGGACTGCAAATGCCATACCCGGCAGGACCCGAGACTCAGCATAAGCGGAAAAAGAAGGAACAGCAATCTGGAATACAATGTATTAAGGCTTAGTCAAGTCGTTTTATTTCCGTGGTAGATTCGGTGCTAGCAGTCATTTCCATGCCCTGCATATTCATCTCCATATCCATGGACTGGCTTGTATTCATTTCCAGCAACATGCCCGTTTTCCGCTCTACCGTCAGCTCTCCTGTCGATTCAAAATTGGAAATGGTCATTGAGACCCCGTTGCTTTCCATTTCCTGATTCTCAGGGATACTTGTGCTCATATCCAGAACAATATCATCCGTGTTGATGCTCTTGATCGTGTAGGTAATCGTAGATTCTATGCCAATAGAACCGGAAGTCTGCTTTACCGTCCAGCTCTGTCCTTCTTTCAGTTCTCCTTCGGGAAAGGCAATGACCACGCTTTTAATAACCCCTGACGGATCGGTACCCTGCATCATGCCTCCGGCATCACCCAGATTCTCGGCTCCTTCCAGCTTGATGACATGCCCGGTGGCACTGATCCATGCGTCAAATTCTTTGTTTTTTAATTCTTCCAGCGTGTTGGCAATCATTTTTGTGTTTTGATCTGCGTTCCCTTCATTATAGGTGTTGCTGTTGTACTCAATCTTACCGCTCATCGGGTTGGATTGTGAGATCATGAGGCTGTCGTAGCTCATTTTCATATGAAATGTGGTATCCATCTTTTCAACGGTATTCAGTGCGAAGTATGTCTTCACGTTCATCTCGATATTCATGCTCATCATGGCCATGTCCATCTCCGTGTTGCTCATGTAGTGATAGACCTCCCCTACTTTCGGATTAAACTGGAGTTTGGCTGTCGAGCCGCAGGAAGAAACAAAAAATAGGGTCAGCATACCCGTAAGTGCAATAATCCATTTTCTCATAGAACAATAGGTTTAAAAGGTGTTGATTTAGAACTTCAGGTTTTTCATTATCACCTGCTTATATATCTCTTTGCCGTGCAGGTTCGATTGAAGGCACTAAATTAAGGAATCCCGTCACGCTTTATTTTATATCGACCGCAAAAAAGCCGGGCAGCTGGCAAAATGAGTAAATTTGCAGCATGGCAGAAGAAAGCAAAAAAGAAAAAAGAACGGAGATTGCCGAATACGGTGAATTCGGTTTGATTGAACACCTGACCAAAAATGCCGTGCTGCGCAACAAAAGCAGCATCAGGGGTGTGGGCGATGATGCTGCTGTGATAGCAGCCGGTGATAACGATGTAAAAGTGGTCAGTACAGACATGCTCGTGGAGGGCATTCACTTTGACCTGAGCTACCACCCCTTGCAGCACCTGGGGTACAAGGCGGTAGTGGTCAATCTTTCAGACATCTACGCCATGAATGCCATTCCGGAACAGATCACAGTCTCGGTGGCCATATCCAACCGCTTCTCGGTGGAAGCCATGGAAATGCTCTATGAAGGCATTCTGGCTGCCTGCGACAAATACGATATAGACCTTGTGGGAGGAGACACTTCGGCCTCAAACAAGGGCTTCATCATCAACATCACAGCCATAGGCCATGCGGCAAAAGACCGGATCGTATATCGCAACGGGGCCCGCCAGGGAGACCTCATAGCAGTTAGCGGTGATCTGGGATCTGCCTTTCTGGGCCTTCAGATTCTGGAGCGGGAAAAGCAGATTTTCATGGAAAACCCTGAAATTCAACCCGATCTTGAAGGCGAAAAATACCTTGTGGGCCGCCAGTTGCTGCCGGAAGCCCGGAGGGATATTATCGAGTACTTTGAAGACTTGAAATTCAAGCCCAATGCCATGATCGACATATCGGACGGCCTCTCATCCGATGTCATTCATATATGCAGGCAGAGCGGGGTGGGATGCGTACTCTATGAGGAGAAATTTCCCGTATCGGAAGAGGCGCGGGCAAGGGCTATGAAATTCAATATTCCCACTTCTACGGCCGTACTCAACGGAGGAGAAGATTACGAACTGCTTTTCACCTTCCCGCCTGAATGGAAAGATAAAATCGAAAAGCATCCGGATTTTTCCATTATCGGTTACACCACAAAAGCTTCGGCCGCTTATACCCTTAAAACACCGTCAGGACAGGTGCATCCGCTGGAGGCCCAGGGCTGGAAGCATTTATAAGCCGAATCAGAGTACTTTTTCGCCCAGTCGTTTCATGCGGATGGACGCCATATCAACGAGCAAATACATGACCGGCACGATGATGAGTGTCAGGAATGTGGCAAAGGACAATCCGAAAATGACCGTCCATGACATGGGTCCCCAGAAAATGGCACTGTCTCCGCCAAAGTAAATATCGGGCTTCAAAGCCGTCAGCAGTCCGTAGAAATCAATGTTAAATCCAATGGCCAGCGGAATCAGCCCGAGCACCGTGGTAATAGCCGTCAGCAACACGGGACGCAACCTGATTTGTCCGGCCTGAATGATGGAGTCCTTTATTTCGTGGAAGGGCAGAAGTTCTCCATCGGCCAGGCCCAGTTCTTCCCGCCTGCGTTCTCTCGACAGTTTGATGAAGTCGATGAGCACGATGGCATTGTTTACCACAATGCCCGCCAGGGAAATGATGCCAATACCCACCATCAAAATACTGATGTCGATCTGGAAGATGGCAAAGCCCAGGAAAACCCCGATGGTACTTAGGATCACGGAAAACATGATGATCAACGGGCTGACAAAAGAGTTGAATTGTGAAACGATGACAAGGAAAATGAGGAACACGGCAATCATCATCGCTTCCTGCAGAAAAGCCATTGACTTGGCCTGCTCTTCCTGCTCTCCGGTAAATTTATATTCATATCCTTTGGGCATATCATATTCTGACAACAGCGCCTTGTACTGCGCTACAATATCATTTGCATTGTAGCCCTCTATCACATTGGAGTAAATGGTGATTACACGGTTTTGATCCTTTCGCTTGACGGTTCCCAGTGTCGAGCTGTTGTGAATCGTCACTACCGATGATATAGGCACCTGCTTAATGCGGCCCGAGGCAGGATCTCTGAATGTAATGGGCATGTTGAGCAGCGTACCCAAGCGGTAGCGCTGTTCGTCCTTCAGTCTGACATTGATGGGGTAATCGTCTTCACCGATTTTATACTTATCAACTTCCTTTCCAAACAGGGCCGTGCGAATGGCCATCGCAATGCTTGCCGTAGACAATCCGTATCTGCGGGCCGCTTCCCGGTTGATATCTACAATTAATTCCGGCTTATTCACTTCCACATCTGTTTTCAACTGCTCCACGCCCGGTACATTGGCCGATTCAAGAAATTGAATCATATCATCAGAAAGGCGCAGCAATTCGGCATAGTCCTCTCCGGTCACTTCGATGCTGATGGGCTTTCCAACCGGTGGGCCCATGGCATTTTTTTCGACTGAAATGTTCTTTACTTCCGGAATATCACGAACTGCTTCCGATATTTTTTGCATCACGAAACTTGTAGAAACATCCATGAATTTTATCCGCTCCCGGTATTCGAGAAAAGAAACCGTAACCCGGGCTTTGTTCGGTGAACTGCCCTGCTGAAAGCCCCTTGAAGGATCGCCTGTCCCCTCGCCCACCTGGGCCACCACCGCCTCGACAATCGCCTGATAGGGACGAATCACATCATTTACCCGCTTTTCAATCTCCTTTGTGACTTTGTTCGTGTATTCAATATCGGTTCCGTCAGGCATTTCAATGAATACATTGACATAGTTCGGATTGTTATCGGGGAAAAAAGTCACTTTCGGTGTTTTCTGAATAAAAAACATGAGGGAAAAGACGAGAAGGGCAATCACACCAATAAAAAACAACACCGGGCGAATGCCCGACAATGCAAATTCCAGGGAACGGGTATACGCCTTGACCAGCCAGATCATAAAGCGCTCCTGGAAAAAGCGGGCGGCCGGCTTCAGCAAAAAGCGATATACTACTCGCAGCGTAGAGGATGCTATCAGCAGCCCTCCCATCAGGGGGGCAGCCCCGGATGCCGAAAGGAATACACCAAGAAGCAGTATAATCATAGTCCAGATCCAAAATCGTGGAGAGCCCTTGCTGAATTTGTAATCTTCAATTTTTATGAATTTCGAAGTCAAAACCGGATTGACCACCAATCCGACAAAGAGGGAGGAGGAAAGCACAATGATCAATGTGAGTGGTAAAAACTTGAAAAACTCACCGATCATGGATTTCCAAAAAAGCAGCGGAACGAATGCCAGCACCGTGGTAACCGTTGAAGAAATGATAGGCATGGCCACCTCTCCGGCACCTGCTCTTGACGCCTTTGCCTTGCTATAGCCTTCGCTGTAAAGCCGGTAGATGTTCTCTACCACAACAATTCCGTTATCTACCAACATACCAAGGGCCAGAATCAGAGAAAAGAGTACGATCATACTCAGTGTATTGCCCGTATAGTAAAGAATCGTAATTCCCAGAAACATGGACAAGGGTATGGCCGTGCCTACGATCGAGGCATTGCGGATACCCATAAAAAAGAGAAGCACCAGTACCACCAGGAGAATTCCGGAAATAATGCTGTTTTCCAGGTTCTTCACCAGATTGACGGTAAACTTCGATTGGTCATTTGTAATGATGACATGCAAATCCTTTGGCAATACCTTTCTGCGGGCCTCTGCAATGATTTTCTTTATCGATTTGGACGCATTGATCAGATTTTCCTTGCTTTTCTTTTTAATGTCAAGGCTCACTACATTTTTTCCATCCAAACGGGCAAAACTGGTGGGCTCCATATTTCCGAACTCCACCTGCGCTATATCGCCCAGCGTCACGATTTTCTGTTTCTCATGCTTAACGATGATCCCTTCCATCTTCCGATAGTCGCTAAACTCCCCGGTGATCCGAATGGTCCTGCGGCTGGCCACGTCACCGTCAATACTCAGGATATTTCCTCCTGAAAGGGTCACATTCTCAGAAGTAATGGCATTTTCGATGTCCTTGAAACTGACACGCAAAGCAGCCATTTTATCAAGGTCCACAATCACTTTTACTTCCTTCTCTGGCAGGCCACGGAGGTCAACTCCGGATATTTCACTCAGATTTTCGATCTCATCCTGCAAATATTCTGCATAGTGCTTCAGCTCTTCGAAACTGAAATCGCCATAGAGGTTGACGTTCATCACGGGAAACTCTGAGAAGTCAAGCTCAAAAATATTCGGATCGGCCGGCAGGTCATTGGGCAGATCCTTCTTGGCCTTGTCCACGGCATCTTTCACATCGTAAAGCCCGTCACGCGGATCGACATCATATTCGAATTCAACGACAATTGTGCTGTAATCCTGAATAGATGTGGAGGTCATCTTGCTGATGCCCGAGAGCTTTTTTATTTCCTTCTCAAGCGGTCGGGTCACCAGGTTCTCCATGTCGATGGGCGAGTTGCCCGGATAACTGACTCCGACAAAGATGGTGGGTTGCTTTACTTCCGGAAAACTCTCTTTGGGTATGGCCGTGTATGACATCCAACCTGCGATAATGATGATAAAAAGCATCACAAATACACTGGTTGAATTCTTGAGCGCCAGATTGGAGAGCCAGAATTCTTTTATTCTTTCCTTTTTCGTCATTGCTTCAGGTTTTAGTAAAGCGGTTTAATTTTTTCTCCTTCGCTTACCTTGTCATAGCCTTCCACTATCAGAAGGGTACCGGGTTCGATTCCTTCTTTTACCAGTGAATGTTTCTCATCACTGTATTCCAGCTTTACCATTTCCTTATGTGCTGTGGTGTCTCCGTTGTGTATGCGCACCGTGTAGAGATAACTACCTTCTTCCTGAAAAAAGACAACCCGGGTCGGCACAACCAGTGCCTCTTTTTGCCTGAAATCGAAGAGGCGGATATTGGCCAGCAGATTGGGCTTTAGTTCTCCATTCGGATTGTGAATTTTAACAATCACCTTAAAGGTTCGGTTGTCTTTGTCGATGGCCTGCCCCACCGCGTCAATGGTTGTATGGATCTGCAAGCCGATTACCGGGAAATCAACGAGCACCGAGTCGCCTTTTCTGAATTTCCCGACATAGCGCTCAGATACTTCGCCCACCACTTTAATATCGGCTACGTTGATCACCGTCAGAAGCGGAAAACCCGGAGAAAGCATTTCACCGGCTTTTACCATTAAGTCGTCCACCATTCCCGTAATTGGCGATTTGATAATGTATTTATCAAGCTGAGCCCTTAGCGTGGCCATTCTTTTTTCCAGTGATTCTTTCGCATTCTTCGCCTGCAGATACTGCATTTCCGAGCCGATGCCCTGCTCCCAGAGCCGTGATTGCTTTTCGAATGTCTGGGCTGCCAGCTCATAGGCTGTTGAAAGCTCATCCAATTGCCTCCGCACCATTTTATCATCGATGCGGGCCAGTTCTTGACCCTTCACCACTTTGTCACCCACCTCTACATAAAGGGCAATAATTTGGCCCGGAACCTCCGAGCTGATTTTGACATAGTCATCGCTTTCCACATTGCCCGGTATCTGAATGAAATGCTTAAAATCCTGTTTGCCTATCTCCTTTACCCTGACAGTAACGGCTGCCTTGCCTTCACCTTCTTCCGCAGACATATTGTCTATCTCTTCTTCCAGCGCTCTGACCTTCTGCTTGATCTCTATCAATTCCTTTTGGTACTGAGCCAGTTGCTTTTTCTTGTCTTCGAGCGTCCGGGGTTCCTTGCTTTGTTTGCAGGCACCCAGCCCCAGCAGAAAGAGAAGGGACAATAAAGTAAGAGTTGCTTTTATTTTCATTTTGCTCATTTTATTTCAAGTAACTTTTCAAGTTCGACTTTGGCCAGCAACAAGCGGTAGAGGGCATTGATGTAATTGCTGCTGCTGTTAAAATAGGTACTGCGGGCATTGTCTACTTCAAGACTTGAACCCACACCTTCCTCATATTTTTTTACACTGATATCAAATATCTTTTTGGCCAGCTCCATATTGCTGCGGGCATTATCCAGTTGCTCACTGGCGTTCAGATATTCAGCTTTGCGCTGCTCTATCTGCATTTTATACGCTTCGGCCGCCTGGTCCCGCTTGTTAATCATTTGCCGCTGACTGATTTCTTCCTTTTGAATACCGGAACGCTTGCGGAAGCTGTCCCAAATCGGGATATTCAATGAAACCCCCCAAACCGCTGTCTCATACCAGGGCTGGTTCTTATCAAAAAAGTTGAACTCATTGCGCTGTGCATTCTCCGAAGCAGAGATAAAAAGATCCGCCTGGGGCAGGTAGCCCGCTTTCAGGTTTTTTATATTCAGTCCGGTCAGCGAAATGCTTTGATTGAGAATATCGTTCTGCAGGGTATGTTCAAAATTGGCCGGACTTTCGACCAGCGTTAGATCTGTAGAAACGAAGGCGGAAATGCTGTCACTTAATACAATTTCATCTTCGTACGGATAGCCCATCTGAAACTTTAAGAGCCCAAGTGATAGTTTTTCCTGCCGCTTCAAGGTTTCCAGTTGCTGTCGCAGCGTACTGAGTGACAAATAGAGCCGATCTACTTCTATTTCCTCAATAAAACCTTCGTCAAACATTGCTTTGCTTTCACGATAGATGTCCTCCAGTGTCCTCAGGTTTTGCTCCAGTATCTCTATGTTTTTTCGTGTAATCAGAACTCCGTAATAGGCCTTGGCAACACTTGCCCTAACCTCAAACTTGGAGGCCTCATATTGCTTCTTCGAAAGGTCCTTGTACATTTCAGCCGCCTTCAACCCCACGAAATAGTTTCCGTTGAAGATCATTTGGCTACCGTTGATGCTGGCGTTGAGATTATTGCTCGTGCCAAATTGTACTTCCGCAAATTCTCCGGGTTTACCTCCAAAGAATTCGGCCGGTATCAAACTTACCGGCAAGGCCAGGAAGTTCTGATACTTCACTTGTGCACTGATTTGCGGCAGCCCCGAGGCCAGTTGTTTTTTTACATCCTGCGATGCTTTGCCTACTTCATAATAAGCATCTTTCATCTCCCTGTTATGCTCATAGGCATAAGTTACAGCCTCGTCAAGAGTGAATGTTTTATCCTGCGCCAGCAGCAGCACGGAGGCCAAAAGGCCTATCAGGGTAAAGGCAACTTTAATCCTCATAGTTGTATTTTTTATTCAGGTACTTTCGCCCGCTCTCCGAAACAATCGCATACAGTTGCAGTTTTATAATCTCATCATATACAGTCGTAATATCATGCCCAAGCTTTTTAAATACAGACGGGTCGCTGTAAACATCAACTTTTGCCAGCTGATGAAAAGCTACCACTTCAGGTATAAGGTTCTTTCTGAAAAGGCCCTCCTCCATCCCGCGCCTGATCTTTTTCACAAGATGATTGGTGAGAAAGCCATCAATGTGCTCTTTAAAAATCATCCAGCCTTTGGGATAATATTTTTTCAAATCAAAAAGAATAGAAGAATGGAAGTCCCGCTGTAATTTGATGTGGTCATTTGCAATAGCCAGCCAGCATTCTATCGCATTTTCTGATTGACGTTCTGCCTTTTCAATTAATTCCTGTGCTTTTTTCAGGTGGTGCGATACGACTTTATAAATCAGATCTTCCTTGCTACCGAATTTTTCGTACACGGTTTTCTTTGATATCCCCAGTTCACGGGCAATATCATCCATGGTCACGCTTTTGAGACCATATTTCAAGAAAAGATGTGAGACTTGTTCTATGCTGTTCACGCTGAAAGTTGAGCAGCAAATTTATAAACAGGAAACTCAGGAAACTATTAAAACCAGCAAAGTTTCCTGCGGTTAACGTTTATTAACAGGAGAGGCTAAAGGCTGCGCTTTCGGACTACCTGTACGGACAGCACAAAAAAGATAAGCGCATAAAAAACAGCCAGGATCATGTATTCATTCCAGGCTTCATTCTGAAGCTGCAAATCCATTCCGGAGACCAAATCCGCATAGGGGGTAGAAATCAGATTGCTTAATGTCTTGGACGGGAAATACCTGGTGAAATCAGCATCAATACTCAGGCGCAATATGGCCTCCATAAATACTGCATATGCCAGAAAGAACATTGTCGCTATAGCTGTTTTGCGGAAAAGATAGGCAATAAAAGCAGCCATAGACATAAGTCCGAATGCATGCAGAAAATAGCTCAGCATAAAACCAATATTCTTAAATATCAAAGCACTCGTAATCGTCACGCTATTGGCCCATCCCATCAGCAATCCGACAAAGAACATAAATACAGTCGCACCCAGGGCAATTACAATAAGAAGAAGGTACTTGGATATAACCAATTGTGTACGGCTCAACCCGTCTATCAGGTTTTGCTTGGCCGTACCAAAGGAAAATTCATTCCCAATTAATAAGATCATTACAATCCCAAGTCCAAGATTTAAGAACTTTCCTATGAAAGCCACATTTTGCCATACATACGGAAATTTGAGTGTTTCCTGTCCAAATATTTGAAACGGTCCGAAACTAAAATTATGAAGGGACAAAAACAACGTTGTTGCGGCCAGGAAATAGCCAAGCATCAGTATCTTAAATGCGGCATATCCCGATACCTTCAAATACTCTATTTGCAATAATTTCCTCATTGATTGGTCAGTTCCAGGAATTGTTCTTCCAGTGTTTTTCTTCTTTCCCGCAAATGTGTCAAATAGATGCCCTGCTCAGCAAGTATACGATTAATCTCCTGAGGAGATTTTTTCGTTTCCACAACCAGCATCGAATTCAGACTTTGAATGATTCTCAACCCGTCCTGATCTTCAAGTATTTTTAAAAGATCCATTTCGCTTCCGGCTGATAGTTCAATCACTCTAACTCTATCCAGCTCCGATCCCCTCAGCGTTCGCAATTCCAATAATTTTCCATTTTTCATTACTGCTACATCCGTACATACCTTTTCAACTTCATCAAGCAGGTGGCTGGCCAAAATGATGGTTTTACCATTTGTAGCAATATCCCTGATCAAGCTTCTGATATCCGCTATTCCGTTGGGGTCCAAACCATTGGTCGGTTCATCCAGTATCAAAACATCAGGATCTGAGACAAGTGATGCAGCAATAGCAAGCCGTTGTTTCATGCCTGTGCTAAATCCCTTTACCTTCGAATTTCTTCTTTGAAAAAGCCCTACCTGTTTCAATACATCATTAATTCTGTTTTCGCCCTTTTCTTTAATCCTACAAGTAATTTCCAAATTCTTTACCGCTGACAAATAGGGATAAAAGTTCGGTTTTTCAAGTAAAGTACCAATGCGCTTTCTTGCCATTGTAACGGGAACACCTCCAAACCATTCGTATTGACCCGCATCCGCCTTTACCACATCCAATATCATGCTGAGCGTTGTCGTTTTACCGCTTCCGTTAGGACCCAACAATCCAAGTACCTGGCCGTGAAAGACAGTGAGTGACAATTCCCTTACTGCTTTAATTCTTCCGTAACTTTTACTGAGATTTGTAATTTTGAGCACTTCCCGCATGATCTTATAAAAGTAATCAATCAGATTTTCTTAATAATAGATTTAACTTGATTTATAAGTATGACCCATATCAGTTAATTGCAGGAACCGATGAAGCCGGCAGAGGCTGTTTGGCCGGCCCAGTTGTAGCAGCTTCAGTCATTTTACCCAAAGGACGATACTACCGAAAATTGAATGACAGTAAATTGCTGAATCCCCGCTTGCGCGAAAGTCTTTACAAAGAAATAACGAGCACAGCAATCTCATGGAAGGTTGTCTTCAAGAGCCATCATATCATTGATACAATCAATATTTTAAATGCGACCCATGAAGCCATGTATGAGGCGGCATTGTGTCTGGATCCCCGGCCAGAAATCCTTCTTGTTGACGGGAATTCATTTAAGAAAGATTCCTCAATTCCTTACGAATGTAAAGTCAACGGTGATGCTATCTATGCCCCCATTGCAGCAGCATCCATTCTTGCGAAGGTATCACGGGATCATTTCATGGCTCGCTTATCCCGGCATAAGAAATACCGGGTATATGGTTGGTCTGAAAACAAAGGATACGCAACATCTTCACACATTGAAGCCATTAAGAACTTTGGATTCAGTGATCTACATCGGAAGAGTTTTATAGTAAAATCACTTCAGTTAAGCCTCTTCTCAAAAAAGCAATAAAAAAACCCCTGGTAAAAATACCAGGGGCTCTATTCCTAAAATCTGAATTCTTTATTGTGCAGGAGCTTCCTCCATTACAGGTTCTTCCTCATTGCTAGGCCTTACACCAAAAACATTGTCAAACTTTTGCTTTCCAAATGTAACTCCGAATCCAACCTCATGTGATCCCCATGAAACAGACTGGAAGTCTCCGCTATTCATATCATACGAATAGGTAAACTGCCATTTATTATTCACATTAAATCCGGTCATCAGTGTAATGCCAGAACCCGCAAATTGCGATCCGTTAGGACCTCTCCATCCGGCTCCCAACATCAATTGATTATCGACAAACCATGCTCTCAGATTAATATCCACCTGTGTTTTTGCATTGGGCACAATTTTGGCCATAAGCATTGGTTCCAGATTCACAGTTCCGAGCTCAAAGATATAGCCACCGGAAAGGTAGATATGCGGCTCCAGTTTTTTTACATCCGCTCCTGTAATCTGAATCAACTGAGGAACACTGATTCCGACAAAATGTTTTTTGCTGTAGTGCATAACTCCCAGTGAAAGATCACCCAATCCACCATCAAAACCATCCAAGGGTTCCGGTGAATAAATGTCCACCAATTCTCTGTTCAAACGATAGTTTACATATCGTGCACCCAATCCAATAGACAAGTTGTTTCTATCCATATCAATATGATAGGCATAATTAAACTGTACACCCGTGCTTTGTTCAGGCCCGATAACATCAGTTACCATATTAATTCCAATACCACTACGTTCACCCATAACTCCGTGAACACTTGCGGAAGATGTTACAGCAGCACCGGGAATTCTTGTAAAATCACTTCTTACTCCTATTCTGCCTGTCCACTGCCCGTTGCTACCGGCAGCTGCAGGATTAATCAAAAGGTAGTTAAAGCGATAATTACTTCTCAATGGGTCTTGCTGGGCCTGCATAGCAGAGGATACCAAGAACAAGAGAGCAAAAGCAAATAATAATTTTCTCATGTTTTATGTTTTAATCAGATTCTTTCTAAGAGTTGATTTATCGTTTAATAGTAATTGTACCTCTGTGGATATTGTTGCCCTGGACATTGAGGGTTAATATCCAATAATATGTACCATCCGGCAGACTTGATCCGTCCCAGGCATCCTGCCCGACATTGTCAGCTTCATATACCAGCTGACCATATCTGTTAAATACTTTCAGATTATTATTCGGGAAGAATGACAACTCTTCGATAAACCAGGTGTCATTCACACCATCGCCATTCGGAGTGAAGAGGTTCGGAGGATTAATGGGCAGATTTACATCTACAACCACCGTAACCACATCACTATTTGTACATCCCCACTGATTCGTAGCTGTTACTTCGAATGTCGTAGTTTGAGTTAATCCTATAACATCCGGATTCAAAGCTGACGGATCACTCAAACTTGTTGTCGGATCCCATGAATAGCTATAATCACCATCTGCGGTAGCATCGAGTACCGTGTTTTTGCTGAGATAAACAAACTTATCCGGACCGGCATCGATAACCGGCAGCGGATGTACATCTACAATCTGGAACGTAGAATCCGTACAACCTTTCTCATCCGTATAGATATACTTGATATCATGTTTGCCAACACCTGCAGCTGCAGGGACAAAGGTTGAACCAAAAACACCATCACCGAGGAACACACCGCCCGTTGGATCACCCATCAGTATTTGTATGCTGTCATCGTAACAGAAGTCCGTTGCCAGACCAACAATGGATACATCCGGCAATGGATTAACAGTTACCAGCATTGAATCCGAATCCGTACAATTGTTTTGATCAGTAACCGTCAATATATATCTAGTAGTACTCGTAGGTGAAGCAATTGGGTTTTCTACCTGTTCATCATTCAATGTTTCAAGCGGTGACCATGTATACTGATAGGGTCCAACTCCATTTGAAGCTGCCGGTACGGCACCAATCATAATGCTTTCACCGATACAAATTTCCTTATCAACTCCAGCATGAGCCCTTGGGTTTTCATTTACAAACACAGTCATTGCATCGCTTCCTTTACAGCCCTTGGCATCTGTAACAGTTACAGTAAAGTTCGTTTCTGAGTTGGGTCCGGCCAACGGATTAGGCAAGGTCTCATCGTTCAATCCGATATAAGGAGACCATGAATAATCATATGGTGCTTTTCCTCCGTCAGCGGTAGGCTGACCACCGATCATTACAGTTTCGCCTTTACAAATTGTTTGATCGGCACCTGCATCTACAATTGGCAATGGGTTCACTATAACCTCAACCATATCTTCACCCACACAACCTACACCATCCGTAACGGTCAGTGTGTATATGGTAGAAGAAGTAGGAGTCACAGTCGGGTTGGCCACATTAGGTGTAATCAATCCAACAGTCGGGCTCCATGAGTAGCTATAAGGAGGAATTCCATTTGTAGCCGGTGCCAGTCCACCAATTTTGGTGGCATCTCCTACACATATTTCATCATCTGCCCCGGCATCAACAAAGACGGCCGGTCTTACAATCACATTAACAACATCCGTAGAAGTACATCCACTTGCATCCGTAACAGTTACCGAATAGGTTTTTGTAATCGGATTTGCATTAGTGTTGTTATATGAGAAGGTCGGATTTGCAATAGCCGTACTATTCAGACCATCAGCCGGTGACCAACTATACGTATAAGGTGCGGTCCCACCGTTTCCGGTCGGAGCTCCACCCAATGCAATAGCCACATCGCTACAAACAGTCACATCATTACCGGCATCAGCAACTGGAGAAGGTTTAACACTTACGATCACCTGATCCATATCTGTACAACCGTTCGCATCTGTAACCGTTAATGTATAAGATGTAGTCACTGACGGATTAGCAAGCGGACTTGCCAGAGTTGCATCATCCAGGCTTGCAGCCGGACTCCAGGAGTAAGTATAAGGAGGTGTTCCACCACTTGCAGAAGGAGTACCACCGATATAAACCGGCTGGCCATCGCAACTCACAACGTTATCCCCGGCATCTGCCGTAGGTGCTTCACGTACTTCCACGGTCACTGCATCACTGGCAGAACATCCGTTATTGTCAGTTACAGTAACTGTATATGTAGTGGTAGCAGCAGGACTTGCCATAGGATTGGGATCTACGGAAGAGCTCAATCCTGATGCAGGTGTCCATGAATAATTATCTATAAAGCCATTGTTGCTTACTCCGGGTGTTCCGGTTGGGTTTCCACCGATTTGAACAGCTGAGCCTGCACATACGGTCATGTCAGCCCCGGCATCAACCGTTGGAATATCGTTAACCGTAACGACTGTTGAATCTCTATTGTAACAACCTCTGGCATCAATCACATCGTAATAAACAGTATGGTCTCCCACACCTGCAGCCGCTCCGCTAAAGGTTCCGGCAGCAGGGTCTACAATTCCGTCTCCACTCCAGGTACCGAAAGGAGTAACGGCAGTCATCATGATTGTTTCATTCAAACAAACCGGACCTGCAGGATTGATTGTAGCATCCGGGCGAGGATGTACATTCACTGTGAAAGTGTCGCATGCCGTACATCCGAAATCATTGGTATAGCAGTAAACGATTTGGTGTTCACCCACACCTGCCAGAGCAGGATCAAATAAGGTGTTTCCGGGTACTGCCGATCCACAAATCGGGTTGGCGTAATAAATATTACCACTCCAAACCCGTGGTTGGAATACCGCACCAAAAGGATAGGCATTACCCGTTCCTTCCAGGAACTGAATGGCATCATCCTCTGCGAATACATTTCCGACAGCAGAACCATTAAAGTAGTTCATACCTGTACCATTGGTAACCGTCACATAAAATGCCTGTGTGGCACCCGGATCAATGGTTACCGACATATTTTGCAATCCAAGAGGTGTCGGATTATCAAGACCGGCACCGGCAACTGTAGTAGTAGCAACCAGTGTCCATGCGCTTGCATTCGTTTCCGAACCTACATGGGAACCGGCTTTTGTATAAACCTCTACGTTCCATGTACCACCGTCAACGTTAATATCAAAATCAACTATGGCAATTTTCTTTTTGGCAACAATATCAAACATGTTACCTGACTGACCATTGTTGGTGCTAAATGTCGTCTCAAGGAATCCTCCGCTGCCACCAATCTGGTCTAAGCATCTGGTAGAATCAATTACAACCACTCCGGGGCCTGAAATGGCACCTCCGGCAGGTTGAATATCAATTGTATCCGGATCGTCATAAATACAGTAATCTGTCTGAAGACCGGCAATACCCGCTTGCGGTGCAGGATTTACTCTTACCGTAACCGTTGAAGACTGTACGCATCCGGCAGTATCCGAAGCGGTAACTGTGAAAACAAACTCACCGGTATCACTCGGGGTGAAAATAGGATTAGCTGATGTTGGATCGTCCAGATCTGCAGCCGGAGCCCACGAATAGCTAATCGGACCGCTTGCACCTGAAGCTGTCGGATTGCCTCCCAACATGTACGACTGATCGCTGCAAATGGTAGAGTCTTTGCCAGGATTCAATCTCATACATCCAAACTGGCCACGCAGCGAATAAGCAATTCTGAAGTTTGCAAACTCTACCGGAGTCCAGGCACCACCGGCATTGAACAATATTCTTCTCTTAAAGAAAAGCGTATTACTAAAGGCAAGCGAAATATTGTTGTTGCCAACCTGCGCCAACGAAATGGCATAGGTATCAGGCTGAAGGATGATTCCACCTTCTGCAATTGGAATATCATACCATATGGCTGCACTTCCCTGCACCTTATATATTGGTGATTCATAAACCAGCGAATCCGGTACATTATTTACGCATTTGTACACTTTCACCTGGAAAGGATCTCCAACAGTCGGGTAAGCTTGTGTGGCTGTATTTCCGAGTTGGAATTGAATATTGGTAAGTATGGTCTCATAGCGATTATGGAAAACCTGTGCCAGTTCTCCAGCCGCACCGTTAAATCCAATGCCATTTACGTAGTTGCTGTCATCACGCGCATAAATATCATTTGAGAAACCTTGTCTCCAGGGAACTACCGAGTTGTTGCCCAACCAGGCATCGGGTTCGTTCATGGTAATGCTATGCTGAATAATCCATGTACCGGGAAAGAAAGGAATAAAACCACCGCCCGGCCATTGAAATTCAAAAGTCTCTCCCGGATTCAAATTAACGGGATCAGAACTTTCATTCACCGAGGTACCCGAATTGAGTTCGGTTATGGTTGTGGTAATCACAACTCCGGTCAATGGGTCTGTACCGTAGTTTTCACCAATAGCTTTTACGTTATGAGGAGTTTGCGCATAAGGGATTAGAGTATACTCCACGGTATCATACCCTCTCAACACTCTGGCATCATATTGAAAAGGAATTTCGCCTCTCACAAGTATATTGTCGACAGAAACACCGTCTGACCATCCGTTGTCTTCATATTCAAAACGAAGACGCATATCCGGATTGACGTAGGGCATCAGGTCGAGTGTGCGGGTAAAAAAGCCAAAGTTGCTGGCACTTGGCTTGTCATCATCCTCATCATATATCTCCATCCATTTGTATCCGTTCCAAACATAAATGCGGAAATGCGCATCAATGGGCGGTACATTACCACCACTGTTTTGCGTTTCCGTCATGTTGTAATCAAATACAAGCTGCACATTGTTCAAACCTGTTGCATCAAAATTGGAAGTAGTGACATACGCCCAGTTTGGAGGGTTTGGTGCTGCAAAGAAATCATCGAACACCATGGCACAAGTACCATTCAGGCTTCCGCCTGCTTGCCCGTTTTTGTTGTACACCCAACCGATTGGGCCTTCCACAATTGTATCAGTCCATCCTGTCGGTGCACTAGCGCTACAATTGTTAAAGTCCTCAAACAACAAGGTGTCAATTACCGGCTGCGCATATGCGGCAGACGAAGTAAGGACCAATGTAAGTGCCAGAATTGAAAGGCTTTTGTAAAATATCTCCCTCATGTCGCTATTTTTTGTGAGATTTTAGGTTTAGTCGTTTAATTATATCTACTGTTGAATACTTGATCTTACTGACCCTGAAGCAGGGCTTTATATATCGTCAGTTTGTTTTCTACAGCTGTTCTCATCTCCTGGGAAAGGTTGGGATCGAGAAGCATCTTTTCAAAATTGTCAATAGTGGCCTGCAGGTCACTTTTCTGGGCCGCATTCAAAGCCGTAGTAGTAGAGCCATTATTTGTGTTCTGACCACCGTTATTGGTGCTGACAGCAGCTCCCAATTCCAATACGGGTGAAATATTTTGATCAATACCCGCTTGTTTGGCGGCTTGCACGTCTGCCGGATCTTGTGTGTTTCCACCATTGGGGTTAGCTGATTGTGCCTGTACGGAAAGGGATGCAAACAGCACAAATACAATGAATAATGCCGTTCTTCTGAGTAATTTTCTAATGATCATATATTCGCCTTTTAGGTAATGATTTTATGAATTGCTACAATAATTTTTCCACATTTCGGGTGTTAAATATATCAAAAATTTCATGCGTAGAAGGCGTTTCACAATAAAAATTTATTCATGAACCCTTGCTACACATCAAAGTTTTTGAGAACCTCACACCTTATCAATTTTAATTTAAGGCCGGATCGGTTCAACACTCCAAAATACGCAATCATCAAAGTACAATCAGAGCCAAAATTAAAAAAATGAAAATATATTCTGAACCATTGTTCTAAATTTAATTCCACCTCCCTGCTTTATTAACCACTTTATAAGACACTTTGCTTTATTTCCGCCTTTCTTTTCCTTTCTTAAAGCGCTTCAATCCCTTTGTTTACGGGCATTCTTTAGCTGCAGGCATTCCCTTTCGTTAATGAATTTATATATAAAAATTTATTTTTAAAAACTTCCCGCAACACACCGGACCATGAGTTGCATTTTTTGATTTTTTACTTTTTCATAATGTTTAGTTTTGCGATTCAAATATCATGCATCAAATGAAACGCACACCTTTCTACAATAAACACCTCGCACTGGGCGCCCGGATGGCTCCTTTTGCCGGATATGAAATGCCCATTTCCTATTCAGGAATTAATGATGAACACCTTACCGTAAGGTCCGCAGTCGGGGTATTTGATGTTTCACATATGGGCGAATTCAGGATAAGTGGCAAAGAAGCGGAGCGCCTGGTACAGAAAGTGACATCCAACGATATCTCCAAACTGACCCCGGGCCGCGCACAGTACAATTGCATGCCCAATGAAAATGCGGGTATAGTCGATGATCTGATTGTCTATAAAATTGCGGACGAGGACTACCTGCTGGTAGTAAATGCCTCCAATATCGAAAAAGACTGGAACTGGATTATTGCTCACAATGACTTCGATGCCCAAATGCAAAATTTATCGGATGACTACGCTCTTCTTGCGGTTCAGGGGCCTAAAGCAACAGAGACCTTGCAAAAGCTAAGCGACATCAACCTATCGGATATTCCGTTTTATCACTTTGCCAAAGGGCGGCTTGCGGGCATCGATGATGTCCTGATCTCGGCCACCGGTTATACCGGCTCCGGGGGCTTTGAGCTGTACTTTGCCCCTTCTGCCGCAGAAGAAATCTGGGATTCCATCATGAAGGCAGGTGAAGATTTTGGCATCAAGCCCATCGGCCTGGGGGCACGTGACACGCTGCGACTCGAAGCGGGTTACTGTCTTTATGGCAATGACATTGATGATCACACCAATCCCCTTGAAGCCGGACTGGGCTGGATTACCAAGTTTGTGGAGGGCAATGACTTTGTTGCCCGCAAACAACTGGAAGAGATCAAGAAAGAAGGTATCAAGCGAAAACTTGTGGGCTTTAAAATGAAGGCCAAAGGTATTCCAAGACACGGCTATGCCATTGTTGACTCTGAGGGCAACGACATCGGACATGTGACATCAGGCACCATGTCGCCCATGCTGAAAGAAGGCATCGGAATGGGTTATGTACAAAAAGCCTTTGCCACTCCGGGAACAGAAATTTACATTCGGGTAAGAAACAAAGACCTGGCAGCAGAAGTAAGCCGGCCTCCTTTTGTGCCGCTAAAATAAGCGGATGGCCGTCAGGGCCAGATAAAAAACCCTGCTGAAATCAGGAAGAGCTGCATATGCCGGCTGTCCAAGGAATTCAGTTCTTTCCCGAATTTGTCAAAATAACCCAGCCACGACATGCTGATCGTAAGTCCGTAAGTGTCCTCCGGCTTCCAGATGAAGACGCCACCCAGTTTCAGCAGAAAAGCCTGGCTCTTCAAATCGCCCCGGTTGTAGTTCATGGTTCCATAGCCGGTACCTGCGAAAGGCTCAAGACGTGCTTTTTCCGATTTTTTCCCGGCATATGAAATCTGAATATTGTATCCCCGGTATGCCGCCTCCGCGATTCCGGCAAAGTTGGCCGAATAGGGCCTGAAATTCAGTACATCCAGATTGGCTCCGATAACAATACCATCGGAGCGCTGATAGGAAAATCCCATCTGATAGCCCAGCCTGCTTTCAAATTCGTAGCGAAAAAAATCATCGTATCGCGGCACTCCGTAGAGTGCTCCGACTGCAAGCCTTGGCTGTGACACAAGAGAAAGAAAACTTCCCGTACAAAAGAGCAGTAGAATCATTCTTTTCACCTGACCAAAGATAAAGGCCCTGATTTCTAGTTCATCAAGGGCAGTGTCATTATTTCCGTTAAGCGGTATACCGGATAGCGCTGATGACTCTTTTCGTAGTAGGGCGAATGCGTATAAATAAACTGCAACTGTTTCCGCTTGCTCCGGGCAAACTCTTCATCCTGCGCTTTTTTCTCTTCAAAACGCAAGCGCAACACTTCATCCTTTCTGAGAATTTCTTCGGCACTGATATCAAATACATAATCGCTGAAATATTCTTTCTGCATCAGTATTTCATCGAAAAAATTCCAGCGAAACCAGGAATCCACGGCCCGGGGTTCGAGCATCTCCACAATATAGCGGTTGCTCTCCTGGTCGGGAAAGACCACATAGTCGCCCATATAAACCGGTATTTCCTGCACTTCTTCTTCTACCCTCAGGTCGGTGTGGGCATAATGCCCCTCCCATGGAAAGTCAAGCGTTTTTACATCCCTGATATAATAGCAGTGCAGAGAGAGTACCGTATCCTTGTCCATTCGGTAAAGCTTCACTCCGTTCATTTTTAAGCGTTCCACGGGCTCGCGCCAGGCTTGCGGAATTATATAGGCTACGGGTTTGCGTACAGAATCTGTGGCACGGTAGCTGTCATAATAGCGAACAGGCCGGGTAAAGGGTTTGCTTTGATCATAATAGAGCTGCATCAGGCCGGTCACACGGCTCTTTCTGTAGCTCGCTTCGTATCCTTTGAAATCAATCATCCGGTAGTGCAGTGTATCCGGTTCCCAGTTCAGGTCAAACTGTTCCTGCCGGCTGACTTCCCGGTCGGCTTCTTTTTTCCGGGCGATAATTTCCTCCGCATCTTTGTTTGCCTCTTCGGTAATGGCCCGGATCAGTGCATACGTTCCCCGCACTCTCTCCTCAAAACTTTTCAGCATGTGGGCTTCGGAAACAAAGCCGATGGTATTGAACAGTGCCGTGTATCCCGTAGAATAACGGGGTGTTTCGATAAATGCCCGTATTCCGCTCTCAGGTGTGCGCTTCACGGAAAAAACGTAGGGTGTCATCTCAAAACCTTTCTCCTTCATCGATTTGTAAAGGGCAGGCTCCAGGTCATTGCTCAGATATTCAGCCAATACAGGATGAAGCTTGTCTTTCTGTGTGGAGATGAGAGTCATCACATACTGATAGTCGGCTCCGTCAGATGTGTGTGTATCCAGGAAGAGCTCCGGCTTCCAGCTTTGATACATACGAATGAAGGCATGGGTATTCAGGGCTTCGGCTTTCGCAAAATCACGATTCAGATCCAGATTGCGCGCATTGCCTCTGAATCCCTGTTGCACCGGCCCCTGCTGATTGGCTCTTGTGCAGCAGCTTCGGTTCAGCGAGCCGCCCACATTGTAAATCGGAATAATGCAAAACACCACGTTCTCCAGCAAATCATCGTCCAGACGGCCTGTCACCAGATCCCTGACCAGCATCATCGAGGCGTCCACACCGCATGACTCGCCCGGGTGAATGGCATTCATGATCATAAACACCAGTTTCCCGTTCTTCCTGGCTTCTGCCGGACTGAAGTATCCGTCTTTCGAAAGTACGACCAGTCTGATGGGCTTGCCGATATCCGCCTCGCCATATTGCAGCACTTTGATCTTTCCCGGATAGACTTCGGACAGCCTTCTGTAAAAGTCGTTGCTTTGCCGGTAGCTTGCCGATTCTTTCCTGCCGCTTTCTTCAAATGGAGTCAGCCAGCCGCTCTGGGCCGGAAGCAAATAGGAAATAAAGAAAAAGAAGAGAGCCGCTACAAGTCTATGCTTCATGAATTCAGTTTTTTATTGCTTTTATGCCGGGTTCCGTCCCGCGTTGTCTTTTTCAGCAGATTTTTTTCGATGGCTTCGCTGAGGTTCACCCCGGTCTGATTGGCAAGGCATATTAAGACAAACAATACATCGGCCAGTTCATCAGCCAGCTCCGCTTCTTCTTCGCTTTCTTTAAATGACTGCTCCCCATATTTGCGCGCAATGATCCGGGCCACCTCGCCCACCTCTTCGCTGAGTATGGCCATGTTCGTGAGTTCATCAAAATATCGAACCCCGTGGGCTTTGATCCAGTCATCTACCTTTTTTTGTAATTCCTCAACGGTCATTTTCGAGCCTTTTTTCAATCCTGATCAATTTTTTCTGCAAAAGCGTATCAACGGGATTGTCTATTGTTTGCTTTAATATTTCCCTGTATTCTTCGTGGTCGCGGTATTTGTTGAATGAATGGAAAAGCAGATCGAAGGGGGTCAGTTGCAGAATGAGGAAAATGACCGGATACACCAGGAGTCGTGCGTACAAGGGAGACAATTGCCTTCGGATCGAACGGTCATTCTTTTTGATCATCACGCGGTAGAGCAGAAGGATCATCATCACAGCGGTTCCAAAAGAAAAACCCAGCATGAGCAGATTCCCGCCATTGGGCCAGAAACGAAAGGTGTAAATCACACCTACCAGTCCGACAGATATGATCCAAAGACCAAAGAAATAAAGCATGCGCATGCTTCGAGTAACCTGCTTGTTGAACAAAACCAGCGTTCCGGAAAGAAGATAATAGAGCGCCAGAGCCGAGCACGAGAGCACCAGCAGGCGTTCGGCCATTTCGACCTGAAAATACTGAAGCCCGATGCTGAGCAGGGCAAAAACAATTAAACCGGGTTCCATCCAGTTTTTTTTCATTCCTTATTTTTTGTGTCAATTACAATCGTCACCGGCCCGTCATTGAGCAGTTCTATTTGCATATACGCGCCAAATTTTCCGCTTTCTATCTCCCTGCCCAGTTCTTCCGACAGCGCCCTGATCATACTTTCATAAAGGGGCTCGGCCCTGCCGGGCGAAGCCGCCCGGATGAAGGAGGGCCTGTTTCCTTTTTTGGTGGAGGCATGCAGCGTAAATTGACTTACCAGCAATATATTGCCTGCTTCCAGGTCTTTTACCGATACATTCATAATTCCCTTTTCATCCGCAAAAATTCTGAGTGCCGCGGCTTTGCGGGCAAGCCACTTTACATCTTCCTGCTCATCGGCCTCTTCAATGCCCAGCAACATGAGCAATCCGGGTCCTATTTCACCAAGTGTCTTTCCCTCGCTGCTCACACGTGCAAAACGCACCCTTTGAATGACCGCTCTCATTTTACCATTTTTTCAATTCCTGCAGATCAAAAACTATGTGAAGGTAATTTTCATACCGCGAAAATGCGATCTCCCCTGCCTGAACGGCTTCAATCACTGCGCATCCCGGTTCGTTGATGTGAATGCAGTTGCTAAAACGGCATTCGTGCATCCGTGCTTTCATTTCCGGAAAATAGCCGGCCACTTCTCCGGGCTCCAGATCGGCTATGGTCATCTCCTTCACACCCGGAGTGTCTATCACGTATCCTCCTTCTTTTATTTCAAACATCTCGGCAAAGGTCGTAGTGTGCTTCCCCTTGCCCGTCTGCCTGGAAATATCTCCCGTCTTCAGTTCGAAATATGGATACATGGCATTGATCAGCGTAGATTTGCCAACTCCGGAATGTCCGGCCAGCAGAGACGTGTTGCCCTGCAGCACGCTTTTAAGTGCTTCCAGGCCTTCCCCCTTTGTCGCACTCACGAGCATGCAGGGATACCCCAAGGGCTCGTAAATCCCCTTGAGCATCTCATAGCGCTCCATGTCTTCGCTGCCGTACAAATCCTTTTTATTGAAAACCAGCACTGCCGGCACGTGATAGGCTTCACAGGAAACGAGAAAGCGATCCAGAAAACCCGGCTTCACATTCGGAAAACGGATGGTCGCCACCAAAATCGCCCGGTCGAGATTTGCTGCAATAATATGCCGGCCGTGCCGCATACGGGTTGACATGCGCAGCAGATAATTTTCTCTGGGATATATCTTGCTGATTATTCCTGTCTTTTGATCCGGCTCGATTTCCACCTCCACGCGGTCGCCTACTGCTATGGGATTGGTAAAGCGCTCCCTGTCCTGTTTGAATTTCCCCTTCAGGCGACAGTTCACCCGCTGACCGTCATCTTCCAGTTTGACGGTATACCAACTTCCTGTCGATCGCATGACCAGTCCTTTCAAAGCTTTTCTTTCATTTTTGTCCGGGGTTTCCCCGGGATTGATTTCAGAGCCTTCTTCAGTTCAGGCATCAGTTGCGGGTCGTTTTCAATGGCATTGCCCACGACTATGATATCGGCCCCGGCCGATGCAATCTGCCGGGCAAGAGCTGCGCTGCGAATGCCGCCTCCGATGAGCAGGGGATTCTTCGTTTTTTTACTCAATTCGCGAATCATGGAAAAGGGAACATGATGCTCGGCACCACTGCCTGCATCAAGATAGGTGAGCGACATCCCCATAAACTCACCGGCCCAGGCCGTGGACAAGGCGAGGTCGTTTTTCGCAGCCGGAATGGGCAGACTCTGTGACATATAATGTGCAGTGGTCAGATTGCCGCTTTCTATCAGCATATAGGCCGTAGAGATCACTTCAAGTGCACTCTCCTTCAGAAGCGGAGCAGCCTCTACCTGCCTTCCGATGAGCAAGTCGGGATTGCGGCCTGAAATAAGGGAAAGGAAAAGCAGGGCATCGGCAGCGGGAGCTATTTTTGAGCCCGGCCCGGGGAAAAGGATCACCGGTACAGAAGTGCAAGCCTTGAGTTCTTCCACCGTTTCATTCAGGCGCATGGCCGAAAGGTGACTGCCACCCACAAAAAAATAATCGGGCAAAGCCAGCGGCTCGCTTTTCAGATATTCCAAAAAGACGTCCACATCAAACTTATCCGGATCGATGAGCACAGCCAGGCTTTTCAGACCCTGCGCTTTTTTCTTCTTTATGTTTTCAAGTATGTTTCCGGGCATGACAAATTCTTGAGAGGCAAATATAATTGATTCCGGGGCTGAATAAGCGGCCCGGGAGGAAGTGCCAGCCTGCTACAACGGTCAGATCACCCTGACGGCCTCTGCCGGTATCCATCCCTGCTTATCGTCACTCAGTTGTATCCGGTACCACTGTCCGGCCGCATCGAGCACTTTCACTTTGCTGCCTTCGTGAATGATAAACAAATCGGTAGCTGAGCGGCCCGGTTCACTTTTTACGTATGCATTGGGGGCAAAGACGATGGCCTCCCGGCTGTTTTTGTTGATCCGGTAGTTTTCAATATTGAGGAAAAAAACCAAAAGGGTCAGAAAGAGAAAAAACAAGGCAGAGAAGAAGGCAAAGACGCGTATCCTTCGCCTGCCTGAAAAGAGATACGGCACAGCCAGAAAAAAAGCAATCCAAATCAACACGGTGGAAATCAGGGCCCATTGATCGGCCGAGCGGCTCCGCAGCAGATCGCGCCACCATACACTGATCACACTCCGTTTCGGAGCTTCCATCTTATCCACAGTCCGCAGGCGGGCAAGCTGAAGGTTAAATCGCGCATCTTCAAATCGCGGATTCAGTTTCAGGGCTTTTTCATAGTTGTAGATGGCCGGGGCAATTTCACCGAGGCGGTAGTGGGCATTCCCCGCATTGAAGTAAAGCTCCGCGGATTCATACCCGAGGTGCAGAACGGAGTCGTAATAAACGGCTGCCGAATCAAAGGCCCCCGACTGATAGTAGGCATTTGCTTTTTCGAAAAGCTGCCCGGGATTTCCGGCCCAGACCAGCCCGCTACCCGCAAGCCAAAACAGAATGAGTATTAAGATGCTTTTTTTCATACTTGCAACTCCTTTTCAAATCGATTAATCCACGAACGGGCCCTTTCGAGCATTTCGCTGCGCGACAATCCCGCCTGCGATGGAGCATACACGGCTGCGCGGCAATTGTCCAGAAGTGTTTCCAGTTCTTCGGCCCTCAGCGGATCGATGCCGAGGCTTTCAAACTTCCTGCGAATTCCCTCCTGTGTCTGCTCCGAGCGATCGAGGTGGATGCGCTCACCGAGATAATCCCAAAGGATATTGGGTATGGCTTCAAAATAGTCTTTGTCGCTCAGCTCTTCTCCGGCCAGGCTGTTCAGTTTCTTCAGCGCCTTGCGGGCTGCTTTTTTCTGACGTATCTGCTCGGCACTGCCGGCTGCCTTCATTCTTTGCCTGCGAATCAAAAGAAGCAGGATAAAAAGCAGGACCGGAGCCAGCATGAGGGCATAATAGCGGGGGGAGGCAAAATAAGAGAGTCCGCTGCGCTTCAGTTTGGTTTCGGTATGTATGTAGCGTATGTCCTGATCGAGCAATTCTATATCTTCCTTCGAGAGTCCGCTGATGGCATTTTTTCCGCCCGGACTGCTTTGGGCCTCTCCGCTTACCCGTATCTCATAAGAGCGGGTATGCGCCTTTTTGTATTCACCCGTGGCCGGATCAAACCAGGCAAATGTCAAAGAGTCCAGTTTGTACGTACCTCTTTGCCTCGGTACCAGTAGGTATTCATAGCTTTTCGTTCCGCTCAGTACATCACCCCGGGTGCTTATGCGCTCGTTTATCTTTGGATCATACACCTCAAAATCATCGGGCAGACGGGGCTCGGGCAGATCGATGAGCTGAATATTGCCCGTACCGCTGATTTTCACCCTGAGCGTGAGCGGTTCATTTACCGCTGCCTCATCCGAACTCAGGGTGGATTCAATTCTGAAGTTTCCCACGGCTCCGTTGAACTCGGGAGGCGCTCCTGCGGGCAGTTCTTTCACTTTCAGTTTTACGGCATTGCTCGTAAGCTTTATTCTCCGCGTATCGAAAAAACCGTATTGCACATCCACCGTCATCCGGGCGGGGTCAATCACCAGTTCCCCGCTTTTTTGCGGGAAGAGAATCAATTTTCGGACTACCGCAGTGCGATAATTGACCCCATTGATGTTCTGAGTTTTGACCTCGGGTTTTTTTATCTCTATATCCTTGCTCCAAAAGCCGTTCAGCTTGCTGGCCGGCATCTCATAATTGCTGATCCCCGATCGGAAGTAGAGGGTGTAATACAAAACCAACTGCTCGCCCCGGTATACTTCTTTTTTGCTCAGATGCGCCCGCAAAAAAATATCTTTTTTGGGAAAGCCGCTCACATCGGCCCCGCCCGGTGCTTTTCGCTTCGGCAGGGTACCTGATTTCACCACTTTTATGTGAATGGGCCGGGTACTGAGTGTTCCGTTCCCGCTTCGGAGCTCAGCCGCCTCAATGACCTTGTCGCCTGTTCCGGAAGGACGAATCAGATATGTGATTTTCAGTGTTTTCTTTATTTCCTGGCGACCGTTGACAATCTGCACGCTCATTTGTGAAGAACGGCTGCTGCTGATTACCTGAAAGTCGCTGAATGCGGGCGGAGTAAGGTTTCGTTCTTCTCCGTTTTCGATTGTAATTGTGTAGCGCAGCAGCTCCCCCTCTTCAATGGTGTTTTTGTTCACCTCCGCACGCAGGTCGGCCTGCTGGGCACTTGCAGAGCCCAGACTTATCATCAGTAATACAACGGCCAAAATACTCCTCATCACCAGTCCTTTTCGCTTTTTCTTTTCCGGGTTCTTCCCGCTTTTTTCCGCAACATTTCTTCCTGGATTTTTCCCTCCTGCCTTTCCAGCGCTTTCAACAGTCTTTCGGCTTGTTTCGGATCTATCTGCACGGGCTGCCGCTGACCTTCCTCTTTTTCCTGCTGCGATTGCCCTTTCTCATTCCCTCCCGATTCTTGCTCTTTCTTCTCTCCCTGATTGCTTTCCTTCTGTTTTTGTTCTTCCTGATTCTGCTTGTCTTTTTGCTCCTGATTTTCTTTGTCCTGCTGCGACTTGTTTTTTTGGTTCTCTTGATCTTTGTTTTCCTGATTCTTTTCCTTCTGATCCTGTTTTTGATCCTGCTTCTGATCCTCTTTTTGATCCTGTTTTTGCTGATTCTTCTTATTTTCCTGTTCCTGCTTCTGCTGTTCTTCCTTCTTCAATTTGCTGATGGCGTACGCCAGATTGTAACGTGTATCCTCGTCATCCGGCCTGAGCTTCAGTGCTTCTTTATAGGCTTTTACGGCCTCCCTGTACTGATCCTGTGCAAGATAAGTGTTGCCCAGATTGTGCCATGCACGGGCTTTGTCCGTTTTAGTGCGGGCAGCACTCAGTGCATTGAGATAAGCCTGTTCGGCTTCTTTCCATTTTTCGGATTCATAGTATACATTGCCCATGTTGAAATATGCCGCATACTTATCTGTTTCCAACCCGGCCGCTTCTTCATAAAATGCCAGTGCTTCATCCGTTTTGCCCGCTTCCACGGCCCGGTTGCCCTCCCTGATGAGTTCGCGCGCATCCTGGGCCCTCAGCTGAAGGACTGCCAGAAATAGCAATAATATGAGCATCCCGTTTCGCATCATTCAAACAAATTTAATTTTCTCCACCATCTCGCCCTGCGTGGCGAAAGCAATAACTCAAACAAGAGAAAGATCAATCCCAGGGTAAGCGGAAACTGATAATATGAAACATAATTGTCGAGCGAAACTTCCTCAAGTTCTTTCTTGTCCAGCGTATCGAGGCTTTTGAGCAAATCAGGCAGCGGGTTGTTGCTGCCGGCCAGCTGATAATAGTTGCCTCCGCCAAGAAGGGCAATTTCGCCCAGTATCTGCTCATTAAGCTTGCTTAAAATGATATTTCCATTTTCATCCTTCTTGTAGCCTCGCAGGTAGCCGCCCGAATAATCGGGAATGGGAGCCCCTTCAGCGGTACCCACTCCGATGGTGTAAATCACAATGCCCTCTTCTCTCGCACTTTTTACGGCTTCTTCCACATCCCCTTCATGATCCTCACCATCGGTGATGATGATCAAAGCCTTATATCTTTTCTCGCCTTTTTCAAAGGCTTCGCGTGCAATGCGAATGGCATCGGCAATGGCTGTGCCCTGGGTAGGCACAATATCGGGACTCACCGAACGGAGAAATAGCTTGGCAGCACTGTGATCTACCGTCAGGGGCATCTGCAGGTAGGCATGGCCGGCAAATACGATCAGCCCGACACGGTTGCCTTTCATCTTGTCAAGCATATTGCTCACAAACTGCCGTGCCCGCAGAAGTCTGCTCGGTGCCACATCTTCGGCCATCATGCTCTTCGATACGTCAATGGCTACCATCACATCGATGCCGCGTTTTTTTGCTTTTGTTTTCTCCTTGCCGATCAGCGGGTTGGCCAATGCCAAAATGAGAAAGACAAATGCCAGCATGGACAATGTCACTTTGAGCCAAAGCCGGCCTTTCGAAAATTCGGGTACCAGCTGACGAAGCAGCGGGACATCACCAAAAGTCTTCCAGTCGCGCTGCCGCAGATAAGATGCCAGCAGAAAGAGCAACAGCATCAGCGGCACGATGGCCAGCAGGCCCAGATACTCCATATGTTCAAATCTCAACTCTTCCATTAGCTCGTAAAGGTTCTGAACCACGTAAAACGAAGCAATAATTCAAGCCCGAGAAATAAAAGGGCCAGCCAAAGCAAGGCATGAAACTTATCGATGGGGCGCGGAATGCTGCTCACCTGCACCCTCGATTTTTCCATGCGATCGATTTCCCTGTATATCTCGCGAAGGCTCTCCTTGTTGGTAGCCCTGAAATACTGTCCACCGGTCATATCCGCTATTTCTTTCAGGAGATCTTCATCAATTTCCACTTTCACATAATCAAAGACCAGACTACCGTCAGGTCGCTTGGCAACGGGCGATAGTGCCTTGCCCGCAGAGCCCACTCCGATTGTATAGACCCGGATGCCATAATTGACCGCCAGCTCTGCAGCCGTTACCGGGTCTATTTCCCCCGAATTGTTGACCCCGTCTGTCAGTAGAATAACCACCTTGCTGTTTCCTTCGCTGTCTTTGAGGCGGTTGACAGCCGTTCCCAATCCCGAACCAATGGCCGTTCCGTCCTCTAGCATGCCTGTTTTTATCTCATCCAGGAGATTGAGCAAGACCTTGTGGTCGATGGTGACGGGGCACTGCGTAAATGCTTCCCCGGCAAAAACCACCAGGCCGATGCGGTCATTCTCACGCTCGGAGATAAATTCCTTGGCCAGTTCTTTGGCTGCTTCAAGGCGGTTGGGCTTAAAATCGCGAGCCAGCATACTGGATGACACATCCAGCGCCAGCACAATATTGATACCTTTTGTTTCCACTTCGCTCTCATATTGCGGCAGCACCGGCCGGGCCAGCGCAGTCACGATGGCGGCAAGGGCCAGCATCCTCAAAGCAAAGAGCGAGTGATAGGCCCGCGTCCGGAAGCTGCGTAAATTTCCGGCCATCTCTCCGCCTCCCGAAAATCGAAGCAGCGGGAGACGCTTCAGGTAGCGATAGCCATACCAAATGACCAGCAGCGGAATAAGGAAAAGCCCAAAGAGCACCCAGGGATACATAAAGGTGATATGACTCCATTCGTTCATCATGACACCACCTCCTCTTCCCGTACTTTAGTTTCTTCAATAAATGCACGCGCCCGCTCCATGACTTCCACATTCTGATCCCGTGTGGGCAGGCCCCTGGCAAATTTTACGATATCGGCAATGGTCAGAATGCTTTTCAGATTTTCGAGTTCGCGCTGCCGTATATCGGTCTTGCTCATAAAAGTCAGCAGCTCATTGCTTGTCGACTCAAGAGCCGGAATACCAAATCTCTTTTCGATGTATTCCCTAACGATATCCGAAACCCGGTCGTGATATTCTTTCACTTCTCCTTTTTGCCAGAGTGATTCCATCTCCAGTTTTTCAAGTTTTTCCAGGGCTATCACATGGGCCGGGCGGGTATCAACCTTTTCGGGGGCTTCCGTTGCACTTTTCTTTCTCTTCTTCCACCACCATATCAATGCAGCCAGCACGAGAAGCAGCAATACCCCTATATACCAGAGCAGATATTCCGTCCATGCCCGCGGAAAGCGGATTAGCGGCTTGATCGGACGATAGGCTGCGCTGGTGTCTACCTCTATGAAATCGACCGTTACAGGAATTTCGGGCGTATGCAGGGTATCCCGGGTAGCTCCGCCTATGGCTAAGGGAACGGGCAGAGAAGGAATGCGCAACTGCCCGCTGTCGAAAGCGGCCAGGATATAATCTTTGCGGTAGACAAATGAATCGGGATAAACCTGCTCGGCAAATGTGGAATCACGAACAGGCTCAAACGGGGCCCACTCGGGCGAAGCCGGTGGCCAGAGCACGGTGAGTGGCGTATCGCTTTTCAGCTCAAGCGAAAGAGTGACTTGCTCACCGATTCGCAGATGGGCCGTATCTACAGAAGCCGACAAGCTCACCTTCTGTGCTCCCAGGTAAAGGGGAAGCATCAGAAAGAATACCCCAATTGCCGTATGACGAACAACGCTATGCATGTTCTCTTTTCTTAAACATCCTCAGTAATTCCTTCACATACGGCTCATTGGTTTTCAGCTGAACCGTATCCTTGCCGTTGCGGGCAAAACTGCGCCTGAAATAATCTTCATAGCGCAGGTAATGTTCGCGCATTTTTCTTCGGACTTTGCGGCTGCTGCTGTCCAACCAGAAAGCCTTGCCCTGCTCCGGGTCCCAGGCCGGAATCAGGCCGGCCCGCGGCAGCTTGATTTCGGCCGGGTCAATCACCTGTATTCCTACCACATCATGCTTGCGGGCAGCAATGCTGAGACTGTCCGAATAATTATCCGTAAAGAAGTCGGAGAGAATGAAGAGAATGCTCCTTTTCTTGATAATGCTGTTGAAAAACTCAAGCGCCACCCCGAGCTCGCTGCCCGTTCCTTCGGGCTTCAGCTCGATGAGCTCACGTATGATGCGCAGAATGTGAAAGCGTCCTTTTTTTGGCGGGATGAATTTTTCAATGCGGTCGCTGAAAAAGATGACCCCCACTTTATCATTGTTGCTGATGGCCGAGAAAGCCAGCACGGCACTCACTTCGGTGATCAGGTCTTTTTTAAATTGCTGCCTGCTTCCGAATCGCAGCGAGGCACTGACATCGATCATCAGGATCACTGTCAGCTCCCGCTCTTCTTCAAATATTTTCACATAAGGCGTATTGAGACGGGCTGTCACATTCCAGTCGATGTTTCTCACATCGTCTCCGTACTGATATTCGCGCACCTCACTGAAGGACATACCCCGGCCCTTAAAAACCGAGTGATACTCGCCCGAAAAGATGTGGTTGGATATCCCTCTGGTTTTGATCTCTATCTTCCGTACTTTCTTCAGCAATTCTTTCGTATCCACGCCTGCTTTCGCTTAATTATTGTCAAAAATGGATCAGGGCACCTCTACCTTGTTCAGGATTTTCGTGATAATGTCTTCGGAGCTGATGTTTTCGGCTTCGGCCTCGTAGGTGATGCCTACCCGGTGGCGCATCACATCGTAGCAGATGGCCCGCACATCTTCGGGAATCACATATCCGCGGTGCTGTATAAAGGCATAGGCTTTTGACGCAAGAGCCAGGTTGATGCTTGCCCGCGGAGAGCCTCCATAGGCTATCAGGGCTTTCAGGTCGGGCAGGCCAAAGCGATCGGGATAGCGGCTGGCCAATACAATATCGAGAATGTAGTTTTCAATTTTTTCATCCATATATACTTCATGGATGGTGTTGCGCGCCCGGATAATTTCGGCCGGCTTCACGACCTGATTTATTTTTTCATCATTTTGCCGGAGGTTTTTTCGCATGATCAGCCGCTCCTCTTCGCGCTCGGGATAGCTGATGATGACCTTCAGCATGAAACGGTCGACCTGGGCTTCGGGCAACGGATAAGTGCCTTCCTGCTCGATGGGGTTTTGCGTGGCCAGCACAAGAAAGGGATCCGGCAGTTTGTAGCTGCTGTCGCCAATGGTCACCTGATGCTCCTGCATGGCTTCCAGCAGGGCACTCTGAACCTTGGCCGGGGCCCTGTTGATCTCATCGGCCAAAACAAAATTGGCAAAGACGGGCCCTTTTTTTTCTACAAATCGGTTTTCGGCAGGGTTGTAAATCATGGTGCCGATCACATCGGCCGGAAGCAAATCGGGGGTAAACTGTATGCGGCTAAACTTGGCATTTACAGCCGAAGACAGGGTCTTGATCGCCAAAGTCTTGGCCAGGCCCGGCACGCCTTCCAGAAGGATGTGCCCCTCGGTGAGCAAGCCGATCAACAAGCGCTCAATCATATAACGCTGACCGACTATCTTTTTGCTGATCTCCAGATTGAGCAGATCAATAAATGCGCTTTCCACCTTGATCCGTTCGTTCAACTGCTGAATATCTATTGCATTCTCGGTTTCCATCTTACTATTTTTTTAAAAACAAAGCTAACAACATCTGTTTTCTCCAAAATAGTGCCTCGATGCTCTCCTCTTTAACTTGCTTTAACAGTATATGCTTAAACGCTTGCCCGGCAGGCATTTATCAGAAATCATAACTAAACCCGATATTCCAGACCTCTCTCAACTGCAGCCCCCTGATTTGTGTGCTGTTTCCCTGGTCATCCGTTTTGGAGATCAGTACATCGTGATCATAAATGAGCTGGAAGGTCAGGGCCGTGCTGATGTATTCGTTCACTTTCAGATTGAGCTTGTTCAGACTGTTTACATCCATGTTCCGAATCTTGTCGAGGTAATTGGAAAACAATTCGATGCTGCTTGAGAAATGTACATTTTTCATCAATTCCTTATCCAAGTTCAAACGCAGATAAGCACCCGGCTCGTAGCGGTTTTTTGATCCCGCAGTCAATCCGTAATTCTCCGGATTGATATTCTCTATGTCTCCCACATGGGTCCATTTCAGCGTGATAGGCGAAAAAAAGAGATGAAAAAAGTCACCGGGCTTGTGATCGATGCCGATGGAAAAGAGCGTAAAAGCCGGGGACATGAAAGCCGATATAAGCACGCTGTCACCGGGCAAAGCAAAGCCCCGGTCAAACTGTGTACGAAAATTACCATTAACAGCCAGCCCCGTCTTTTCACTCAATCGTTTCGAATAGAGCGTGTTGAAGATGATTTCATCATCGCTTTTGCGCACATCCGACCCGATTCTCACCTTGCCATAAGCAAGGTTAAGTTCATTGTTCCATTTCGACTTTTTCCCCTCATGCTTCAGAAAAAGCCGCGCGCCAAAGCTGATGGCCAGGGTGTTTTCTCCGCCTGCCACCCAATTGCTGTAAGCGGCCTGGCTGATCATGCTTTGCACATGGCCCCCGTGTCGCCAGCCCGCTGTACTGTCTGCCTGAGCCCATGCAATCGTGCCGACAAGAAGCAGGGCTCCTGTAATTACAAACTTCAATTTCTTCATACCTGCCCCTATTCTTTAATAAGGTGAACATCCATTTGCGGAAAGGGTATGTTCAGGTTTTTCTTCGGGAAGACCTTGTACACTTCCTCGTTCAGAGAAAAATAAACATCCCAGTAATCGGCTGTTTTCACCCATACACGCAGTGTGATATTAACGGAGGAATCGCCCAGGCTTGCAAGCGCAATCAGCGGTTTAGGGTCTTTCAGTATTCGCTCATCGGTTGCTATTATTTCTTCCAGTACTTTCTTTGCCCGGTCGTAATCATCGCCATAGGCAATGCCGATGGTCAGGTCTACCCTGCGCTGTGATTCGCGGGTATAGTTGACCACCGAACCCGTGGATACCGGCCCGTTGGGAAGCAGTATCACTTTGTTGTCCACGGTTTTTAATACGGTCGCAAAAATCTGTATTTCATCGACTACGCCCAGATGGCCGTCTATTTCCACCAGGTCATTGACCCTGAAAGGCTTGAGCAACAATATCAGCACACCACCGGCAAAGTTTTGCAGCGTGCCAGAGAGTGCCAGGCCCACAGCCAGACCCGCTGCACCGAGAATGGCAATAAAGGAAGTCATGGCAATGCCCACCATCGACATTACACTGATGACCAGCAAGACCTTGAGCGAGGCCGATATCAGCGAACGCAAAAAGGGGCGGAGCGAATCGTCCACTGCGCTCTTTTTCATCATTTTATCACTCAGGCGGGTAATGCGCTTGATTATCCAGAAACCCAGAAACAATACCAGCAGGGCACCCAGGAGTTTCGGACCGTAATTCAAGAGAAAGTCAAGCAGCCAGTCAGACATTTGATCGGTATCGAAATTCATAACATGTGATTTAGGAGAGCTTTACAATTCAATTAATAAACTGCAAATAAAAGCATTTCAGCCCTTTTTTTATTTGATATTAGCAATGTCCAATTGCCGTCTTCTACCCTTTTTTCAACAAATCTCTTATCTCTGCAAGCAGTTGCTCTTCTTTACTCGGGGCCGGGGGTGCTGCAGGTGCTGCTGCTTCTTTCTTTTCCATCTTCTCTTTCATCTTATTGTAAGACTTGACGACCATAAAAACAGCAAAAGCCACAATGAGAAAGGTGATGATGCTGTTGATAAAAACTCCGTAACGAATTGCCACTTCAGCCGATGCGGCAGTATTGGCAGCTTCGGCCACAGCCGGCTTCAACACAATTTTCAACTGAGAAAAATCCACCCCTCCCATCAACTCACCGACCGGAGGCATAATGACATCGTTGACGAGGGATTTGACAATTGCACCGAAATAAGTTGCCAGGATCAGACCTACAGCCATGTCCATGACATTGCCTTTCGATATGAATTTTTTAAATTCTTTCATGGTTCACGTTTTTTAGGTTAGAGGTTAGGAAATAAATATAATTCAAAGATGTGAAATCCCGGTATATATACACGAGCCGGTCTGCTATATATAATGACTTTATTTATCTGCGCCATCTTGGCATATTCCTTAAATTCGCCACTGCTTTAAATCAACAATAAAACCGGGCTCCATGAAAAGAAAAGCAATTCTTTACCTCTCCCTCATTTTTATTTCTTTTGCCGGCCGGGCTCAGTTCCCGGAGGGTGGCAACAAACTGCTTGTCGCTTTGGGTCGAAGCACGGGAGACTCCGTAGTGGCCGCAATGAACGAGCTCGTAAAAGCCGATCCGAAAGCTGCCGGGATAACCCTGGAAATGGATGGTAAAAAACTGCTTGCCTTCACGCTTTTCAATGTGAAAAACAAAGAGCATGCACGTTATGCAGGGGTCTGGCCTTTCGGACTTGACAGCAATACCAATAAAGAGATCATTTCATTTGCTTTTGGAGCGCCCGAAAAAGCGGATGAAAAAGAACAGCGCTATGAATATGAGTTGCCGGGTGTCGAAATGCAGTTTCAGTTTAAGCACGGGCAATTGAGCGAAGCCCGCTTTGCCTGGTCGGAGTCGTACCGGGAAGCGGGAAAGCCCGTTCAGCTCAGGGAAATTCAGGACTACATCAACCGGAAATTCAGAAAGCGCATCTATGCCAATGGCGACTGTGTGGAGGGCGACTGCAAAGACGGACACGGAAGCATGATCTGGCGCAATCAGTTAAAGTATACCGGTGATTTCAAACACAAATTTGCCCATGGTCAGGGTCGCATTGACTATCCCAAAGGTGGCTATTACGAAGGGGAATTCAAATGGGGATATCCGCATGGCAAAGGAGTTGAAGTGAGTGCTTCGGGTCAAAAATGGGTAGGGCCGTTCAGCTATGGCGAAAGGGATGGCGAAGGAACGCTCACTTTGCCCGATGGCACTGTAATGAAGGGTTCATACAGCAATAAGAAGATGAACGGAGAATGGCAGATCACTTATCCCTCGGGGCAGCAGGTCACCGTGACGTATCTGGATGGAAAGCTGATAAAAGATTAAGCAAAGGCAGCCACCCTATTCAAAATATCTTGACTCCAGAAAATGCCAGGCTGCGAGAGCTGCCAGCCGTGCCGTGCGATTGTCGATATCAAAGCGGGGGTTGAGTTCATAAATCCCAAGTGAAATTACTTTTTCATTGCGCCCTGCCACGCGCATCATGGCGAAAATTTCGGCCGGGCTAAATCCAAACGCTGCCGGGGCCGAAACACCCGGTGCATATGCCTCCTGCACACTGTCAAGATCAAAACTGAGCACCACATAATCAACCCTCGAAGACAAGTCACGGAGGGCCGTGCCGAAGGCCTTCACTTTATCAACCGCCTCAAGGCTGTTCATCGTGACGATGCCTACTTCCTCCTTCAATGCAAACTCCCAGAGTTCGGAGCCGTTGCAGTGCTCCCCAATGCCAAACTCCCATAAATTTTGCGCTTTTATCACGCCTTCCTTAATGGCCAGATAAAAAGGCGAACCGCTGAGAATAAGCGGATTGGGTTTGCGTAAATCAAAGTGCGGATCGATATTGAGGCAGGCCAAAGAGGCCGGGGGAAAGCGCTCACGGATGCCCTTCAAATGTGCGTAGGCATAATCGTGACCTCCGCCCACCACAATGCTCGTATCGTGAAAGCGATGAAGCGCGGTGAGCGCAGAGGCGAAGTTCCGGTGGCTCTCTCCTATTTGATCGGCAAGTGGCGCATCACCATGATCTTCGAGGAGCTCCTTTACCGGAAATCGGCCGTTCCACTTTTTCCAGGCCTTCCTGAAAGCCGAAGGTCCATCGGCCGCACCTATTCTCCCACGGTTATTTCCTACCGCACGGTCATCTGCGCAGCCAAGCAATGCCACCCGATTATTCATCCGCTTAAATTTTTGTAAAAGTAAAGAGGCTTGGCTTTTTAATGAAGACCTGCCCGGCCCTTATCATTCCTTTACTGTCAGCGTTGCAGTTCAGTCTGCAGCCAGCGCAGCATAAACTTGCGGTAGCTTCTTTTAAGGTCATTGTACAGTTCGTTGAAACGCAGCATGCGGTCGCTCAGCAACTGATGGATTTTCGCATGGAAGGCATCGTCTTTGTCTTCCCCCTTCTTAGCATGTACTGCCATTTCTTTTTCGTGTTCCCGTATATCATGTATCAGTTCATCAATGACCTCTTTTTCGCGGATAAATTGATTTTGAAAATGTTCTACGCGGGCAAGCATCTCCTTGTCTTCCAGCAGGCCGACAATATCACCCAGTTCTTTTTCAAATATTTCAATTTCGTCTCTGGCGAACTCCAGTTCCTCCATCCATAGCTTGTGGTCATTGTGTAAGTGTTCCAGTGCTAAAACTCGTACATCCATGGCGATTTAATTTTGGAGTAAACATAAAAGGCTTTTCTGCTACCAACTATGATTAAAGTCAATTTGATCGCAATATGGAATACCGGCTGCCGGCTTCCCTTTCTGCCACTCCACTGATTTGATTTTTTGGCTTATATTAGCTAACGATCGTTCGTATTTTGATTTGCCATGAAAAACGCCCTCCTGAAAAACGCAAAGCCCCGAAAGGCGCAGATAAAGGAAAAAGCCGGACAACTTTTCGGTGAGCGTGGCTATTCGGCCGGCTCGATGAGACAATTAGCGCGGATAGTGGGCATCGAAGCTGCCAGCCTTTACAACCATTATGCTTCGAAAGAAGCCATACTCAGTGAAATCTGCGAGGACATGGCAGCGCAGTTTTTGCGTTCGATAGAACCTCTGGCTGCTGCCGAGATGCGCCCCGACCTGCAGTTGCAGAAAATGATGCGCATTCATCTGGATGTGGTTTTACAAAACCGCTACGCGGCCACTGTTTTTTTTCATGAGTGGCGATATTTGGAAGAGCCCTATCTGAGCAATTTTAAAGAAGCACGCAAACGCTACCGCGATATTTTCGGGAAAGTGCTTTCACGGGGTGCTTCCGAGGGCTATTTTGCCATTGACGATCTGCGGATTACCCTTTCGGTTCTTTTTTCATCCATGAACTGGGCGTTTGAACAATCAGGCGATCCGGAAATGAGTGCCGAAGAAGTAGCCGACAGGATTTACAAAATCATCAGCAGGGGAATTTTAACAGACAGAAAGATATAATAAAATCGAAAGCCTATGTATGGAGGTGGATATATTCCCGGACAGGAAAACGAAAAGCCCGATCAATTTCAGGATGATCCGGTAAAACTTAAAGAATTTGAAGAGCGCATTGACCGGGGCGAAAAAATTGAGCCCCATGACTGGATGCCCCGGGGATACCGGAAGCAGCTTATCCGGATGATTGAACAACATGCCCACAGTGAAATTATCGGGGCATTGCCCGAGGGCACATGGATCACGCGTGCGCCCGGTTTCAGAAGAAAGATGGCCCTTATTGCCAAAGTTCAGGACGAGGTGGGCCATGGGCAACTGCTTTACAACGCAGCCGAAACACTTGGAAAAAGCCGGGAAGAAATGATGGCCGACCTGCTGAGCGGCAAATCAAAATACTCCAATGTATTTAACTATCCGGCCAAAACATGGGCCGATGTGGCGGTCATCGGATTTCTGATTGACGCTGCCGCCATCGTCAACCAGGTAGCCAACTCCAAGGGCTCATACGGGCCCTACTGCCGTGCCTTGGAGCGCATATGCTATGAAGAATCCTTTCACCTCAAACAGGGGCATGATGCCTTTGTGGCATTGGCCACCGGTACAAAAAAACAACGGGCCATGCTTCAGGATGCCGTCAATCGCTGGTACCGGCCCATCATTCACTTCTTCGGCCCGCCCGATGTAGCCTCCGTGCACACAGAGAAGCTGATGCGCTGGAAAGTAAAGATGATGAGCAATGATGCCATGCGCAATCAGTTTTTAAGTTCGTACGTACCCAAAGTGAGAGAACTGGGAATTGACTTCCCGGATCCAAATCTGCGCAAAAATGCAGACGGAACCTGGAGTTTTTCCGATCCGGATTGGGATGAATTCAAAAGGGTGGTGCGCGGTGACGGGCCCTGCAACAAAGAACGCCTGGCCGTAAGGAAATGGGTAGAAACGGAACATCGTTGGATTCGCGAAGCTTTATTTAATCCAAGCGCAAAATATACGCTGCCCCTTTCATAATATAGTAACTATGGAAAAATCACTTGATCCTAGAATTCAGCGCCTCGACATTCAAAGGGAAGAGCCAAAAACGCCCGATATAAAAACTCATGAATATTGGAGTACCTATGAAGTTTTTGTCCAGTCCAAGCGGGGCAAACAGCATGTGCATGCAGGAACGGTGCATGCTCCGGATCCCCAATTGGCATTGGTTTTTGCCAAGGAGCAATTCGGAAGGCGGCAACATTGTGTAAATATGTGGGTCGTTGCCACCACAGAAATCTTTGCTTTCCGATATGACGATTCGGATATGTTTGAGACAGTGCCCGAAAAACTCCATCGTGAACCGGGTGGCTATAAAGTGCGCGACAAGATTGAAGCCTACAGAAAAAAAATATCACAGCAAAAAGCAGATAAATCATGAACAAAGAGGCCGCAAAAGAATTGATGCTGAAAATGGCAGATGATGCGCTCATCTACGGACATCGCCTCAGCGAGTGGACCGGAATCGGACCCATTCTGGAAGAAGATATTGCGTTCAGTTCCATTTCGCAGGACAAAGTAGGCCACGCATGGCAACTCTACCAACTTCTCGAACAGGACTTCGGCATGCCTGATCCGGATCGCCTGGGTTTCGAGAGAAAAGAATCCGAATACAAATGCAGCCAGCTGAATGAGCTGTATACCCGCGACTACGCCTTTGCACTTATTCGTCATTTCTTTATGGATCATGCCGAATTTATCCGATACAGCCTCCTTCGGGCTTCCTCTTATGAATCCCTGGCACAACTGGCCAAGAAAGTAAGGGGCGAAATAAAATATCACGTGTTGCATGCCGATACCTGGGTGAAGAAACTGGGAGCAGCCACGGAAGAAAGCCACAGCCGCATGCAGGCCGCATTGAATGAAGCCTTTCCCTATGCACTGGGGCTTTTTGAGCCCGGCCCGTTTGAGCAGGAACTCATTGACTCGGGTGTTTTCATCGGTGAAGGACAACTGCAAGCCGAATGGCTGGACGAGATAAGGCCCATCATTGAAGAAAGCGGCCTCCAGCTGACTTCAAATACCGAAGCAATTACGGGTGGCCGCAGCGGCAATCACAGCAGCGACCTGGCCCCCCTGCTCGAAGAAATGAGTGAAGTAATATGCTCGGAGCCGGGCGCCAGTTGGTAAAAAACCCCATGGATATGACCCAGGAAAGCATCGAAAAGATAAAAGAAATATGGCAGGCCCTCAAGGGGGTCGAAGATCCTGAAATCCCCGTCATATCCATTGTTGACATGGGAATCGTTACCGATGTGACCATTGACGAAACGGGCCGGGTCATGGTAGAAATGACTCCGACCTTTACAGGTTGTCCTGCCATTGAGGTAATGAAAAAAGGGATAGAAAAAAAACTGTCGGAACTCGGAGTGAAAGATTACAGGGTAGCGCTTAACTACAAGACAACCTGGACCAGCAATCGCATCACCGAAGAGGGGCGCGACAAACTGGAGAAATTCGGGCTGGGCAGGCCTGCCTCACACGAGGGAGAGCCCGGTATGGAAGCCATTGCCAGCGCCCGTTGCCCCCATTGCGGCAGCGAAAACACTACGCTCAAATCAGTCTTCGGTTCCACCCTCTGCCGTTCCATACATATTTGCCACGATTGCAGGCAATCTTTCGAAAGATTTAAGCCGGTATAGCAAAATTGCTCTTTTCATTAATTTTGCACTATGGAAACCAGGATTGTAACCCGCCATCCCGAACCGGGCAAAGAAGGCGCCAACATCAGCAAGGCCATTTACGACCAGCTGAAAGCAAGTATTTTGGCTGTGCTTCATGACCTTGAGTCCCTGCCCGAAAAGGAACTTCCGCAAAGGGTGGCGGAAAATCTGGAAGATGACGTTCCGGGAGATCTTAACTGGTACATCGAAACCGTCAAGCTTGACTTGCTTGCCCGCGAACTCATAGAATACGAGCCCGGAAAACCCACCCATTTGCGCGAAAAGACCTTTTTCTGATTTTCTTTCAGGGCAAATTCTTTTCTTTTTTATCCGGATGACAATACTGCAGGTTGTTTTACAGGCCTCTGCAATGCTTCTGCAATATCCCCGTCTTTGAGACGGAGTAAGAATTTCAATTTTAATAAAAAGAATATCTCCCGAAGGCAATCATTTTATCTCCAGGGTATCGCTGCCCAGCTTTTCGTGATAGATGCGCTCGTTTTCTTTATCAAAGCAGACAAAAAAGACTTCATTTATCCGGCTTCCCCTGCGCAGATACTCCGCAACGCTACGGATGGCTATGTCGGCAGCCCGTTCCTTCGGGAATCCGTAGATACCCGTGCTAATATTGGGAAAAGCAATCTGCTGTACACCCAGTTCTTCGGCCAGCCTCAGACTGTTTTTATATGCATTAGCCAAAATCTGATCTTCCCCATTATCGCCTCCTCTCCAGACGGGGCCTACCGTATGAATGACATATTTTGCCGGAAGTTTCCCGCCCGTGGTGTACATCGCCTCTCCCGGTGGCAGCAGGCCGTGCTTTTCAGTCCACTTTATACATTCTCTGAGAATTTGCGGTCCCCCGGCCCCGTGAATGGCACCATCTACTCCGCCCCCTCCACGCAGCGAGGAGTTCGCTGCATTGACAATCGCCTCTGCCGGCAGCCGGGTAATGTCTCCCCGTATCAGACGAATCGTTGCCATAGGCCATCATTTAGCGCTTAAGCAAAAAATCTGGAAGCCGAATGCCCTCCGTAAACAAAGAGAAGGCCGAGCACATTGCTAATAAGGATGTATGAAAGGGCACTGCTCCACTCTCCGGCTCGCATCAGGTTCATACTTTGCATGGTAAAGCTGCTGAACGTGGTAAAACTCCCGAAAAGACCTATGAATAGAAATACCCGCCATTGCACTCCGATCTCGTAACTCTCGGCCAGGCCCAGGGCAAAACCAATGAGCAGGCTCCCCAGCATATTTACAAACAAGGTTCCGTAGGGATACTCGACAGCCATCAGGCGCTGCACTGCGGCCACACTATAATACCGGCCAATGGTACCGATGATGCCTCCAGCTACCAGATATAGCAAACTGTTCATTTTAATGTTCTTGAATCTCTGTACTTAATATCAAATCTCCTTTATAAATTTCATTGACCACATCCATTCCTTCCACCACTTTCGCAAAAATGGTATAATTCGGATCGAGATGCGGCCGGGGAAGGTGCGTAATAAACCACTGTCCGGTTTCCGTATCCCGGCCGTCACTTGCAAAACCGACCATACCCGCTGCGTCAAAATGGAGAAATCCGGTTTCGGTACGAATGGGAGCCAGGTCGTCATTGTATCCGTCTCCAAACTGGCTTCCACCCTGAATTACATGGGGATAAACCACACGGTGCACCACGCTGCTGTCATAGTATCCGCTCCGGCACAAATCCCAAAAACGCCAGACCGACATGGGTGCGGCTTCGGTGTACATCTTCATTTTCACATCTCCCTGCCTGCAATGAAAGAGGATAAAAAAGCTGTCGGGCAGGTCTGAAATTTCTTTCCAGTCGGGCCTGGCAGGCGGTGCCAGGTAATATTCCCGCTCGTCTGTTGCCAACCCTTTGATGGCTTTGATGGCATGCATAAAAGCATACTCCACTCTCGGCTTGAGGGCTTCCTGCAACAGTTCTTCCAGCCAATCACTTTCGTCAATCCATTCGTACGCCCGGATATTGGTATCAGCCAGGAGCTCAGCCCCATAGACCATCAGCGGATCGCGCCCCGAACGAATCATAAAAACACTGTAGCCGGCCACATGCTGTCTGACACTGTCGGGCACCGGGTGCGTTTTGTAGTGGCTGCGCATGCCATCCAGTATTCGATAGGCAACCACGGGCTCCTGGTCCATGTAGGCGGCTCTGAGCAATTGCGGTGCATAGCGGTCAGCATATTTTGTAAGCAAAGCATAAAGGTCTGCCCGGGCTTGCGGGTTTTTAAAATTCCGGGCTGCCGCCAACAAAGATTGACAAGAGGCATCCGAGGCGTTCTCGGATTGCAGCCAGCCCTTAAAAAGGTAGACCAGCAAGTGCTCATTTTGCTCTTTTTCCAGTCCTTCCCGGAAGAAGGGGCGGTCGCTTGAATCGGCCGTTACAGCCAGCCAGTTCATAATATTCAGCCGGATATGCAGGCTGCTGTCGGCCAGGTAATGACGGGCAATATCTTTCAGAAATATGCCGGACGGGGTAAAACAAAGTTGCTCCAGACAACGGAAACGAAGAAGGTCATTGCGTGCCTCAGGGAGCAGGGCCAGCAGAAAATCGGACTTTCGCTTCAGCGGAAGCGCCTGGAGGGAAGTAAGGAGATAGCTTTTCGTTACCGGATCGTCACACTCATTGATCAGGGCCTTTATCTCCATTTCATAGGGTATTACACTGCGATAATCAGCCGTTCGGGTGTCGCCCAGATAAAATGAAATAGCTCTTTTTGTTTTGGGGGATTTGCTCTTTGCAAATAGCTTGATGCTGCGTGAGATGGCATTGGCTGAAAAAACACCCAGGCGGTACATGCCATAGGCCCATCCCCTGATCTCTTCTTCGGTCTTAAGCTCCACGGCCGTCAGATATTTTAAATGTCTGACATCTCCGCACTTGCCATATGCTTCGAGCATGGCAGCACGGGCTTTCGGCTGCGTTTCCCGCTCGATACCTTCCTGCAAGGCCGGGAGGCTTTCCTTTCGGGCAAACTGGCCCAGCGAATAGGCAGCGCCCTGCCTCACAGCCCACGAGCTGTCGCGCAGCAGTGCTTCCAGTTTTTCTCTGATTTCGGGGGTATACATCGTATGAAAAAGAAAGGCCGCCCGCGAACGGTATTTCTCGTTTTCATGATTCAGAAAAGCAGCCAGGGCCAGGGTGTCGCGTGTGAGTGCCGCATCGTAAACAGAGCGTAGGGTTTCGTCCTGCTTAAATATATTGCCCGGCTTCTCGCTGCAGCCCCAGAGTGAAGAGATCAGCACGATGAACCATAATATCTTCCTCATATTAACGGCAATTTAGTGGATTTTTCAGCAAGTCTGAGAAACAATCAAAACGGACAGATGACAGATCCGGAATCTTTGCATTGCAAAGCGGACCCTCATCTTCTATCTGCAAATTTCCGAATCCCGTTTCTTTTTTCTTTGCTGCCTTCCCGGCCTTTTATACACCCTCAGGATAAGACGGTTGGCGTGGTCATAGGTGAAATAACTCCACGCCCAGTTGATGAAAACCACGGCTCTGTTTCTAAATCCGATGAGCTGCATGATGTGAATAAACATCCAGATAAACCAGGCAAAGAAGCCCCCGAAAGTGCTATTAAAAATATCAGCCACGGCTTTGTTTCTGCCGATCGTGGCCATGGCGCCTTTGTTTACATATTTAAAAGGCCGGGGACTTTTGCCCTGTGCCAGCATATTCAGTGTGCGGGCCAGGTGAACGCCCTGCTGCATAGCCACCGGAGCGACCATCGGCAGACCGTGAGGGTAGCCCTCATGCACCTGCAGCGCCACATCGCCAATGGCAAATATGTTTTCAAATCCCTTAACCCGGTTGTATTCATCCACCTCAATGCGATTGCCACGGGCTATCAGCTCCTGCGGCAGCCCTTTGACAATGGCTCCTTTGACACCGGCTGTCCAGATAAAGTTCTCGGTTGCTATTTTGGCTCCGTTGCTGCTGCATGCCAGCTTTCCGTCATAGTCGGTAATCGCTTCTTTGAGTCTGATATTTACACCCATTTTCTGAAGGTAACGGGCTGCCTTTTCAGAAGCTTCGCTGCTCATGGTGGCCAATACCCGCTCCGACATTTCGAAGAGGTATATTTCCATTTCTTTAAAATTCAATTCCGGATAATCTTCGGGCAACACCCACTTCCGCATCTCGGCAATGGCACCGGCCAACTCCACACCTGAAGGTCCGGCCCCAACGATCACCACATTCATCAGGGCTTCCTTTTCGCTCTCTCGGGTACAGAGCAGGGCCCTTTCAAAATTTTGCAGAAGCAAGCTGCGAATATCGAGCGATTCGAGCAGGCTTTTCAGGGTCAGCATCTGGTCTTTTCGCGATTCCAGCCCAAAGAAATTATTGGTGCTTCCGGTGGCTATTACGAGGTAGTCGTACTCCAGACTACCGATCGAACTGTAAATTTTGTTTTGTCGATGATCGATACAATCCACTTCCCCCATCCGGAAATAAAAATGAGTTCTGTGCTGAAAGATTTTGCGCAGCGGGAATGCGATTGAGTCAGGCTCCAGGCCGCCCGTAGCCACCTGGTAGAAGAGCGGTTGAAAGGTGTGGTAATTGTTCTTGTCGAAAAGAACTACCTGAAAATTCTTACGCAGCAGTGCCCCGGTCAGTTTAATCCCACCAAAGCCACCTCCAATGATTACTACACGTTTTTGTCCGGGTTCGGGTGCGGGTATGGGCATGATGCTGATCCCTTTGTTTTCTCCAATTTAGAAAATTCTCACCGGCACCCCGAACATGATCAGAAACATCTGAATAAGCAAGCCGAGAAGGAAGAGTCCGCCAAAGGTCCGGTTTTGAAGAAAAGCATAGGATGAAAACCAAAGCGGCCACACATCTTCGGGATAGTCTGCCGGTCGCTCTTTGGGCTTGTCTTTCCCAAAGAGGGGCAGTATATTTTTGAAGAAACTGGGCAGGGCAAAGAGGGTAATAAGCATCGGCCAGCCAAAGAAGCCTTTGATGACCATGGCTATGACCAGAATAAATTGCAATGCTATCATTCCAATTACTGCATATCGTGCGGCTTTTTCGCCCAGCAATACCGGCATGGTACGAACCCCTTTCGGCTTGTCCCAGGGAATCTTGTCAATGTGTTTTCCGAAAAGAACGGCTGTCGGGCCGAGGGCGTAAGGCAGCGAAGCAATGGCCACATCCCAGCTCCACTGACCCGTGATGGCGAGATAACCTCCACCGATCATCAGCGGGCCCCATACCAAAATCACCGTAGGCTCTCCGAGTCCGAGCCATTTCAGGGGCCAGTTGTATGCAAAGAGGAGTACAAATCCGACAAGGAAAAAGGGCAATACCGAAAGGCCTGCCTGCCAGGTGAGATAGATACCTGCCAGCACCGCCAGGATACCTGTCAGCAAAGCCATTTTTACAGATTGCCGCTGCGTAATCAGTCCGTCTTCTACAGGCTGGGTGCCGTAGAGGGTACGAAAGGCATTCCCTTTGTCAACGCCTTTGCGATGATCGCTCAGGTCGTTTAATATATTGTTGGTAGCGTGGGCCATGGCCAGGCCAAAACAAAGAATGAGAAAACGGGGCCAGTCGAACATGCCGTCAAAGGCAGCAAATATCCCGGCAATTATGGCAGAAAAAAGAGTCATCAAAATAACGGCCGCACGGGTAGATATCAGCCAGCGCGAAAAACTGTCGAGTGCGTCCCATTCGCTTTTTGATTTGACCCGGGGTATCCCTATCATGGCCTGTTTCCACATTTCCCAATTTGGATGCAATAAGTTGTACTTTTTCATATCCTGATTTCTTTTCTCCTGCGAATTTACTTCTATTATTTCAATGCCTGTCATCACCTCCTGAGATTTTAACCCTGTCACTTTCCTCTATGCAATTCATGCCTTTCTGCCTTATCTTTGTGTTGAAATTTGTTCTTTCAATTTTTGCCCAAACACACCGGGGTGTCTGCCAATGGCAGGCTGAGATGATACCCGTAGAACCTGATGCAGTTCATACTGCCGTAGGAAAGTGTGACCCACACCCTTCTGCGCTTTATTCTCTCTCCGGAGTGTTTGCGGATTTCGATCATCTGTAAAAACCGGAATTATGAAAAAGGCGCTTTTTCTATTTGTTCTTATTTTATCCGCATGGATACCTCTTTCGGCTCAGTCGCTGAGCGGTTATGTGTACAGCCGAAGCGAAAACACTCCGCTGCCCGGAGCAGAGGTGCTTGTGAAAGAAACGAACACGGGAAGTACTTGCGACCCGAAGGGCTATTTTGATATAAAACTGAAGCCCGGAGAATATACTTTGCGTGTGAGCTACACGGGCTACCGGACATCGCTGCGAAAGATTCGCCTGAAGGCCGGAGAGCATTTGTCGCTTCGTTTTTACCTTGATGCTGAATCGCAGCTTCTGGAGTCGGTGACTGTTGAGGCTGTGAGGGCGGCAGAAGACGCTCCGATTGCACAGCGCACCCTCGGCAAAAAAGAAATTGAAAAAATATTCAGGGGCGAGGATGCACAATTTTTACTGCAGGAACTGAGTCCTTCAATTACGTCACATTCCGAGGCCGGCACGGCTTTCTCAAATTACGGAGCTATGCGGCTGAGGGGCATTGACCAGACCCGTATCAATATCACCCTCAACGGAGCTCCGCTTAACGACATGCTCGATCAGGGCGTGTTTTTCTCCAATTTCACCGACTTTGCCAACAGCATACAGTCGGTTCAAATCCAGCGGGGAGTAGGATTCAGTTCGAACGGAACGGCCTCCTATGCCGGTTCTGTCAATTTCGAATCCGAAAACATTTTTACAGACAGAGCCCGTGCAGAGGTGCAAGTCAATGCAGCTTCTTTTGGCACCATGCGCGGAAGTGCCGAGATTTTCAGTGGCCCACTGAATGAAAAGTTTGCTTTTTACGGACGGATGAGCAGTTTCCAGACGGAAGGCTATCGCTACCACAGCGGCAGCGAGTCATGGTCCATGTTTTTCAGTGCCGGATACCGGGGAGAAAAAGACTTGTTGAAAATAACCGCCTTCAATGGCCGCAGCCGCAATGAACTGGCCTACTTCCCGGTCCCGCTTCCACTGATTCAGAATGACCCGCGCAGCAATATCAACTTTGAACAGGATCGCGATCAATTCGGACAGAATTTCCTTCAAATCCAGTACAGCCGCTCGGTATCGAGCAGCACAAGCTATCACGGCTCCCTTTATTACGGTGGAGCGGGCGGTGATTTCCCTTTCGGATATGGCGACAGCCTGGGAAATTTTGCCGGTCAGATTAATTACCCGCTTCAAAACAGACATTACGGGTTTTTCGGCACCCTCCACCATGAGAAAGAAAAAATCCAAATAAAAAGTGGAGTGCATGCTTATCTTTTTAAGCGCAAAAACTGGGAAACGCTTCTGCCCGACAATGTGAATACGATTTATAATGACCGTTCGCAGAAGAGCGAGATAAGTGCTTTTGTCAATGCCCGCTATATCTTGAGCAAACGTTTTTCGCTTTTTGGCGATGTACAGCTGCGAGAAAGCACAATGAAGTTTGAAGCAGACCCGCGCATCCTCCCGGCCACCGTTAACATTCCGCCTTATCAATATTTCTTTATCAACCCGAAAGCGGGGATGAACTATAAATTTGGTAAAAACACCCTTGCCTATTTCTCTTTCGGAAGAACAGGAAGGGAGCCCACTAAATTTGACATTTTCGGTGGTAGCACGCGGCTTGACAGCAGCAACCTGGCTGCCGTACAAAAGCAGAATTTGATTCTGCCCGAATATGTAAACGACTTCGAAGCAGGATTCCGCTACCGCAGAGAAAGGCTGAAGTTGAATGTCAATTTCTTCTGGATGGACTTTCGCAATAAAATTGAGCCCATTGGCGAACGCCTGATCTGGGTTCAGCTCCGAAAGAATGTGCCCCGCAGTTATCGCAGGGGGATTGAGGCAGAAGGAAGCTGGAAGAGCCCGGGCGGATTTTATAGCGATGGATTCATTTCCCTGATGGATGCCCGCATTAAAGCATATGATCCGGACAATGACGACCTCGACCTGGTCTATCACAATGTAAGGCCTGCACTTACTCCGCCCCTGCTCTTGCAATTGCGGGCAGGAAGAAAATTCCTTCGTCAATTTGATTTCTCCCTGGCCGGCCGTTACACAGCCGCAATGTATATCGAACCGACAAACCGGGCAGATTGGACCGTCCCGGCTTCATTCGTTTTGAATGCCCGGCTGCTTTACAGTCCTTCCGAAAGGGTCGAGGTCAGCATACAGGCACGCAACCTGTTAAATGCGCTATACTACAATTACGGTGAGATTGCCTATTACGAAGGGAATATGCTACCGGCATATTTTGTAGAAGCTCCGAGAAATTTCAATATTTTGCTTCGTTTCGCTTTTTAATAAGCGCTCAGGAATATTTTGGCGTATTCGCGGCTGCCGTTGGCATGCTGAAGTACAAGCAGATACAATGCCGGCCCGGGCAGGTAACCCATATTGAGGCGGATGGTATTGCTTCCTTTGATCACATCTTCGCAATGACGCGAGAGAATCCAGCGGCCACTGTCATCGTAGAGGCTGATATCCACCGCTTCGCCCTGCATACCGGAGAAGCGAAGCGACACCTGGTCGCGAACCGGGACCGGAAACACGAAAAGACCGCTACCGGTCTTGTCTTCCAAACGTACACTTTCAATAGATGACCGGTCTATAATCCGGCCGTCCGAAAGCTCCAAGATTCGGTAGTACAACTCTTTCTCCGACTCCGGATACTGGCGGTCATAAAACTCCAAAAAGCCTTTCTTTGCGATTTCGCCACCCACGGTGTCAATGTTTTCAAACGCTTTAAAGTATCCCGCTTTTCGCTGGATGACATATTCGTATGCAGGATTCGGATCGGTCACACTCCATTTGAGATAAATCCCTTTGTTTTCCGTGTATTTCACGATGAATTCCTTGATGGGAAGCAACGCTACCGGATCGCGATAGAAGCTTGAAATAGTTTGAAAATTGGTGGCATTGCAGTTATCCGATACCAGCACGGTCAAAACAATTACAGTGGAATCGGCCAGGCCTGAGTCTGGTGTGAATACCACGATGCTGTCGTAGGGGTTGGAAAATGTGCCGGGTACATTGGCCGACCAGGAAAAAGTAACATTTCCCTGTGAAGAGGCGACCGAAACACCAAAAGTATCGCCCGACATGGTAATGATGGGAGAAGAATTGATAACGGACACTTCGAGGGATTTTTCGTGCCCTGTGAGAAGAAGGAAATTGAAAAAGGCACGTTGAGCGGCAATCTGATCGCTGAGCGGACCTTTGGTATTGTCATGCCCGGCCTGATACATGACCCTTCCATAGCTTGTATCGTCAAATGCGTAGCCGTAAATCATACGCACGCCCTGTTGTGATCCGGTATCATCGCTGGTCACCATCAGTTTTTTCGCTCCGCTGTTCCAGCCTCCCGTGCTGAGTGGCTTGTACCATTGTTCCGATCCGTTGTTCATGGCTCCGTCAGCCGTGCCCAGAAACTGCATGACCGGGTCGTCTCCGATTCCGGGTGCAAACCCTAGCGGGGTGCTTGGATTCTTGTTGTGCGATTCGCTAACCCATCCACATTTTGAGGTTTTATAGCATTGCAAACCATCCTGTGAAAGATAATTGTATTGCTGAGGAGGTGTCGATGTATCCTTTATCGACTCAAGCACAGACACGGCATGGCATGAAGCCCAGAGATAGCCTCCTCCAATGATAAAATCATACAATTCTTTATGAGTAGACCAGGTAGGATCTGCATGGGGCATGACATATACCCCGTCACAGGGTGTGAGATCCTTGGGCAAACCCATGCGGTAGGAGCTGGAGGGAATGCCGGCATTGGTATAAAACGGCACCACTTTCGACCCGTTGTCCAGGTCCAAAACCGTGGTGGGAAAAGAGGTAATCGTGAAATAAACAGGAAGAGAAATGGCTGAAACGGTCGTATCAATAAGTACACCCATGGTGTTCTGCCAGTAATTTACCACAGAGTCCACCTCGGGCGTGATGAACGTTTCGGGAATAATAAACGGGCCTGCCCGGTAATCCCGTCCATTGTGGGTAAAATCCACGCTGTCTTTTTCTTTGCCCGGTTTGATAATCCATTTGACCGATACATTGAAATTTTCAACGAGATCGTAAATCAATCCATAAGGTTTCAGGTGGGTGGCAATGCTCGGGTTGGGATCTCCCATATCGATGATGTAGCTTCCGCTGGGTATGGTCTCATACTGGCCCTTCGCGGTGATCCCCGAAAAGAGCAAAATCAGAGCCAAAAAGGCAAGGCGTATGAGGGGCGGCCTGAAAGCCATGAAGAAGTTTTTCAAGCTTTATTTACGCCTTCGCCAACAGATGGTTTCGTATTTTAATATTTATAATTTGTCAGTAATGGTAAGGGTTACAGCATTTTTTTTCATTAAAAAAACATGGGAAAACTCTATAGCCGTGTATTCTCAACACACACAGCCGATTTTCAACCATTTAAAAGGGGTTGATTTGATGCCTTTTCTAAGAGAAAAAAGTTGAAAAAAAATCATAAGAAAGCCCCGGACAATAAAAAATTGCCGGGGCTTTCTTCCAAATGATACTGTTTCTACTTCTCAGCAATCACCTCTTTCACGCTTCCGCAATGAAGCATTTTGTCACCGAAATATGGATTGAATATTTCCTCATTTTCACTCAGCCAGTAAGCACCTTCATGGTCCATGGCCATGGGGCAATACTGTTTGTAAAGCGTCATACCCATATCGTGATTTCTGGCAAGATTCGCGACCGGGTCGGAAAGGCCGGCAAAAAGACTTCGTTGCGCGGCTATGTCTCCGCTGTTTGCTATTTTTTCGATGCGTGACCGAAAATCTGCAAATGCTTCTCCACCTTCAATGCCTTTTGTTTCTTCCAGCATTTCTTTTGCGGCTGCCGATGCGGCTGTCGCATCTGTTCCTACCAGTGCTTTCTTGATCTTCAAATAGGCATTCACTATTGTTTTTGCCTCATCATCACTGACATTCATGCTGCTTTCTTCGTGCTGCTCTCCGGCACTGTGCATATGCGCATCTTCTCCCTCTGTTGCATGAGTTTCCTGAGTTTCACCTGATTCATTGGCACTGCACGAGGATGCGATGAACGTAAAGCTGAACATGGCCACTGCGACCACCATTAAATTCCAATTAAACTTTCTCATTTTTTAAAACTTTTAAATGATTACAAAATATAAAATCTATTCTTGAATGCTCCCAACGACTGAGCCGCAATTGAGCATCATTTTCCCGAAATACGGATTGGCCACTTTTTCAAGATCATTGATCCAGTAGGCACCCTGATCCTGGTTGGCCATCGGACAGAAGAAAAGGTAAAGCTGTTCTCCGGCACCAAAGGCCTTGGCCGCCCGCGCTATTTCCCTCGACAGGTCAATAAATGCCTTGCGTTGTTCATCGATTGAAGCAGCCTTGCTGATAAGGTCAAGCGCCTTGCTGATCGCTGCCTGACGTCCTTTCCAATATGATTCGGGTACCCGCGGCAATCCCGATCCTTTTTGGGGAGGCAGCAACTCGAGCATGCGTTTTGCTGCTTTCCCGGCACCCTCCACATCCGCATTAACCAGCGACTTTTGCAAATCGAGATAATGCTTCATGACAGCACTCCACAATTCCTTGAACTGGTCGGGTGTCTGCTTGCGATAATCAGGCACATCTATAAACGGATCCTCGGCATCCGGAGGCTCCTGATCCATCATACTGGGTTTGTCGGCCAGTTCCGAAGCAGCATCCACCATGTAGGTACCGTTTACCACAATTTCTTCTCCCGGTTCGAGGCCCGATTTGATAATGTAGGATTCACCCAATGCAGGCCCGAGCACGACCTCTCTCATGCGAAAAGCCGGTGCTTCGCTGTCCTTCACCTTGATATAGACCACAGATCTGCGGCCGGTCCACAAAACAGCCTGCCTCGGAACCACAATGGAAGAGCTTCCCGAATTAAGGCGTGCCTCCACATGGCCTACAACGAACATTTCAGGCTTCAAAAGGCTTTCCGGATTGGACAATTCGGCCCTTACCTCGGCTACCCTGGTTTTTTCGTCTATCACCGGGTCGATATAGTTGATTTGGCCTTTGAATTTCTTGCCGGGGAGCGACTTGACGGTAAACTCCACATTTTGTCCCTCTTTAATCCATACAAGATCATCCTCGTAGGCATCAAACAATACCCAAACACTGCTCAGGTCAGCCATTCTGTAAAGCTCCTGACCCAACTGTACATAATCGCCCGCATTGATTTTTTTCTCGATCACATAGCCTGACCTGTCGGCCAGAATCGGAAACTCTTCCTGAATTTTGCCTTCTTCTTCCAGGGCCCGTATTTGCTCGTCCGTCAGTTTCCAGAGTTTGAGTTTTGTACGTGCTGCCCGCAGCAATACTGGGTTGCTTTTTTCGTACTTTTTTGCTTCGAAAAGTTCTTCCTGTGCGCTTACCAACTCGGGAGAATAGTAGGATGCCAGCGGTTGTCCGGCCTTTACGTACTCACCGGTAAAGCTTACATACAGCTTTTCAATCCGCCCCGGAAAGTGGGAAGTTTGGCTGAATATCTTCCGCTCATCTTCCGAAATACGACCGTTGAGTGTCAGAATCTTGGTTACGCTGTTGCCTTTCACGACCGCTGTTTCCACGTTGGCGAGCTTCAACGCCCTTTCCGACATTTTCAGGGTGAGAACATCCGATCCTTTTTCCTCTTTGGCTACCGGTATCAGATCCATACCGCAAATCGGGCACTGCCCGGGTTCGGGCTGACGAATCTGGGGGTGCATTGAGCAGGTCCAAATTTGACCTTCCTCATGCTCGTGCCCGTCTGTTTCCGAAACGGCAGTTGATTGTGTGTCACTTCCTCCGGTCATCCGGCCTATCCATATGCCTGCAATCAAGACGAATATGACGGCAAAGGCAATTTTCATTTTATTTTTCATTTTATTTCTGTTTTTATTGTCCCAATATATATTCCAATCCGGCCCGGCTCTTGTGCTGACCGGCCAACGATTTCTCAAAGGCAAGCTGATATTTAAGCAGTTCCTCGTCCATGCGCAACAACTCGATAAAGTCGCCCTGACCCGTGCTGTATTCGCTGGTCAGAATACGCAGTGCATGGCCCGCCTTCTGATACAGGCCCTGGTATAGGACGCTGTTGTCAATGCTGCTTTCAAGATCAAAGCGGTATTTCTCATAAAGTGAAATCAGCAGTTCCTCGCGGCCCGTTTTTTCAAGTTCGTATCGCTTATAATTCAGCCGCGCCTCTTCCTCGGCAGCCCTGTATTTTTTCCGGTAAATAGGAATCGAAGCACTGATCATGGGCATCAATACATTTCTTCCGTTTCCGGCCAGCTCTACATCGCTTCGCTTTCCGATCCATACATAGTCGATGCCGGCTCCAAACTGAGGCATCCCCGACTTTTTGGCCAAACTTTCTTCAAAAGCGGTCATTTCCAACCTTTTTGCCAGGGCTTCAAGCTGCGGGTTTTGCGCCAGCTCTTCGGCACTTATATCCAGAATATCCTTTTCCAGAACCTCAAGGGTATCGGCAATTTCGACCGAATCGCCCGGTGCGCGGTGCAGCAGTGCATTAAACTTAACCGTCAGAGGCTTGATCTTTTTAAGCAAAATCTGCTGCTCGGTTTCCAATGATTCGATGCGCATCTGCACCCGTATCAAATCGGCCATGCTTCCTTTTCCGTTTTCATATTTCACTCTCACCATATTCTCATAGGAATGGAGCAAATCAAGGTTTTCGCGAACTATCTCAATCTCCCTGTACAATTCATACAAATCGTAGTAGCTGCTTTTCACTTCAAAAAAGAGCTGGTTTCGATAGTCGATAAACTCCGTGTATTTCAGCTCTGCATAGCTTGCAGCAAGCATGCCGCGCTCCTTGAGTGTGCCAAACCACGGAAACTGCTGCGTCAATGAGAGCTTTGCATTTTGTGGTCCCACGCGCGTCTCTACCGGACTGATAAAGTAGGCAAAGGAAAGACGCGGATCGGGAAGAGCCGCTGCCTGGGTGACGCGTTGCATCGCTGATTCGTACGCCTTGTAACGGGCCTGCAGGGTAGGATTGTTTTCCCCGGCATAGCGCAGGTAGGCATCCAGTGTCTGCGCGCGCAAGCTGCCGGAGGAAAAAAATAAGAGCATAGCCAGCAGGGGAACAAAGACCCTGTCCCGCAACAAACCCGTTGGCTTTTTACATTTATACTTGTTCATGATCACTTGATTTTGAAGATTTTTTCAATTGCATTTCGCGGTAAGAAGAAAACAAAACCGGAACGATAAACATGGTGATAATAGCCACGGTCATTCCACCGAATGCCGGTATGGCCATGGGAATCATAATGTCCGACCCTTTTCCCGAAGAAGTCAGCACCGGAAGAAGCGCCAGAAGGGTGGTAGCCGTAGTCATAATGGCCGGCCGCACTCTTTTAAGGCTTCCTTCAATTACTGTTTTTCTGATTTCTTCAAGGGTAGACGGTTTGTTTTCCTCAAATTGCTGGTGCAGGTAGGTTCCCATCAGAACCCCGTCATCCGTGGCTATGCCAAAGAGGGCAATAAAGCCGACCCACACAGCCACACTGAGGTTGATGGGGTGTACCTGGAATAACTCCCGCATATTGACCCCCATCAAATTGAAATTCAAAAACCAGCTCTGGTCGTAGAACCAAATCATCAGAAAGCCACCGGCAAAGGCCATGGCTACACCCGAGAACACCATGAGGGTAGTGGTCACCGATCGAAACTGGAAATAGAGAATGAGGAAAATAATACCCAGGACAATCGGAATGAGTATGGACAATCGCTTTTGCGCTCTTACCGAGTTTTCGTAGTTGCCGGCAAACTTGAAGCTCACTCCGGCCGGCACGATCAGTTTTCCTTCCTTGATACGGTTTTTAATAAAGCGATCGGCCTGCTTCACTGCTTCCACTTCCGAATATTCATCCGTACGGTCGAAGAGCACATAACCGGTAAGGAAGGTATTCTCACTTTTGATATTCATCGGGCCTTTTTCAAACTCGATGTGCACCACATCTCCCAAAGGAATCTGTGCCCCCGATTTGGTCGGGATCAGCATATTCCGGATATCCTCCGGTGAGGTTCTGAATTCGCGCGGATAGCGGACACGCACCGGATAACGCTCTCTTCCTTCGAGGGTGCTTGTCAGTTTGATCCCCCCGACTGCCGTTTCGATAAAGTCGGTTACATCCTTCACATTGAGGCCATACCTCGAGATAGCCCCCCGGTCAATATTCATCTGCAGATACGGCTTGCCCACAATCCGGTCGGCAAACACCGATGAACGATTTACTGCCGGCACCTCCTGAAGGATTTTTTCGATTTGAAGGCCGAAGCTTTCAATGGTTTTCAGATCAGGGCCAAATATTTTGATTCCGATAGGAGCCCTCATACCCGTTTGCAACATGATAAGCCGGGTCTGGATCGGCTGCAACATCGGGGCCGAAGTCAATCCCGGAATCCGGGTTACTTTTTGTATTTCGGCCCAAATATCTCCCGGGCTTTTAATTTCATCTCTCCACTGTCTGAAGTATTGCCCGTGGTCATCCCGAATGAGCAGATCGGTATCAAACCACGGTTGTTCCTCTTTGTTTACTGCCCTCAGGCTGTCTTCATGACCCGGAACACGAGCCAGAAACAAGCCCTCGTCATTGACCTTAAAGCGGAGTTTTCGTCCGTTCTCATCCTGTACATATTCCGGCTTGTAGTGGATGATGTTTTCGTACATGGAGATGGGAGCCGGATCGAGAGCACTTTCTACCCGCCCCGCTTTTCCGACCACCTGGTGCACCTCGGGAATGGCGTAGGTAGCCATATCCAGCATGCGCAGATATTCTTTGCTTTGCTCCACACCCGTGTGGGGCATGGAGGTGGGCATCAGCAGAAAAGAGCCTTCGTCAAGAGCCGGCATGAACTCTTCCTGAACGCCCGGAAAGGTATGCGTCAGTTCGGACCAGACTTTTGTAGTCCTGATATTTACGCCCAGCTTGTCAAATCCGCTCGCCACCCAGCCAAAGGTGCTTCCAAAACCCATCCATATAGAAAGGCCCAGAAATACAATTATCAGAGGTATGGTGAGGAAGAGGACTTTGTGGTCGAGAAAAAGGGCAAGAATATGGCGGTAAACCCGGAGAAAAAGCCAGAACAGAAAGAGGAAAAAGCCAACCACCAGGAGTACGAAAGCAAAATTCATCAGAAGGGAGTTGGCCACGCCCAATGGCATCCACTCACCGGCCAGAAAGCGGGTGGTCACAAAAATGGCAATGGCTCCCTGAATGGCCGTATACAGCTTGCTGCCCTCCAGATTGATGCCTCTCACTTTGGCATCCGGATATTTTTCACGCAGGAGACTGATGAGGGCAAAGACGAGCAGCGGCCAGCCAATCCAGTGCATGCTAAAGCCAATATATGCGCCCAGCACGGCCAGAGCCGCGTTCAGCATGAGGCGGGGCCACCTGCGTGTAATCTTGAAGCCGAAAAACCAGCTGGCAAATGTGGGTACAAAAAAGAGTGCCACAATCAGGGCCGCAACCAATGCAAAGGTCTTGGTATACGCCAGCGGGGAAAACAATTTACCCTCGGCTGCCTGAAGTGCAAACACCGGAATAAAACTGACAATGGTCGTTGCCACGGCCGTGACAATGGCACCCGACACTTCGGAAGTCGCTTTATAGATGATATCCTTCAGAGATTTCCCCTTCTCCTTCATATCCAGATGCCGAAGCATATTCTCCGCCAGCACAATGCCCAGATCGACCATGGTACCGATGGCAATGGCAATACCGGATAAAGCCACAATATTGGCTGTAATGCCAAAGTAGCGCATGGCAATGAATACCATGAGCACCGCCACGGGCAGCAGCCCCGAAATAAGGAGCGAAGCACTGAGGTTGGCCACCATAAAGAGGATTACCAGCACCGTGATGAGAATTTCAAGAGAAAGGGCATCTTCCAGGGTGCCCAGGGTCTCGTAGATAAGCCCCGAACGATCGTAAAAAGGAACAATACTGACTTTTGACAGGGTGCCGTCATCCAGGCGCTTGCTGGGCATCCCCGGCTCAATTTCCTTTATCTTTTCTTTTACATTATTGATTACTTCCAGCGGATTGGCGCCATATCGGGCCACCACCACGCCTCCCACGGCTTCGGCTCCTTCCTTGTCGAGCAAACCTCTTCTTTCCGAGGGACCGGTATTGACCACGGCAATGTCTTTGATGCGGATCGGTACATTGTTGATTTCCTTCACCACAGCCTGCTCAATATCCTCCAGATTCTTGATGTAGCCGATTCCCCTGACGAGGTATTCGACACGATTGATTTCCATCGTCTGTGCCCCTACATCCAGGTTGCTTTTTTTGATAGCAGCCACCACCTGTGGCAGGGTGATGTTGTAGGTCTTCATTGCCAGAGGATCTACGTCAATCTGATATTCCCTGACATAACCCCCAATGGAAGCCACCTCTGAAACACCATCGGCTGAGGCCAACCCGTATCGGACATAAAAATCCTGTATGGATCGTAGTTCGTCCAAGCCCCACCCTCCGGTCGGATTTCCCAGAGAATCCTCTCCCTCCAGCGTATACCAAAACACCTGTCCGAGGGCCGTTGCATCGGGGCCGAGAGCCGGCTGCACATCATCGGGAAGCGCACCGGCCGGCAATGAATTGAGTTTTTCGAGTATCCGGCTGCGACTCCAGTAATACTCTACATCATCATTAAATATGACATAAATGCTGCTGAAGCCAAACATTGAGTTGCTCCGGATGGTCTTCACCCCGGGAATACCCAGCAAAGAGGTCGTCAGCGGATAGCTGATCTGGTCCTCTATGTCCTGAGGCGACCTCCCCGGCCACTTTGTAAATATAATTTGCTGATTCTCCCCAATGTCGGGAATGGCATCAACAGATACCGGATCGCGGGGCAGGCTCAGGCCCCAGTCAAAAGGAGCGGTCATCAGGCCCCACCCGATCATTGAGATAAACACCAAAATGGTGACCAGCTTGTTCTCAAGGAAAAATTTAATCGTTTTGTTTAACATCTTATTACTTTCTTTTAATTGAAACAGATCATTTCAAAAAGTCCTGAATTTGCGTTGTGCAACAGAAACAGGCATGCCCTGTCTTTGCCATGCAAAAACCGGCATTGTAAAAAAAGTAATGGCTATAAAAGGAAGGACTGGAGGAGCACCCGTATGTTCTGTGGTAAGCGGGGTGGCGACTCTTCGGCCAAAAGCGATTTGCTAAACGTGCTTTCGTTGGTAGAAAAAAGTATTTGAAAGATCGGTACAAAGAAAATCAATACCGGCACATTGCTTTCCCACTGGGTGTAATCCGCAGTATAGTGATCGGTCTTAAATGCTTCGCTTTCGTCCTGACAGCAATCATCGGATGGTGTGCTGTGGCAAATTTCAGCCTGCACTTCTTCGTGACAGGGTGCGGCAGCTTTTTCAATCGCACCCTGATGGCAGGACTCGGGCGAATGATTAATGGCTACAGCCTGAAGCTCTCCGGCACAATAATGCTTGTTGATCACAAAGCCACTGCTCATCACCAGAATAAGTGACGCAAAAAACAAGGATAATGTGGCTTTCAGAATTTTCATGGTTCAAGCAGGATCCGTATTGAAACGGAGAAAAAGCAAAAAAGGTCACTGCAAATATACTTTTTTTAAAAAAAAGATACGGAAGGGCCTTCTTTTCAAGCCCTCATTCTACCACTATTTCTGTTTTTGAAAGGGCATTGCTCATCAATCCAAGACCTGCAATAAGTGCAAAGAGCCCGATAATGGCAACCGTAGCTTTGGCGACCCCAAAAGGGTTGGCCAGCAGCAAAATACCCAGGACGGCTGTAATCAAACCGCTAAAAAAAGGAATGAACCACAGAGAAGAAAGCTCCCTCATTCGATAGCCTGCCTGCAGGATAAAAAGACCCAGAAGAAGAATCCAGAGCCCCATAATGATCACAATGAGTTCGGCCATATTCTGCGGATAGGCGATCACCATCACCCCGATCAAAATATCGAGAAATGCTTCCACACTCGGATAATTCATACCTAAGCTCCGGTTGGAAATTAAAATCAACAGCAGCAAAAGGCCAAATACCAAAATAAAAATGCCGAAAACCGACATGATGGATTTTACCGTATTCCCACTCTCAAATAATGAATAAATTCCGAAAAGAGTGAGGATGAGGCCCCGGAGAAAACTCAATTTCCAATTCTTTTTTCTTTCAAGTGTCATCTTTGATTTCTTTGTAAGAAAGATAAGGATTCTTCTTTTTATGTTTACGGCTTCAATTTGCGAAGGCTATTTATGAAAAAATTGCTCCTGTTCACCCAGCTTTTTTTTGCCCTCTGTCAATTCACCCTCCTGGCTCAGCATCCCGTTCAGGAGATTACCCGAATTCCGTTCCACCTCGAAAACGGAGAGCTGATCATTGATGTACAAATAGCTGATAATGTATTTCCCATGGTAGTCGACACGAAGAGCAAAGGGCTCTATTTGTATCGCTGGGCTCAGACCCAGGCGGGACTCAAAATGAAATACAAGCCCGGCTATGAGGGAGGGCGCGATTCACTGATTCTGGGGCAAACCCGAATGGAAAGGATTGACATTGGCGCTGTTCACTTCAATCCGGGCAGGGTGAAGGTGTATAAAAACAGCAGCTGGTTCAAAATGCGAGGCAAGCCCGTGGCCGGTGTGATCGGGTCAGACTTATTTAAGCGCTATATCGTTCATTTCGATTTTGAAGAGCTGCAGATCTTGCTCTACGACCCGGGCACCTTCGAGGCCGGTGACCGCTTTAAAACCGGGAAGATCGAAATATCAAGGGGGAGCGCCCTCGTGGCAGCCGATTTTGTCTTTCCCGGAGCCAGGCTGAAAAATGAATGGGTCATGCTCAGTACCGGATTTGGAGGGGCGATATGCATCAAACACAAAGCTGCGAAAAAGTACGGCCTTTTTGATGCCGGAGTACGGCAAAAAGCCCTCCGCTCTTTTGAATGGCCGGGGCACGTGTTTCCGGCCAGTCTCAGCTATGCTGCTTCTGTCAGCGTGATGAATAAAAACTTCGAATCGGTGCCGGTGCTGGCTGCCCGCAGCGACAAAACATTTGCTGCCGAACATCCCTTTGACGATATCATGATCGGGAATGAAATTCTACAGCGATTCAATTTCACTATAGACTATCCGAACAAGAGGATTTACTACCGGAGCAACGGAAATATCAATAAAGAGTTTACCGTCAGGCGCTCAGGATTGATTATCAGCCGCAATCCCCAAAGCGGCATTTTCTTCATTGAAAAAGTTTACCCGGGGTCGCCCGCCTGGAAAGGGGGAGTCAGAGCCGGAGATGAAATTATTTCCATCTACTACCAGCCGGTAGATTCCTTTTCGCTGGACAAATTGCGCACACTCCTCAACCGGAGTGCAAAAAAGGTGGAACTTCTGGTAAGAAGGGATGGGAAATATCATCGCCTCAGCTTTCGAAACCCGCAGTAAATCACTCCATTTCCATAATGACGTTTTTCCCTTCGGGCACCTGTATGAGTGCTTTCACGGATTGCACCCGGTATGGCTCGCCACCCAGCGAGAAGTAGGGCTTCAGAATTAAATGGTTCTTTCTTAGTTCGTATTGAAATTCAATGGCCTTTGCTCTGCGCCTGGCCTCCGAACGGGTACGGCCGCGGGCCGAGTAGATAAGGTTGACATGAAAGAGCGAATCTCTGGAGGGCGTCTTTTTAAGTTCAAAATCACTGACAAGAAGGGTGTCCCCGATGATGTCAAAATCATTGTCATGAATCCTGATAAAGCCATCGAGCCAGGGCTGGCCGGGCTCGTGTTCGTCCAGCCAATATTCATCCGAATCAAAATGCACATAAAGCGTATCGGAAGCGATGTTTATATTCTGTTTTTCCCGCACCACGGCTCTTTCATTGAAATCATAACCCAGACTCAGTGCGGCCGGAATAACCATCCATACCGCCACTCCCCAGGAGATTGCCGTGATCATGTCCAGTATGTTTTTCGAGCGCCTGCTCATGCTCCCCGATGTGAAAAGCCGTATAAAGAGCCAGGTGATGGGTATCAAAACCATGAGCAAACTGCCGATCAGAATCAGCCACATCTGCCATTCCGAATTGAAAATGTATTGCTGCAGAAAGGGAATGCTAACGACCATCATGGTTGAACCCGTCAGGAGAGAAAACACAACACTCGTCAAAACGATGATGGCCAGAAGGGAAACAAAGATGAAGAAGAGTTTGCCGAGAATTTTGATAATACCCCGGAAAAGCGCGCTCAGATTATTGAAAAAGTCCTTTACAGGATCATTTTTTTTTTGATCCTGAACCCAATTCTGCGCTTCAGAAGCCATGTTTTGTACCCGCTCTTTTACGTGCTGAAATTCCTCCTGAAAACTTTGTTTGATATTGTCCACATTGACCGGCTCGCCCCTCATTTGCAGCTTTTCGGTCGGTGTTTTTGCTTCGGGGATGACAATCCAGAGGATGATATACAACCAGAATCCGGTACCGAAGACAATAGTTGCCACCACAAATGCCAGACGAATCCAAACGGGATCTATGCCGAAGTAGGCACCAAGCCCCGAACAAACACCTCCCAGTACTTTGTCATCGGGATTGCGGAAAAGGCGTTTCCCGAGATAAACCTGTTTTTTCTTCTTTTCGCTGTCTGCAGAAGTGTAATTAGTGTTCTTCTCCTCCTCATTGGCCGACATTTCGAAATCCTGCGGATATCCGATGGTGGCTTTCACCGTGTCGATGTCATTCAGCTCAACAATGATTCTTTTGCCCAGATGTTCTTTAAGGATTTCCGCTATTCGTACTTCGATATCCTCCATAATTTCCTCGCTTCCTTCATTCTCCCTGAAGTAAGTCCGGAGGATATTTAGATAGCTTTCAAGGGCACTGTAGGCATCTTCGTTGATCGTAAAGACCATGCCCCCAATATTTGCATTTACCGTTTTTTTCATTCTGGCTTTATTTTATGATTTTGGATACGCTTTCTGAGAGATTAAACCAGGATGCTTTCAGCTCAAGATAGTATTGAGAGCCTTCCCCGGTTAAAGTATAATATTTCCGTGGGGGACCGCTGTTCGATTCCACCCACTTGTATTGCAAGAGCCCGCCTTTTTTCAGCCGGCTGAGCAGAGGATAAAGGGTACCCTCCACCACAATGATTTCAGCCTTCTTCATGATCTGAATGATATCTGACGGATAGGCTTCTTTTTCTTTTTCAATAATTCCCAGAATGCAAAGTTCCAGGATGCCTTTCCTCATTTGTGCTTTTGCATTTTCTACGTTCATGAATGCAAACATAGTGCTTAAGACAGTACCTTGCAACACAAGGTACTATTTTTAACACTTTTTTATTTTTCCCCATAAGATTCACACGATCTGCACATTAGTGAATGCAGTTTTGCGGAATCGGGCGGATAGCGGATCGGTCGTATCCCATCGCCTCGGCCCGGTCGAGCAACTTTTCCATAATCTCCGGGTCCATTTCTTTCGTGCGTGACAGAATTCGAAGTGTCGTTCTGCCGGCATTGCCCAGCATCGCATAGCGATAGTTGCTGTCCAGTTCCAGAAAATAAAGCTCCCCTTTCAGCGGCCACTGATATTCACTTTGCAGAACGGCAATCCCATCTTTATAAATGATCCAGGCTTTCCCTTTGTCATAGACCCAGTTTCCCTTCCGGTCACGACACCTTTTGACGACCCGCATGCCGGCACGTCTCATTTCCTGATAGGCCAGGGCATAGCAGGTACACGGATCTTTTTCTTCAATACGCAGTGCGGCCAGTTCGTACCATTCTCCCAGAAAACGATGCATATCCACTTCTTTGACCGGGCTGTCGATCGCTCTTTTCCCGGAACAGGAAAAGAGAAGAAAGAGCAGGGCCGGGAGTACCCAATACTGTCTTCGAAACCCTAATCTTAATGTATATCCAGATTGTAAAATCATAACAAAAGCTTAAAAGGCAAGCCAGAGCCGGTCGAGCCACGAGCGGTAAAAAGCTTCGTAGTACAACGCTTCGGCTACAGCCGGCAGCGACCACAAAATGGCAAATATCAGCAAGAATATGCCCCATTTTCGCTGAGCCAGCAAGCGGATCAGCGGTGCGGATGCAAACAAAAGCAGGGGCATAAAAAGAAGAAACCAACGCATACCAACCGCATAGCCCCCGTAATTATTCGTACGAAACAAGACAAAAAGAAATATGATGAATGAACCGGCAGCAAAAGCCAGCCACATAGGTCGTATTTCCCAGTCGCGCTTGATGAGGGTGCGAAGCAAGGACCACAGCGCAAGCAGCAAAACCGGAGTTAGCGAAAAAAGGCCGTGGTGCCCGAATGTAATATGAAAAAGATAGCGCAGCTTGTTCTCTTTCAAGAGATCGAAGGCTTCCCGTTGCTCCCAATAGCTACCGGGATAATGATAGAGCGCTCCCTGCAGGTAGATCGGTTTAATGCTCCCTGTGATCTTCCAGTAGACTGCGGCACTCAATGCCAAAAAGGCAAAAACAAACAATGCCGCAAGGCTGGCTTTTTTTACATCCGTAAGGTAGAGCGCCCCCAGCGCCATCAATGCAAAGACAAGGCCCGGAAGATCCGTACTTGCTCCGAGGCCCGCCAGCAATCCCGTCAGCACATAGTAAATGCTGCTTCTTTTCTTCTGATAAAGAATAAGCCAAACGAGGTAAAAAACCATAAAAAACGAGGTAGCTGCAATGCTGTGGTTGTTGATCGTGACACTATAGGCATATGGCAATGATGCGACAGTCATAAAAAGGAGTAAAAAGACGAGGGTTCGCCTTTCGGGAAAATACCACGATGCCATGGCCAGCGCCAGGATCAAAACAATCATATAAGGAATGACCTGGTTGACAATCGTGAGGAAACGGATAAAATCTTTGCGATGCGCATAAAAGTCCCACCCGGTCACAGCCTTGAGCAGAAAACTTTCGGCAGCCATCAGCATCGGATAAACCGGAGGTTTGCTGCTGTACATTTTACCGTTGATCATCACCGCATCTATGGATAGCCGGAAAGGGGTGCTATCACCCGGGGCCACATGGGCAAAAGTTCCTCGTTCGACAAGTCTTTCGACCGTAATGATTCTGGACCGGGTGTTGTCAGAATTACGTACCCGGCTGAATGTGAAAAAAAGGAGTAGGAGAAAAAAGATGCAAAGCATCCAGATCACAGGCCTGTGATTCTTCCACAGATAAATGAGCTGCGTTTGGAGCGAATAGCTTTTACCTTTGAGCATCTTGTCAAATTTAGTACTTTGACAGAGCAATGTGCCGATTGAGTTTCGTTAAACTATTTTTGTATTTCGATGGGAAAAGCCAGCAGAAAAAAAAGCAATAAGAATCAGGAAAAGAAGCAAACGGTGCCAACAAACGCACGGGATCTCAGGCAGAGAAAAGGGGGTTTCAAAGACCGCAAAATTCCCATTCTGCTGTTTGCCGTTCTGGCACTTACTTTTTTGACTTTTCTTCCCACCTTTCAGAATGAGTTTACCAACTGGGATGACGACATGTACATCCGCGACAACCCCCTGGTTCGGAGTCTCTCTTCCGATAATTTGCAGACCATGTTTGCTCCGGATGAAGAGGCTTTTGTGGGAGGTAATTACCATCCCTTGACAATTCTGACTCTTGCCATAAACTATCAGATATCAGGACTGAAGCCCTGGAGCTATCAGCTCGTTAATATTCTTCTGCATCTGCTGAACACCTTTTTGGTTTTTCTTCTCATTTATCGCCTGACAAAAGGCAAAGCCGACATTGCATTAATAACCGCCTTGCTCTTCGGCATTCATCCCATGCACGTTGAATCGGTCACCTGGGTGGCAGAGCGAAAAGATGTGCTTTACACGGCATTTTTCCTAGGGGCCATGCTCTCGTATCTAAATTATATTCGAAAGCCCGGATATCTGCAATTGGGCGTAAGTTTCCTTTTCTTCACGCTTTCCCTTCTTTCCAAGCCGGCTGCCGTGGTCTTTCCGGTTCTTCTTTTCCTCTTCGACTATTTTGAAAAGCGACCGCTGAAGGCAAAACTCTTTCTCGAAAAAATTCCGTTTTTTGCACTTTCCCTCCTCATGGGGCTTTTTACCATCGATGCGCAAAAAGCATCCGATGCCTACGGGGGATTGGCCAAATTTGACATTTTCGACCGACTGATGTTTGCCGGTTATGGCTTTACGATGTATCTGGTCCGTTTTTTCGTTCCCTTCAAGCTTTCTGCTTTTTATCCCTACCCCGAATCCTCTCCGCTTCCTGCCGAATTCTACATCTCTTCGGCCATTGCTTTCTTGATTCTTGCCTACACGATTTGGTCTATGAAGAAAACAAGAATACTTGCTTTCTCCGTGGGTTTTTATGCTGTGAACCTGGCGCTTGTGCTTCAGTTTGTCACGGTGGGTAGCGCCATCCTTGCCGACCGCTACACCTATGTGCCCTATATCGGCATTTCCCTTCTCATAGGATACGCCTATCATGAGCTAAGGCAGAGCCATCGTCCGGCCTTGAGGAAATATGCCCAACCCCTGCTCATTCTGATTGTTTCGGGTGCATTGATACTTTCTTTGCTGGCCTCACAGCGTGTACGCGTCTGGCGAAACTCGGAAACCCTTTTTACGAACGTCATTAAAAATTACCCCCGGTCTGCAGTGGCGTATCAAAACCGCGGACACTATTACCGGAAACAGAGCGCCCGGGCAAAAGATCCGGTCCGGAAGGCCGCGCTTTTGAAAAAAGCACTTGAAGATTACAACGAGGGCCTGGCTGTAAGTCCCGGGAATGCCGTGCTCTATTCAAACCGGGGGAAAGTCTGGTTTGAAAGAAAAGAATTTGAAAAGGCCCTTGAAGACTACAACCGTTCGCTTGCCATAAAAAGCGATGACCCTCAAACCCTGAGCAACCGCGGAGCAGTCAGGGGCATGCTTGGAGATTTGAAAGGTGCATTGCAGGATTTCAACCGGGCCATTGAGCTTGATCCCAATAATCCGAACGGCTATTTCAACAGGGGAATCCTCTACGGTCAACTGGGAGAACCGGAAAAAGCCATTGCCGATTATCGCAAATACCTTTCCTATAAACCCGGCAATGCCGGTATGCACAACAGCATCGGGGTCGAATTGCAGAAGCTCGGCAGAAATACGGAAGCCCTGAGAGAATTTGATACAGCCATCCGTCTGAATCCCAAAGAGCCTGCATTTTATATCAATAAGTCGCTTTCTCATTTCCAACTGGGACAAACAGGCGAAGCCCGAAAAAGCGCCAGGCAGGCACAGCGTTTGGGAGCAAAACTGAATTCCTCTTATCTCAAACAAATCGGAATCAAATGAATGTCGGGCTCTTCTTCGGTTCTTTCAATCCCATCCACATCGGGCACCTCATCATTGGCAACTATGTAGCCGAAGAGATGCCGCTCGACCAGGTATGGTATGTCGTTTCTCCGCAAAGTCCTTTCAAGAAAAAGGACCGGCTACTGAATGAGTACGATCGTCTGCGCATGGTAGAACTGGCCATCGAAGACAATTACAAATTGCAGGCTTCGAATGTGGAGTTTAAGATGCCCAAACCCTCTTACACGATAGACACCCTGGCGCACCTCAGCGATCTCTTTCCCTCTTATCGTTTTACCCTTCTCATGGGATCCGACAACCTCAAATCCCTTCACAAATGGAAGAATTACGAGCTCATTCTCAGAGATTACAAAATTGTAGTTTATAAAAGATCGGGGAGCGAAGATCATCCGCTTTTCAGGCATCCTTCCGTCCGAATTCTGAACGATACTCCTTTACTCAACATCTCATCCACATTTATCAGAAGAATGGTAAAAGAAGGAAAATCAATCAAGTATATCGTACCGGCTGCAGTCGAGAAATACATTGATGAAATGGGATTGTATAAATGATCCTGCTTTCCACAGTGCCCGGGAAGAGCCCGGTACATACGCAAAATTTCTCCCCTGTCAAAATGAAAAGTGTGTACAGTGTGTCTGCAGCCTTGTGGAGAAGATGGGGAAAATCATCTCTTTTATCCCCAATTCGGAAAAGTGTTTTTCAAAAGTTTTCACTTCAAATTTTAAGTAGGGAGTTATGCTCTTTTTTTGACTCTCTTTCCACACTCTCTCCACTCAAAATTTACTTCCAAAGAAGGAAAGTTATTCTGTCGAAAGACTATGAACGTACTGTGAATAAAATCGCTAATACCTGAAAATCAGTAATTGCTTTTTTTCTATCCGGGTGGATATCTCTACGCTGAATAGGGAAATCCTAGAAATCAAATTTCAGTAGAAAATATTTTCTACAAATTAACGGCCTTAATAATGACGAATATTTAATTTAAAATTTAAATCATAATTAAGAAAGGCTGTGGATTAAAATGAAATCAGGAAAAAAGATTGTCAAGATTTTTTAATTCCTTTTTCAAATACCTGGAGTGATCGTAAAACAAGCTGGCAAAAAAACGAAGGAAAGGGGAAGGAAAAGAGAAGCTGTCTTCTACTTTCAGGAAGCTTAACTGATCCTGCGAATAGACCTGATATTTGCGTTTAAATTGGAAAGGTCCCTTGCCAATGCTGGAGCAGTCAAATTCAAGATTATCCATTTTTTTATTTCCTCTGAAAACGAGCGCATCCGTTTTTCCGAAGTACTCTTTCCATTCAGGAACCTGCGGATCTATCCACTCTATTTTCCAGAGCGAGTTTCTCCATTTGGGTTCGTTGTTTACATCCGAGATAAACTGGTACAGTGTGCGTTCGGGAACGAAATAAGAGTTGCTCATGACCACATTTACATGGCGGGGATACATGCGTCCGAGCAGATCGATGCTCATTACAAGCAGAAAGGCTATGAGGAGAAAAGTAAGAAAGGATTTTATGAAAATGAAATACTCCATACACTCGGAAAGATACATCTGCAACTCAGTTCAGTTGACTCAGAGTTCTCCACAAGTATTGGGTAAAAGAGGCGTAAACAGTTGAATTAAAGTAAGTTAATTCTTTTGGGAGCTTTTCTTTTTTCTGCTTACAATATTGAGATCCGAATCCGAAATATCTGCATAGCTTCCTTTCAGCGTTCGCGTAAGAGTGATACCGTAGCGATTGAGATAAGAAGCGATGCTCAGTGATGTACTGAAGTTATCGGAGAGGATATAATATTTTTCGCTGGCCTGAAGTTCGGCCACGAGGATGGGGAGGTATTCAGGAAGATAGTTGGAGGCTGATTCGATGTGGGACGCTTCAAAATTATTGCGTTTTCGAAAGTCCATGAGCTGTATTTCTTTGTCATGTTTCAGATCAAGGATAAACTCATCGGCTTCGATGCTAATAATCATTCCCATCTCTTTTCCGGCTCTTGTCCAGGCATCCATACCATATTCAAGGGCGCCATCGATGTTTTCCAGCATGGGCAGATCTTTCGAATGACCGGGCAGAACAGCCAGCCATTTTTTAATCGGAAATACAATTTCCCTGAGAAAGACTTCGAAGTTTTCGTCTTTCGGATCGATAAAAAAACTACCCGGAATAAATGCCTTTTCAAACTCATCTGCCGAACGCAGGTCGAGTACCTCGTATCCCGCATTGATCTTTTCCTGAAATTCCCGGACTCCGTATTTCTTCATCTTATTGCTTTTAAAAACAAAAGGCCGGCAAGCTGCCAGCCTCTTGAAATTTGAGTCGTAATATCATTAAGCTTCAAGCATTTCATCTACCAATTCGGTTATTTTGGCAATGCGCCTTTTATCCAGTGAGTAGTAGATGAATTTTCCTTCGCGCTCGGTCTTCACAATTCCGGCCTTCCTCAGAATGGCAAGATGTTGAGAGGCCACCGATTGCTCCAGTCTGAGCTTTACGTATATTTCGGTTACCGTGAGCTTGCCATTGCTTTCCAGCAATTTAATTATGGATTGTCTCAGTTTGTGATTGATTGCTCGAAGGATCATTGCTGCCTTTTTGGTGGCTGCAAAGTCAAGCTTAATGTCTGAATTGACATCCTGATCCTTCGAGAGTATCAGGACATCCTCATTAACTGCATTATTCCCCTTCATAAATGATTGTTTAATAAATGATTAATTAATAGTTGGTATTTTTTTACCATGCTTAACGTAAACGCGCTTCAAATATAATGGTTCGTAATAGATTAAATTTTTGTAATCTTTACTTTTAAATTTAATAAAAGATAACATATTCATATTTAAAGCAGAGACTGTGACTGTTTTATCTACGGGTACCCTGTTGAATTTATTTCGTTCATACAATTTCGCTTCTGCCGCAGCATTTCTCATGGCATTTTGATAGGCGGAGTCCCCGTCTTCTATTTCGTCTATTTTAATCGGACAGGGCGCAATCAGCTCGGTCAGCTTGCTGTCATAGAGCGCCATGTATATTTCATCCTTGCGACTGTCGGCAATGCATAGAAAATGTTCCCGCTGAGGATGATTGGCTCTGAGCGCGTAGGCCAAGGCCTGAAGGGTCGACACCGCAACCAGGGGAATACCCAGAGCATTGCATATTCCTTTGGCTGTGCTGCTTCCGATGCGCAAACCCGTGTAAGATCCGGGCCCATCGCTGACAGCTACCGCATCAAGTTCCGTTATCTTTTTTCCGGCCTTTTTCAGCACCGATTCTATGGAGGGTACAAGAACACTCGAATGACTATGATCCACCACACTTTCCCGAAATGAAAGCATTTGTCCTCTTTCGGCCAGAGAGACGGAACATACCTTTCCGGAGCTTTCTATATTCAGAATGAGTGCCATTTAAAAATGAACTTTTACATTCATGGTATCGGAATTTCGTATCAGAATAACATCGGTGCTATCACCGGCCTTAAAATATCCGAGTGCTTTCATATAAGCCATCATATCCGAAACGGTGACGGGCCCCATTTTAATGATCACATCACCGGCCTGTATGCCTGCTTTATCCGCAGCCTTACCTTCTCTTATTCCGTCAATTTTCATCCCTCCCTTGCTGTAAGTATAATCAGGTATGACGCCCAGCGTTACGCTAAATTTGGGAGCTCCCTCGCTGCTGCCTCCCGATGTTTTTGTGAAAGTCAGTTTCTCTCTTCCGTTCAGTTCCGTAATGACCCGGACGATGTAGTCGTAGATTTTCACCATACCGTCATAGTTGATTTTATATTCATCATCACTGGGTTTGTGGTAATCTTCGTGCGTCCCGGTAAAGAAATGAATGACCGGGACATCTTTAAGATAAAAAGAGGAATGATCGGAAGGACCGAATCCTGACAAACCGCACTTGGTGCGCAAGCCGTCTATCGGAAGTGAGTCGAGCTCCGAGAAATCAGGAGCGGTTCCGGTGCCATTGATGATTAGTACCTCATTGCTGTCAAGGCGGCCCACCATATCGAGGTTAATCATGTAGTTGATTTTTTCCATAGGGACGGGAGAGTGATCCACAAACCACTTGGAACCATAAAGGCCGAGCTCTTCGCCCGAAAAAGCAATGAACATGTAATTGTTCTTGTCCAGGCTTTTATTGTTTTTAAGCATGCGGGCAAGTTCGATGACCATGGCTACACCGCTGGCATTGTCATCGGCACCATTGTGAATGGCACTGTCGTTGGCTGCGTGCAGCGAACCCTTCCATCCATGTCCCAGGTGATCGTAGTGTGCTCCAATTACCACCGTGTAGGGCTTGTTGTTGTCAATATATCCGACCACATTGTGCCCGGTGCTTTCAACCGGATATATATCGACCGCCAATGTCAGATTTTTCCCCTCAACTTCTTTCCGTAAGTCGTCATTTTTGAGGAAAAGGACCGGAATTCCAAGAGAAGGTGTCTTTGTGTTGAGGTCATTATCGGGGTCCTCGGCCATGGGCAGGGTGTTGACAAAGAGAATAGCGCTGGCCCCGTGCTTTTTGGCAATCTCAATTCGAACGGGGAGGTCGTTGTATTCCACATATTTCGAGTGGGGATGTATTCCGTCAGGAGAAGATACTTCTATGATGAAAATTTTACCCTCCAGGTTTCCTCGGCCTTCATAGTCGTTGTATCCGAGATCAGGCGCATCAATTCCATATTTTACATAAACGGCTTCGGCTTCCACCACTCCGTTGGATGAGTATGCCAGGGGATAATAATCCGTATTGAGACGGTAAACCTTGTCTCCATAAGCCAGACGGGTATCTTGTCCGATCTCTTTTTTCAGGACAAAATCGAAAGCCTGCTCGTAGCTGTCCTGGTCCGGAGCAGTGGACAGGCCAATTTCTTTAAATTCTTTTTCAATATAGGAACGAGCCAGCGCTGCCCCCCTGCTTCCTGTAAAACGACCTTCCAGCTTGTCGCTGGCCAGATAAGTGATGTGTTTTTTAAGATTTTCTTTCAGGTGGGGTTCGCCTGTTCCGTCTGAAAAACCCAGAAAGATAAAAGTGAGGAGGAGAACGGAAGTAAGAATGCTTTTCATAAAAATTCAATTAATAATTTGCTGATAACAACTATGGTAAACACGGCAAACAGCACTTTTAGTGCCAATGCCGATAATTTATGAGAAACTCTGACTCCGATAGGCGTACCAATGAGCACTCCCGCCACTACGGGCAGGACCATAGGCAGGACAATTGCCCCCGATATATAAGGAAAATCGTATTGGGCGTAAGAGGTGAAAAAAAGATTGAAGAGGGAATAGCCGAGGGCTACCACAGCTATTATTCCAAGGGAAACAGATACAGTCTTTTTCATGGGAATTCGAAAAAAACCATTCAGAATAGGAATGAGAATAAATCCCCCGCCCAATCCCGAGAGGGCCGAAGCAGCACCGCTTATGAGGCCCGTTGCTATCATTTTCCAGGTACCCAGTTTTTCAGGATCTGTATCCCCTTCTTTTTGTTTCTGAGTAAACATTCTGAAAAGCAGCGGTACCATGAGAATAGTAAATAAAATGGCAAAATCATGGGTTGAGTAGATCCGCATTCCGGTCAGTAATTCTTTAATCCCTATGGCACTGAGAACACCCGAAATACCGATTACAAGCACGGGCTTGAAATAGAAATTATGACTTTTCCATTGCCGGTAGCTGCCCGAGAGGCCGGCAAAGAAGATGGCGAAGAGGCTGTTGGATATCATAAGCTGAACCATGTCGGTGCTTTCAATGCTGTGGGCACTCAGGCGTTTGAGGAATACCGAAAAAATCAGAATATAGATAATACCACCTCCGATACCCAGTAAACCTGCGATGAAGCCTCCGGCAAATCCGGAAAGTACCAGCAGTGCTATGTTGATCGGGTCTATCAAAGGGCTTAATTGGAGGGTAAAAGAATGCTTTTATAGAGTTCTTTATTTGCAATTACCTCGACAGCTTTGATGATAATCGGATCATCGCGGAAGGATGAGCGTATAACCCCGCTTTGAGAATAGTAGCGGGCAACAATCTCTTCTTTCAGAAGCCGCCTGATTTCATCACTGAATTTAATGAGGTCATTTTCCTTGTCTTTTGCCAGCTCATCCCGCAATGCCTTGAGAGACGGTTGCACTGCTTTAATGTAGTTTTCTTTTTCCAGTTGAAGTTCCAGCTTGTCAATCAGCTCCTCGCTGCGGGTTTGATAGTGGTACTCCTTGTCCTGAAGGAAAGCTATAAAATCCTTGAAAATCCCGTCACTGATTTCAAAACTTTCCGGTGAAGGAATCGAATCGTGTTCGAGGTGAAATTTGGTAGCGTAGTCAAAAATAAGATCCTTGCTCAGAAGGCTGATGGAGATGTTGGAAAGCTTTGGCTGCGGCACTTCCACATCCGGATAAATGCCGGCTCCGTCATACACTACCCTGCCGTGCTCGGTCTTAAAGGCCGAGCGAAGCGAGTCGGGCAATTTATTGGCATGCCCCTCCTTGTCTTTATGTGAATAGTCGATGGCCTGAATACAGCGCCCACTGGGGATATAATACTTGGCCGTGGTAAGCTTCAGAATGGTTTTGTAACTCAGCTCGTGCGTGTTTTGTACGAGCCCTTTCCCAAAGGAAGTCTGACCGACAATGACGGCCCGGTCGTAATCCTGCAAAGTGCCGCTTACAATTTCTGAGGCCGAGGCCGAGCCGCTGCTGATCAATACAGTCAGAGGTATTTCCGTATCAAGGGGTTGGTTCAGGGTTTTGAAGTCTCTGTTCCAGTCGCTCACTTTTCCCTTTGTGCTGACGACCAGTTTGTTTTTCGGAATAAAAATGTTGCAGACATTCACGGCTTCATTGAGCAACCCTCCCGGATTTCCCCGCAGATCAAGAACGAGACCCTTCAAATTATGCTCGGCTTTCAGCGCTTGGTATGCCTTGCTAACATTTTTTCCGGCATCGCGGGTAAACTGGGTAAACTTGATGTAACCGATGGAGTCATTGATCATCCCGTAAAAGGGTACATTTTCAATTTTTATTTCTTCGCGTTCTACTTTGATCAGCTGATCCTGCAGAAAACCTTCACGCCTCACAAGCAGCTCAACCGTTGTACCGGGATTGCCTTTGAGGAGTTTGCTGGCATCTTCCACTTTCATGTGGCGCGTGGGTTCTCCGTTTATTTCAATAATCAGATCACCTGCCTGGAGCCCCGCTTTGAGAGCCGGTGAGTTTTCGTAGGGTTCGATAATGGCTATGTAATCTCCCTTCTGCCGGATGATGGCTCCGATGCCACCGTACTTGCCGGTGGTCTGAAAGCGATAGTTTTCCAGCTCTGCTTCCGAATAGAAATTGGTGTAGGGATCAAGTGATGCCAGCATGGCATCGATGCCTGTACGAATCAACTCATTGGGATTGATTTCATCAACATAATAAAGATCAAGTGTCTTATAAATATCTGCGAAGATTTCCAGGTTTTTGGAAATCTCGAAGTAATTGTCAGCCGCAGCCAGGGAAACCAGCGCTCCTACTGCGAAGAAGTAGATCAGGAAATGTTTTTTAATTCTTTTTATCATCTTTCTTTTTCTTTTCCGGTACCGGGTCGTATCCGTGTCCACCCCAGGGGTGGCAACTCAAAATTCTTTTTAGCGATAACCACGTTCCTTTTATCGGTCCGTGGATACGCAGGGCCTCAATACTATATTGCGAACAAGTAGGTGTATAACGGCAGGATTGGGGAAATAGTGGGGAAATAGCGTATTGATAAAAACGAATAAATAAGATGAGCACTCGTCTGATCATGATAGCTGCTTCTCGATTGTTTCCGCCAATTGCTTTAAAGATAAAAGAAGGGATTCGGAAAATTCATCAAAAGCGACTTTGCTTTGACCGACATAGATAATCATAATGTCAATACCGATATGTTGCTTTTCGGCTAAGTGCAGCAGCGGGTGCTTCAATCGCCTGTATGATTCACGCATCATTCGCTTGATTTGATTGCGGTCTACGGCTCTCTTGTATCGTTTTTTGGAAACAGAAAAGGCCACTCTCAATGGAGAGGGCCTTTTATATGCGGTGGTCCGGTAATAAAGCAGAACGGGATATTGAAATATTTTTTCTCCGTGAAGGAAGACTTCTGAACTGGCTTTTTTGCCTCTGAGTATTTCCTTTTTTCCGAGGGTATTTTTGTGAAATATCCGGTTCACCGGTACGAGAAATTATTTAAGTCGTCTTTCACTGGAAACACTGAGTTTTTTACGTCCCTTGCGTCTCCTGCGCTTCAGTACGGCTGTACCATTCTTGCTGCTCATGCGCTCACGAAAGCCGTGCTTGTTTTTCCTTTTTCTTCTTGATGGTTGAAATGTTCTTTTCATCGTTAATCCAGATTTTTGAAATGGACTGCAAAGATATGTAAATCTTACATTTAAAGAGTAAGAATTACAAATTCTGCTTTATCCGTTCATTGAAATAAGAAATTCTTCATTTGACTTGGTGCCCTTCATGTTTTGAAGGATGAACTGTATGGCTTCTTCGGTTTTCATGTCGGCCAGATGCTTGCGCAAAATCCACATGCGCTGAAGGGCTTCCTTGTCAAGAAGCAGGTCTTCGCGTCTTGTGCTTGACGATACCAGATCAATGGCCGGATAAAGTCGTTTGTTGGAGAGTTTGCGGTCGAGCGTCAGTTCCATGTTGCCCGTTCCTTTAAACTCTTCAAAGATAACCTCGTCCATTTTGCTTCCTGTGTCTACCAGTGCAGTGGCCAGGATGGTAAGTGAACCCCCGTTTTCAATGTTTCTGGCGGCACCGAAAAACTTTTTCGGCTTGTGAAGGGCGTTGGCCTCAACACCTCCGGAGAGCACCTTGCCCGAAGCCGGTGCTACGGTGTTGTGTGCACGTGCCAGGCGGGTGATTGAATCCAGAAGAATAACCACATCGTGTCCGCACTCTACCATTCTTTTGGCTTTCTCGAGTACGATATTCGAAACTTTAACATGACGGTCGGCTTGCTCGTCAAAAGTAGAAGCCACAACTTCGGCATTCACACTTCGCTGCATATCCGTCACTTCTTCCGGTCTCTCATCAATAAGAAGGATCATCAGGTAAACCTCCGGGTGATTGCGGGCAATGGCGTTGGCTACCGCTTTCAGCAGGAGGGTCTTGCCTGTTTTGGGCTGAGCGACAATCATTCCACGCTGGCCTTTTCCGATCGGAGTGAAAAGGTCCATGATGCGGGTGGATAGATCGGTGGAGCCGGTAGATAGATCTAATTTTTCCTCGGGAAAAAGGGGAGTAAGGTAGTCGAAGGGTACACGATCGCGGACTTCGTCCGGTGTGCGTCCGTTAATGGAGTCAACCTTTAGCAGCGCAAAGTATTTTTCGCCTTCTTTGGGTGGGCGTATGGTTCCTATTACCGTATCTCCGGTTTTCAAACCGAATAATTTGATTTGAGAAGGGGATACATAAATGTCATCAGGCGAAGAAAGGTAATTGTAATCGGCTGAGCGTAAGAAACCATATCCGTCAGACATCATTTCCAAAACGCCCTCACCGGCTACGGCACCGTCCAGGTCGATGTCAAAGGGATTGTCTTCTTTTTTCTCGTTCTTGCGATCATTGTCACGCGCTTCCTGGCTTCTTCTGCGGTTGTTGTCGTTTCCACGATTGTCTCCGCCCCGGCTTTCGCTGCGGTTGTCATTGCCGCGGCTGCGGCTTCGGTCTTTGCGCTGTTCGCGCTGCGGCTGCTCTTCTTTCTTCTCTTCGCTCTGCTGGCTTTTTTCTTTGTTGTCGCGCTTCTTTTCTTTGCTTACAGGCGTTTCCTCAGCCGAAGTTTCGCGTTCGATGACGGCAGTTTCGGCAGCGGAACTTTCTTCCGTTTCTTTCTTGCTCTCTTCCTCGCTTTTTTTCTTTCTTCGGGCGATAGGCCTTTTTTTGACAGGTTTTTCTTCGTCTTCCTCGCTGCTATCGTTTCCGGCAACGGCTTGCTGATCAAGGATTTTATAGATTAATTCCTGTTTGGTCAGCGATTTATGGTTCTTGATCTTCAAACTCTTGGCGATATCTTTAAGCTCTGGAACGAGCATATCATTGAGTTGCAAAATATCATACATGATAATTCTTGTTATTTAGAAAGGTGATTTAAAATTTGGGCAATAAAAATGGGGTTCAATTGAAATGCCCTTGAAGGTGGGCGAATTGCTGCTGCAAAGCTAATGAATCCAATAAGATAATTCAAATAGGGTGAAAATCATTCCCTTTTCAAAATAATGGGCGGCTATCTTTGCAAAAAAAGAGAAGAAGATGCTTTTGATAAAAGAATTAAGAGATAATCGGGAAAGTGTAAAAGAGAGACTTTGGAAAAGAGCTTTTCGGAATACAGAGCTGATTGATGAAATCATTGATCTGGATGAAAAAAGAAGAAGCATCAAAGCTGAACTGGATGATTTGCTGAATAAGACAAAGACCCGCTCAAAGGAAATCGGCAATCTGTATAAAGGGGGCCAAAGAGAGGAAGCGGAGCAGATGAAAGCCGAGATGGCATCGTTGAAAGAGCAGGTCAGATTGCGGGAGGATGAACATCGAAAGCTGGAAGTGAAAATTGAAGAGATTCTTGTGCGTATTCCCAATCTTCCGCACGAAAGTGTTCCTGCCGGTTCGAGCGATGCCGACAATGTTGTGGTAAAAGAAGGTGGTACAATGCCTTCGCTGCCTGAAGGAGCACAGACACATTGGGAGCTGGCTGCGAAATATGATTTGATTCGCTTCGAAGCGGGTACAAAAATAACGGGATCGGGTTTTCCGGTATTTAGCGGGATGGGCGCACGTCTGCAACGGGCCTTGGTCAATTTCTTTTTGGACCGGGCTACCCGGGCAGGTTATCATGAGTTTTCGCCCCCCCTGCTGGTCAATAAGGATTCGGCATTCGCCACCGGACAACTGCCCGACAAGGACGGCCAGATGTACTATATAAATGAAGATGACCTTTACCTGATACCGACTGCTGAGGTTCCGCTTACCAACCTTTTCAGAGATAAGCTTCTGAAAGAAGAGGACCTGCCGCAAAAATTGGTTGGGTATACGCCCTGTTTCAGGAGAGAGGCCGGCTCTTACGGGAAAGATGTCAGAGGATTGAACCGTTTGCACCAGTTTGACAAAGTCGAGATCGTTCAAATAGCGCACCCGGAAAAATCATATGAAATCCTTGATCAGATGATAGACCATGTGGAGTCGCTGCTTCTAGAACTGGAACTGCCTTACAGGCTGCTCAGACTCTGTGGCGGAGATCTGGGTTTTACTTCGGCTCTCACTTTTGATTTTGAAGTCTACTCTGCCGCCCAGCAAAAATGGCTGGAGGTAAGTTCTGTTTCAAATTTTGAATCCTTCCAGGCCAATCGCTTAAAACTTCGATTCAAAGACAAAGATGGGAAAAACCGCCTTTTGCATACCCTGAACGGAAGTGCCCTGGCTTTTCCCAGGATCATTGCTGCACTTTTGGAGAACAAACAGACGAAAGACGGAATTGAAATGCCCGCTGTTTTGCGGCCCTACCTGGGTTTTGACAAGATAGCATAAGTGGAAAACGGGCTATCTATAACTTAATTTCCAATTCCTGCTCCCAGTCGGGTTTGATGCTAATTGTTTGCGGGTAGATAAACAGGCTCTCTGCTTCCTCTTTTAACAGGAGACTGGAGCCATCCCAACTGCCGTTTCGGTTCTTATCTATTACAATCCTGAGCTGATAAGATCCGGGACTTATCCCCTCAAAGCGAATGCTTTTTTCACCGGCAGGCAGGATTCTTCGAATCTCATATTTTGACGATTTCAGAATAACTATTTTTTGTTTTGCGTCCGTGGAGTCACCGATAATATGCAGGACAAGCGAGCTTCTGTTCTTAAGAGGAGCTTTAATAGGATGCTCTAATGCTTTCTCGTTTAGCTGATTATTAATGAATACTAAGGATGAATCTGCAATTCTGAGAGAATGATATTTTAAAAGGGAATCGGAGGAAAGAGGAAAGAGAAGGCTGTCACCCTGAATTACGGGTTTAATAGATAATGTATCCTTCTCAGATACCAGCTGAAAGTCTTTTAAATAATTAAAAATCAGAGAATTAAATATAATGATAAATCTGTTTTTAAGAATAACTTCTTTTATTATCTCCGCTTTTGGAGGAGAAGAGGGAGTTTTACAATTAACCGGAAATGTGTCATTCGTGAAGGAAAGAAAGCGGAGCACGAGGGAATCGGCAGGGCTGTGAAGAAAAAGCCGGAAAGTATCTGCAGAGACGGAGCGGAGAACACCCTTGCTTTCGGTAATTAATATTTTCTCAGCCGGGAGAAGCGGTCGATTGGAAATCAGCAGGAAACTGCCGGGGCCATAAACTTTGCAGCTGATATCCGTCCGTGGATTGATTTCGGAGCTTAAGCGCAAGGGAGCCAATGTGGTATCTTTACTTAGCGTCAGGGTGTCAAAGAGGAAAGCAACATCTTCCTTATACGAATCATAGCGCAGATTTCTGTTTCGGTCATCAAAGGCGGCAAGCCTGTAGGAGCCCGGAGACAGGTATCTGATTTCAAAATCACCCTCTTTATTGCTGTATGCCAGGAAGTCGGGGTCTCCCAGGAAGGCAGAGTCGGCAAGGTTTTTATACAGCGCAATGAGGACCCCTTCTTTTTTCTCTCCGCTCACTGCGCTTTGCACGTGGCCTTTTATCCGAAGGGAATCCAGATGATCGCCAGTGGAAAAGGCGTAACTGAGGCCATTGAGAATATTGCCTTCATTGAGATCGGCAACATTATCGGCAAAATTGATGCTGTATGTGGTATTGGCTTTGAGCGAATCTTCAAAATAAATGCTTAGCTCCCTCTTCCTGACTTTAAAGCGCATCGCCAGATGTGGCGATGAAATAGCGGCATTCTTGTTTTTAAGGACAATAAATTCATCAAAGAGGAAGGTAACATGATCCCCGGTGAAGCGAACACTTTCATTGGGAGGACTGACCTGCAAAAGCTTTGGGGGGCTTTCATCTTTGGGACCACCGCTCGGGCTGCCCTGTCGGGCGCAGGATATTAAAAGGAGGGAGAAAAAAAGAATTAAATAGTAACGCTTCATTTATCTTCCGATGTGAACCATTAAGATGGAAATATCAGCAGGACTGATGCCGCTGATCCTCGATGCCTGGCCTATGCTTGCGGGTTTTATTTTGTTTAATTTCTCCCGAGCTTCTGCGGATAGTGCGGAAATACGGCTGTAATCAAAGGAGGGAGGAAGCAGCAAATCCTCCAATTCAATCATTCTTTCTGCCATTTCCCGTTCTTTGTCGATGTAACGCTGATACTTTATTTGTATTTCCGCCTGTTCAATTTCTTCTGCACTAAAAGCCGAAAGATAGTGGTGGTATTCGCTCATTCGTTTCAGAACATCCGAAAGGGTTATGCCGGGGCGCGTGATGACCCCGTAGGTTTTAAGCTTTTGCCGGATGGGGCTGCTTCCGAGTGATTCCAGAAGTGGATTTATTGTCTGCGGCTCCACACTGGTCTTTTTTAGCCAGGTTATCAGCTCTTCCACCCGCGATTTCTTTTTTTCCACCTTTTCGTATCGCTCTGAGTCAACCAGGCCCAGGCGGTGTGCAAGGGGGGTAAGGCGAAGGTCGGCATTGTCCTGGCGCAGCAAAAGGCGGTATTCCGCTCGCGAAGTAAACATCCGGTAGGGTTCTTCCGTCCCTTTGTTTATCAGGTCATCTATCAATACGCCAATGTAGGCCTCGTCTCTTCTCAGAATAAAAGCCTCTTTCTCGCGGATCTTTTGTACAGCGTTGATTCCGGCCACTAGACCCTGGCCCGCGGCCTCTTCATAGCCGGTAGTTCCGTTTATTTGCCCTGCAAAGTAAAGGTTTTCGACCAGTCGCGTCTCGAGGCTGTGTTTTAGTTGCAGCGGAGGAAAGTAATCATATTCGATGGCGTAGCCGGGCCTGAAGAGCCGTGCATTTTCAAATCCCGGGATTTTTTGAATGGCTTTGACCTGGATATCCTCGGGAAGGGAAGTGGAAAATCCGTTTACATATACCTCCACGGTATTCCATCCCTCGGGTTCTACAAATATTTGATGTCGCGGCCTTTCGCTGAAACGCTCAATTTTATCCTCAATGGAGGGGCAGTATCTGGGGCCCGTCCCCTGAATTCTTCCCGTGAACATGGGCGATTTCGAAAATCCTTCTTTCAGGATTTCGTGTACCGCGGGGTTCGTATAGCTGATATAGCAGGAACGTTGCCTGCTGAGGGGCTTTGATTCATTGCCGAAGGAAAAGCGGGATGGCTTTTCGTCTCCCTTTTGCTCTTCCATTCTGGAGTAGTCAAGCGAGCGCCCGTCTACGCGGGGCGGGGTGCCGGTTTTCATCCTTCCGGCCTCAAAACCCAGCGCTACCAGTTCTTCGGTAATTCCGGTAGAGGCCCGTTCGGCTGCACGTCCACCACCAAACTGCTTCTCGCCAATGTGGATCACACCGTTGAGAAAGGTACCGTTGGTAAGGATTACAGCCTTTGCGGAGATACTGAGGCCCATGCCGGTGCGTACCCCCAGCACCCGGCCGTCTTTCACGTTCAGGCCGACCACCATATCCTGCCAGAAGTCGAGATGATCGCACTGCTCGAGCCTGAGTCGCCATTCGTTGGCAAAAAGCATGCGGTCGTTTTGTGTACGGGGACTCCACATGGCAGGCCCCTTGGATCGGTTGAGCATACGGAACTGGATGGCCGAACGATCGGCCACAATGCCGCTAAAGCCACCCAGGGCGTCAATTTCCCTTACTATCTGCCCCTTGGCAATTCCACCCATGGCCGGGTTGCACGACATTTGGCCTATGGTGGCCATATTCATAGTGACCAGGAGGGTGCGGGCCCCCAGATTGGCGGCAGCAGCTGCGGCTTCGCTTCCGGCATGGCCGCCTCCGACAACAATGACATCATAAGTGGGAAACATATCTGGATATTTGTGGTCAGGCAAATTTAGGCTTTTCCTTCAGGCCTTGCTAATTCCGCCCGGGCTGCGATAGTTCCACGTGAAACCATTTTTCGTTTCAAAAGAAGGCGGGATGTTTCACGTGAAACCATCAGCCGGGGTTAAAAGCTTCCCGGTAGCGTTGGAGGCATTGCTCTTCCATTTCTCTCATTCGGGCCAGATCCTCCGGGCTTTTGTCTTTGTAGCCCAAAAGATGAAGCACTCCGTGAATGATCACCCTCAGCAATTCATCTTGAAAACTTACACCTAAATTCGTGGCATTCTCTTTTACACGATCTATGCTAATGTAGATGTCGGCCTCCAGGGGCTCGGGGTGCTGTCGGTAGGGAAAGGTTATAATGTCGGTATAATAATCGTGCTTCAGGTACTTTCGGTTGATTTCCAAAAGGTAATCATCCGGGCAGAAAATAAAATTAAGGGTCGAAGCCGTTGCTTTGGAGTCAAGCAATATTTCTTCTATCCATTTTTGAATAGAAACGGTGTTAAATAATTGAAAATCAATATTTTCTGAGAAAAAGGAGATGTTCAATGCTATAGTTTAAAATGCAACTCAACTGTGCTTCCATTATTAGAAAAAACCACCAGGTCGGCCAAGTTTTTCATGAGGAAGACACCCCGTCCGGTAGGTTTGGTGAGGTTCTCGGGAGCTGTGGGGTCGGGCAGATTGTTGTAGTCAAATCCCTGTCCTTCGTCTGATACAATGAAAATAAGGCTGTGGTCGTCCCTGCCTACTTCGATACGGGTCTTTTTTTCGGGATCGAGCTTGTTGCCGTGTACGATGGCATTGTTTACAGCTTCGGTGAGGGCTACGATGACATTTCCATATATCTCATCAGCCAGATTCAAGTCCTCTTTGAGCGTGTCAATGAGTGCTTCGACCTTGCTTACCTCTTCGATGGAGGATGGCAGTTCGAGCTTATATTGTTCCAACTGTGTTACCATTAGGGCTTAAATTTAGTAATGGATTTGAAATATTCGTTAACTATATCCCGATAAAAAGGATTTAGTGTCGGAGGAACCGTTTGATAGAGGTCTATATCTGCCTTCCGTTGCTTTAAATATTCCTCAATTTCAGGAGGCAGTTCCTTTTCTTCTTCCCTGGCCTGCTCTGCTTTTCGTTCGGGCGACATCTCCTGTTTTTCTTCTGCTTTTTCGGCTTCAAGCAGCCGGGTTTCTATTTTCTTCAGTCGTTTGAATAATTCGGTGCTTAAGCGCTTATTGACCAGATCTTCTTCCACTTTCTCCATCTCTTTGATCATTTCATCAAGATTTCCATAGGGATTTTTACCGTTCTTGTTGAATTGCTGATTCAACTTTTGAATTTCTTTCCTGAGCATCCTTTGCTCGCGGGCCAGGCGGGCAATTTCTTCTGAATCTAAACCATTCTGTCCGGATTTGCCACTTTCTTTTGCTTTTCCTTCTTTCTGCTCCTGCTGCATCTGCCCGATTTTGTCACTCAGCTGCTGCTGTTTTTGTCGCAACTTCTTCATGGATTGACCCGAGGAATTGGGTTTTTGGCACATTTGCGAACCGGACATCATGGAAGCCGCCTGCTGTTGCAGGTTCTGCAGCAGCTCATCGAGAAGGAGCGCCAGATTGTTCAGGCCGGTCATGGCATATTGCTGCTTGCTGAGACCGATATTTTTCTTTCGGTCTGCAAAGGCTGTGATGCTGCCCGACATGCTTTCTTTGACCCGGCTTACTTCTTTTGTGATAAACGGGGTGAGCTGAAATACCCTTTTGCTGAGGGCCTGTAAGCTGTCTTCCACCATGCGAAAGTCCCGCTTAATGGTATTTTGCTCATCGATTAACTCGGGGTAGCGCGGTGAGTTCGGATTGGTTGATTTGATTTTCTTCATCAGTGCTTCCTGCTCAAAGCTGAGCGTGAGCAAGTTTTCCAGAAGCTGTTTGGTGGCTTCGATGTCGATTTCTATTTGCTCCATTTCCATGGAAGCCTGCATCTCGCTCATCTGATCCGACATCTCTTTCATTTTTTCAGACGCGCTTTTCTGCTTCCTGGAGGCATCCTTTTTTTGCTTTTTATCGAGCGACTTTTTGCTTTCATTCATTTCTTGCTGAATCGACTCCTCCTCCTCACTGAAGTCATCAAGGTCTTTGGAGTTCTCCAGCTCCTCATTCATTTTCTCCATCTCCTCCATGTCCTTTTTAAACTCTTCAAATTCTTTGTTCAACTCCTCCTGCTTCTCTGCCAGTTCTTCCGGGTTGCTCTCTTCTTTTTCCGATTCCTTGCTCAGGGCCTCTTGTTTTTCGGCAAGTTCATCGAGCTTTTTCTGGTTGTCCTGCAGTTTTTTCTCAAACTCCAACTCCTTGTACAGTTCCTGAAGCCGTTCAAAGTTCTTTTCAAAAGCCTCGTTGCTCATCTCAAACTCCTCCAGCTTCTCGAGGGCCTTCTCCTGATCCAGATCCTTCATGAGCTCCTCTATCTTTTCCATGAGCTTCTTGCTTTCTTCGTCCAGCATCTCTTCCATCATCTCCTCGAGTTTCTTTTGCTTTTCCTTCGTCTCTTCGTCCAGCTTCTTCAGCTCATCCTCCTGCCTCGATTTTTCCTGCAGCTCGTTTTTCATGCGTTCCAGCTCATCCTGCAGTTCTTTGTGTCTTTGCAGGAGCTCCTCAAATGCTTTTTTGTCTTCCCATCGCAGCTCTTTCTTTTGCAGAAGCCGCTCTCTCAGAGTTTTTATTTCTTCTTTAATTTTTCGGGCTTCCTCCAGCTTTTCCTCCATCTTTCTTTCCAGGTCCCTGCTTTGTTCTTCTATTTTTTCCTCTATCTCCTTTTTGCTAGGCAGGCGATAATAAAACTCCCTGCTGCGTGTAAACTTGCGTCCGTTGATGGCATCATTGTCCCAAACGATGAAGTGATAGCTCAGGCGGTCGCCCGGTGCGAGATTGAGCTCGGCAATGTTCCAGCTCAGATCAAATTGTTCCTTGTTTTTACCCGCTCCGCCCACAGGCAGGCTCTGATAGTCTCCCGTGCCTTCGGAATTTTCGATGCGGTACTGAAAGTCGATTCGTGAAATGCCGTAGTCATCGGCAGCCGTTCCCAGGAAGTAGACCATTTGCCGCTTGCTGCTGTCACGGTACTCGCTCACATTGATGGAGGGATATCGGTCGGGTATGACACGCAGTGCGTAGCTGATGCTGTCGGCTTTGTCAATGTATCGGTTGGAGTTGAATATGGTATAATTGAGATCTTGTATCAGCGGCAGCGAATATTCAAAAATGCCTTCCCCCCGGGGCCGTGCATTTACCAGGGTGTCTTCATTCAGACGAAGGGCAATCTCTTCGGTATTTCGCGTGTGAAAAACCCATGAAACGCGCGTTCCCACCGGAAGCAACAAGTCACCCAAATTGTGTTTTACCTCCTCTTTTCTGCCGGTGTAGGCAGGATATCTGAGGCGAATATCAAAATTGAGCAACGAGGGTTTGGGCAATACCTTTACGTGATACTCTTCGGTGTAAAAACCATTTGCGCCCAGGCGAAAGGTGAAGTCTTCACGAACCTTACGGAAGGTATAGGTAAAGGTGTGGGCATCGCTTTTTTTCAGGGGATAGTTGTAGTCGGAGCTCAGCGCGGAAACCTTTTCGGGAAGCACCTCTCCGTCTACTTTGACCGTTACTGTCAGATCATCAAACTGAATGACGCTTAGATCGGAAGGTTCTTCTACCCGCATTTCAAAAGGCGCTATTTTCCGGAAGTCGGTATTCGTATTGATCAGCCTTTTGTTGCTTTCTCTGAGTACATCGGGCGCGCCCAGCAGCAGGAAGAAGATCACAGCCAGGGGCACAAGAGCATATCGCAGGTATTTTTTATTGGCCGAAAAACGTATGGCCCTCAGGATGGGCACGGGCTTTATTTGCTCTATTTTCTGATTGATACCGGCCAGCAGCAGCGAAGAGTCTTCCATACTTTCTGACTGCGATTTCAACTGCAGGACATTGAGCAGCTTGTCCTGTATCTCGTCAAAGTGGCTGCCCACAATCCGAGCGGCCTGTTCGCGACTCATTCGTTTTCCGATATGAAGGAGGCGGGCCAGCGGAATGACGATCCAATAAACAAGACCCAGGAAGAGAGAAGCAAAAGTGATCAAAAGGATCACTTTCTTTTGTACCGGAGGCAGAACAAAGAGATATTCGAGCAAACTGTCGATGAGGTAAAAGCCGAGCAACAAAGCCAAAAAATATATACCCCCCCTGATCAGCTGATTGGTGTAGTATTTTCGGACAAACTGTTCCAGTTTGGCGATCAATAATTCGTAGTTATCCTGTGCTTTGCTCATTTCAAATTTTCCCGCTTCCATCTAAACGATTAAAATAGTCAAAATAACAGCTTATATCGGAAGTCTTAGTTTGATTTAACAATTTCATCCGGCCCTTCGCTCATTTCCAGATATTTCAAAGCCTGTTTTTTCAGGAGCAGTTCCTGTTCTTTCACGCTCATTTCGGGCAAAGGTTTCAGTGATTCAAAATGAGGCCATCCCGCGGCATCTCTTCCGACAAAACGATAGTATCCCAGCGGACTCAGCAGGGTGCAGACTCCGATGTGCATCAGGTCCTGTTTTTCTTCTTTGCTGTATTGCCTTCGAATTTCACCCAGCTCCTGAATTCCGATGAGCATTAATATGGCATTGAGGTCGGGAAGGCGTCCCAGCTCCTTTTTTATTTTCAGCCGCCAGGCAGCCCATTTCCGTTCAAAAACCAAATCTCTGCTGCTCATTTTTTATATCTATTTGAAAGGATCGCTGTAACTGCTGTCGCGTATGGCCGACCCGTCTGTCAATGTATGCAGAAATGCTATGATGTCCCACTTTTCATCTTCACTCAGTTTCATTCCGCCCACTTCGAGGTGTGAGCGTTTCAGGTTGGAATAATTGATGTTGAGCGAATAGTGCAAACTGTCGCTGTAAAAGTCAAGCACTTCTTTCAGTGTGGCAAAGCGTCCGTCATGCATGTACGGTGCAGTCAAAGCTACATTGCGGAGAGAGGGCACCTTGAAAAGTCCGTAGTCTTCCGTCAATCCGCTTACCGATCCGAGGCCGGGGTCCGGAAAGTCTTCGATTTGAGAGGCAGCGGTCAAGCCGTTGTTTTCAAAGGTGAAGGTGGAAAAGAGCAGGTTGCCCTCGCTGTGGCAGTGAAAACAGTCGCCACCCGACTCGCTGAAGAATAATTCATAGCCTCTTTGCTCGCTTTCGCTGAAAAATCCTTTGTTCAGAAACCGGACACTGTCATATTTTGACCGGAATGATACCATGCTCCTCAAAAACTGGGCAATGGCCTTGGCGATCAGCTCCTCACTGATTTCAGTGGTGCCGAAAGCCGCATAAAACTTGGCAGGATAGCGTTTATCAGCTTTTAACTCCTCTACGAGCTGAGGCAGGTTTTCTGCCATTTCGCTGTGGTCTGCAATGGGCATGAGGGCCTGCTCTTCCAGGCTTCGCGCCCGTCCGTCCCAGAAAAAGCGATCGGCAAAATCGAGATTGAAGAGCGGCATGGAGTTGCGCTTTCCTTCTATGCCCAATATGCCCACGCTGTGCCTTCGTCCCGAATCCGTAAATGCATTTGCCTGATTGTGGCAGCTGGCGCATGACTGCGTGTTGTCACCCGATAATTTTTTATCGTAAAACAACATACGGCCCAGCGACACCCCTTCATAAGTGGTGGGGTTGTCAGCCGGGGCACGAGGCAGCCGGGGTGCATATGCCGGCAGGTCATATTTAAAAGGGGTGGGGTCATACTCGGGAAGTGAGTCGTCTTTGACCGTTACCGGCAGGTCGCGCTGGCATGCCGATACCGTAAGTATCAGCACAACCATGAAAAACATATTGTTTATCCGCGATCTTTTCATTTTGAAGGCTTACTTTTCATAGCGCTTGTCGCTTAAGGTTTTTAAAAAGGAAATAAGGGCTTTTTGTTCCTCCACACTCAGCTTCAGGGGCCGTATCAGCGGACTTTGGTTGAGCGAGCCATTCCCTCCGGCATTGTAGTGGGTGAGTACCTCTTCAAGGTCAGCCAGTGATCCGTCATGCATGTAGGGAAAGGTAAGGGCAATGTTGCGCAAGGTGGGCACTTTAAATTTTCCAAGGTCTTCGGGTGCCAGTGTGATGCGCCCCCTTCCCGAGTCGGGGTAGTTATTGTAAAGTCCGTTGTCGCGGTAGCTATAGTCTGTGAATAGCGGTGGGGTATGACAAGCCGCGCATTGTGTTTTTTCACTGAAAAAGAGTTCGAGGCCTGCTTTTTCTTCAGCACTGAGGGCCGCCTTCTTTCCGCGGTAATAGTAGTCATCGAATCGGGTGTCAAAGCTGATGAGCGATCGTTCGTAGCTCGCAAGAGCTTTCAAAATTACGGATTCATAGCGCTCATCTCCGTAGGCAGCTCGTGCCATTTCCGTAAAATGCCGGTCGGAGCTCAGCCTCTCTGCAATTTCCGCCAGACGCATGTCCATTTCCCGGTGGTTTTGTATGGGTACCAAAGCCTGAGCCTCAAGCGAAAAACTTCCTCCGTCCCAAAGCAGATCGGGAGCAAACCCCAAATTGAAAAGTGTCGGGGAATTTCGTTTCCCGAGGAGTCCGTTCACCCCGGCAGACAGGCTTTTTTGATCGCTGAAGGCTTTTGCCGGATCATGACAGCTTGCGCAGGAAATGCTTAGATCTTTTGACAGGCGGGTGTCAAAAAACAGAAACGCTCCGAGCCTGACCCTTGCTTCGGTCAGGGTATTTGCTTCCGGGACCGGCATTTCCGGCACATAGGAAGGTATGTCCGGATAGTAGGGACTGTTGTCGGCAGTCACCGGAAGATCACGCTGACAGGCGCTGAAAAACAACAGGGTAATAAATGATATGTAAAAAGCCTTGAAATTCATGGCATGGAAAACGCTTTGCTTATGTTGGGCCAAAATTTATTGGTCAGATCGGGAAAATCCGAAGTGTGGGTGACATGGTTGTTTCGCAGAGCAATACCTTCAAAAAACTGCTCATAATCAATGGAGAGATTCAAAACCTGCTGCGTGTTTTCATTCACCGAAAAGCTTTTGTTGAACGTCACACTGCTCAGGTATTTGTTTGTTCCGATGTGAAACGAAAGTGCATCATCCATAATGTCATCCGGGACGAGCGAGGTATCCACTTCCCCGTCAAAACGAAGGAAAATGTAACCGGCATTCCAGCTCCAGTGCATGAGGGGTGTTTTGGGCCCAAGGGCATGGCTTGCCTCGTATTGTGCCGGCAGATTGGAGTAGTTTGCCAGAGAGTCTATGCCAATGAAGAAACGGAGCCCTGTGTACTGCCCGCTGGGTACGTCAGTCAGTTGAAAACCGGAGCTGTCGCCACGATAATACACATATTGGTCTTTCAGAAGCACTTCTCCCGTATCGCTCAGGAATACAAATCCTGAAAAGTAAAAAGCGCTAAAATTTATCTTAAAAGGTGTACCGCTATTGTGGTAAAAGGTCTTGCCAAACTCGAAAGGGCTGTTTCCGAATTCCGGGTTTACTTTAAAAGAAAGTGTAGCTGTGCTGGCATACTCGCAGCAGCAATCCCGCTGGGCCAGGGCATCGTAGTTGAGTGCCGCAGGATCGGTGCAACCCTCCTTTTTGCAGGCGCCCAGGGCGCTGACGAGGAAGAGGGAAAAAGTCAGAAGGGTGAGGCGTGGGATGCGAATCTTCATCAGTATTCCAGTTTAAAGTTATCACGGTCATTTAAAAAAGGCAATTTCCGTCTGATTTCAGAAAGTTCTGCCTTTTTCAAGGTCACTGTTTTCACATTTTCTTCGTCAGATATCTTTATCATGACCCTGCCCAGGGGGTCGATTACAGAACTGTCACCGGCATGATATATTTCATGGCCGTCTTTGCCAAAGCGATTAACGCCTATTGCGTAGGCCTGGTTTTCGATGGCTCTCGCCTGTAGCAGGGTGTTCCATGCCGCACTTCGCATGACGGGCCAGTTGGCCACATTTAAATAAATATCGTAGCCCTTGTCGTTGCGCGCCCATACCGGGAAACGAAGATCGTAACAAACCTGAGGAAAGATTTTCCAGCCCAAATAGTCGATGACCTGACGGCTTTTTCCCGGAGTGAAAACACGGGGTTCTTCGCTCAGGCTGAAAAGGTGGCGCTTGTCATAATGATTCAGGTTGCCGTCCGGAAAAACCCATACAAAGCGATTGTAATATTGCCCGTTTTCCTCTATAATCAGGCTGCCTGCCATGGCAAGCTTGTTTTTGGCGGCCTCTTCGCGCATCCAGGCGATGCTTTCGCCATCCATTTTTTCGGCCAGTTTCTCAGCCTTCATCGTAAATCCGCTTGTAAACATTTCGGGAAAAAGGGCTGCATCACTCCGTGTGGCAATATCGGCCAGGTAGCGGCTGAGCTTTTTTTTGTTTGCTTCCGGGTTTTCCCATACGAGGTCAACCTGAAAAATACTGATTCGTAAATCCATGCATTTGAAATTTGGACAGAGTTACAATCAAATCAAAGCCGAATAAGTTTATCCGCGGCTTTTTCAAGCAGTTTTTCAGACTTTGCAAAACAGAAACGAATCAGATGATGGTCTTCGTGATTGGAGTAGAAGACCGAAATCGGAATGGTCGCCACACCGGCTTCGCGTGTCAGCCATTCGCTGAATTCGAGGTCTCCCATTTCCGAGATGTTCTCATATCCGGCCAACTGAAAGTAAGTGCCTGCCGAGGGCCGGATTGTAAAGCGGCTCTCCGCCAGTAAATTGTTGAAATAGTCGCGCTTGGCCTGGTAGAAGGCAGGCAGTTGCAGATATTCCTCTTCATATTGCAGAAAGGCGGCAAAGGCATGTTGCAGGGGAGTGGGTGAGCTGAAGACAATAAACTGATGCACTTTTCGGAATTCGGCACTCAGGCGCGGGGAGGCAACGCAATAGCCCATTTTCCAACCGGTGGCATGGTAGGTTTTCCCGAATGAAAAAACAAGAAAACTTCGCTTGAGCAGATCGGGATAGCGGAGGATGGATTGATGCTCATGCCGGTCGAATACGATGTGTTCATAAACCTCATCACTCAGAATAAGGATATCGGTGTTTCTGGTGATGCGCTGCAGTTCCTCCATGTCTTTGGCACTGAGCACGGAGCCCGTGGGATTGTGGGGGGTATTGATAATAATCAGACGGGTGTTGGCCGTAATGCGGGCCTTTACCATTTCCCAGTTGATTCCGAAGGAGGGATACTCCAGGGGTATGGCTATGGGAAGGCCCCCGTTGAGGCGGATAGCCGGCACGTATGAGTCATAGGCCGGTTCGAAAACAATCACTTCATCGCCTTCGTGCACGACTGCGGCAATGGCGGCATAAAGTGCTTCCGTACCGCCCGATGTCACTGTGACCATTTCGTCCGCATCCACATCGCACCGGTACAGCTTCCTGATCTTTTGGGCAACAGCCTTTCGCAGTTCAGGCAGGCCGGGCATCGGGGCATATTGATTGTGTCCTGATTTCAGTGCCTTGGTGACCAGTGCCTTTAACTTCGGGTTTACGTCAAAGTCGGGGAAGCCCTGCGACAAGTTGATGGCATCGTATTTCTGTGCCATGGCCGACATGCGGGCAAAGATGGAAGTGCCTGTCTTGGGCAGTTTGCTTTTGAAGATGATAGGGGGTGTTGACATGTTTGCAAAGATTTGAATCGCTGAAATGAGCTTCAATTAGAGATACCGGTCGCCCTTTTCCCTTTTTATGTCTTTGACCAGTTGCTTGAGTTCCTGCTCCCTCGATTTTTCATAAATGAGCAGGACATCTTCGGTGTCCACTACAATGAAGTCTTTGAGTCCCTGGACAATGATCAGTTTTTTCTTCGGGCCGCGAATGATGTTTTCCCGGGCACCGTCAATAAGGATGTCGGACTCTACGAGGGCGTTGTCGTTTTCGTCTTTGGGCAGGTTGGCATAAAGCGAGGCCCAGGTACCAAGGTCGGACCACCCGAAATCTGCCGGAATTACAAAGACGTTTTTGGCTTTTTCCATCACTCCGTAGTCGATGGAAATGTTGGAACAGAGGCTGAAGGCTTTTTCAAGGTAGGGCTTTTCCTCCGGGGTGTTGAGTTGCTCCCGGATTTCTTCGAAGACCTCGTCCACCTCGGGAAGATGATTTTTAAAGGCTTTCAATATGCTTTTTACATTCCAGATGAAAATCCCGGAATTCCACAGAAAATCACCGCTGTCCAAAAATTTGCGTGCAATCTTCAGGGTTGGTTTTTCGGTGAAGGTTTTCACCTTGTGTATTCCCGGTGCCATGGTTTCTTCGCGATACTGAATATATCCATAGCCCGTATCGGGCCGGGTAGGCTTAATACCGAGCGTACAGAGGGCATCGTGGGTCTTGCTGAAGGATACAGCCCGCTGAATTTCATCCACAAACTCATCTTCATTGAGCACCAGGTGATCGGAGGGTGCCACCACGGTGACCGCCCCGGGATTGATCTTTGCAATTTTTTTGCTGAAATAGGCAATGGTGGGAGCCGTATTTTTACGCATGGGCTCGCCCAATATCTGCGCATCGCTCAGTTCGGGCAATTGTTCGTGTACCAGATCGCGGTAGCGCTCGTTGGTCAATATGTAGATGTTTTCTTTCGGGCACACCTTTTTGAATCGCTCGTACGTTGACTGAATCAGGGTTTGCCCGGTACCGAGAATATCCAAAAACTGCTTGGGGTGTGACTCCCGGCTCAGAGGCCAGAAACGGCTTCCGATCCCTCCGGCCATGATGGCGGCATAGGTATTATTCATTTTGATAAAACTTGCATTTGTGAGTAGAATGGTATTAAATTGAACTTTACTACACCCTTTACACTTTTTTAAGGAATCTATTTTATTAAGACAATATCTCCCGGGCGAGTAAAATCTGCGTTTAAATTTTGCGTAAATTTAAAAAACAAAGCCTTGCATTAACCCATATAGACGATGATTGCAGCAGACCGCGACCTGAATCAAGCGCTGAAAGAGTATTTCGGCTTCAATTCATTTAAAGGAAATCAGAAAGAAATCATTCAAAGTGTGCTCGATGGCAAAGACACCTTTGTGATCATGCCGACCGGGGGTGGCAAATCCCTGTGCTATCAGTTGCCCGGCATTATGATGGAGGGCACGGCCATTATCATTTCTCCGCTCATCGCGCTGATGAAAAACCAAGTGGATCAGGTGCGGAGCTACAGCAGCAATGAAAATGTGGCTCACTTCCTGAATTCCTCGCTTAATAAAACCCAGAAAACCAAAGTCAAAAAGGACATCGTCAGCGGTGAAACCAAGCTGCTCTATGTGGCTCCCGAAACATTGGGAAAAGAAGACACCATCGAATTTTTCAAAGCCATCAAAATTTCCTTCATTGCGGTAGATGAGGCGCACTGTATATCGGAGTGGGGACATGATTTCCGTCCGGAATACCGGAGAATCAGGGATATGATAACCGAGCTGGAACAGGAAATTCCGCTCATTGCACTTACGGCAACTGCCACCCCCAAGGTGCGGGCCGATATCATGAAGAATCTGAAAATGGATAATCCGAGGATATTCATCAGCACCTTTCTGCGCGATAACCTCTATTACGAAATCAGGCCCAAAGGGAAAAAGAGCCATGCCATCAAAGACCTGGTCACTTTTATCAAGCAGAACCAGGGCAAGTCGGGTATTATTTATTGTCTCAACCGAAAAACTACGGAAGAACTGGCAGACACACTGAATGTGAACGGTATCAGTGCCGCGCCCTATCATGCAGGCCTTGAAGCCCAGCTCCGCAGTCGCACACAGGATCAGTTCCTTATGGAAGAAATCAACGTCATTGTGGCAACCATTGCCTTTGGAATGGGAATCGACAAGCCCGATGTGCGTTTTGTAATTCATTACAACATCCCGAAAAGCCTTGAAAACTATTATCAGGAAACCGGGCGGGCCGGAAGAGACGGCCTCGAAGGGAAGTGCATTGCTTACTATACCTATAAAGATGTGGAGAAGCTGGAGAAATTTCTGCGTGACAAGCCGGTGGCCGAGCGGGAAATCGGCCATCAGCACCTCATGGAAATCAGTGCGTATGCCGAATCGGCTGCCTGTCGCAGAAAGTTTCTGCTTCACTATTTCGGAGAAGAATACGATACGAGCCAGTGTGGCAACGGAGAATGTGACAACTGCAAGTATCCCAAAGAACAGATAAAAGTGAAAAAAGAGCTGCGCGATGCGCTCCGGGTTATTGCACAATTAAACGGAGACCGCCCGCTGCCTCATGTCATTGATCTGATTACGGGAAAGGACTCGGCACAGGTCAGAAGCTATGGTCACGAGAAACTGGATGTTTTCGGCATAGGCAAAGACCATGACGAGCGTTTCTGGAGTTCGGTGCTTCGAACCGCCATGCTCGAAAACCTGATTTATAAAGACATCGAAAGCTATGGTCTGATCAAGCTGACAGAAAAGGGAGAAGCCTATATCGAGAAACCCTATGAAATCAGCATCGCACTGAATGCCAATTTTATAGCCATGGAAGAAGCCGATGACGAATCCGATAAAAAAGGCGGTGCGCTGGATGCCCGCCTGGTGGAATTGCTCAAATCATTGAGAAAAGAAGTAGCCCGTGAGAAGAACCTGCCGCCCTTTGTCATTTTCCAGGATCCCTCGCTCGAGGATATGGCTACGCAATATCCGATCTCTATGGATGAGCTGGCCAATATCACCGGAGTGAGCCGGGGCAAGGCACTGAAGTACGGCCGGAAATTTATTGAACTCATTGCCCGATATGTGGAAGAAAACAACATAGACCGCCCCAGTGATCTGACGGTAAAATCCATCGTCCAGAAATCAGGGCTGAAAGTTTATATCATTCAAAACATCGACCGGAAAATCCCCCTCGAAGTAATTGCCGACAACAAAGGTCTCAGCCGCGATGAATTTTTCAAAGAACTGGAGTCTATTGTGGCTTCAGGCACCAAGATTGATATCAATTACTACGTGGATGACTTGCTCGAGGAAGATATCCAGGACATGATTTATGACTATTTCAGCACGGCCGAAACCGATTCGTTGGATATTGCATTTCAGGAATTGCAGGACGAAGGCATCACTATGGAAGAGATTCAGGTTATGCGCCTGAAGTTCATGTCGGAAATGGCCAATTGAACCATGCATAACTTCGGGGCGTTAAATTCAATAGCAGAAAAAAGTATATGATTGAAATAAAAACGGAGATGCAGCCCGAAAGGGCTGTTTTGGTAGGTTTGGTACATCAGGATCAAACGGAAGAAAAATTAAATGAATATCTGGATGAACTCGCATTTCTGGCTTCAACGGCCGGTGCCGAAGCGGTCCGCTCATTTTATCAGAAAGTAACCCACCCCGACTCGCGCACATATGTCAGACGCGGGAAGCTGGAAGAAATCAAAAAATACATTGACAAGCACGAAATTGAGCTGGTGATCATTGATGACGAAATCACACCCTCGCAACAAAGAAATATCGAGAAGGAGCTGAAGACCAAGGTATTGGACCGAAGCATGCTCATTCTCGACATTTTTGCACAGCGTGCACGGACCGTACAGGCCAAAAACCAGGTGGAGCTTGCCCAGATGCAATACCTCCTGCCGCGCCTCCGGGGAATGTGGCAACACCTTGACCGGATCAAAGGGGGTATCGGTATGCGGGGTGCCGGTGAAAAAGAAATTGAAACGGACAAGCGAATTGCACAGAAGCGAATTGCCCTGCTGAAGGAAAAACTGAAACAGATTGACAAGCAAAATCAAACCCGCAGAAAGCAACGCAGCAAAATGATAAGGGTCGCCCTGGTGGGCTATACCAATGTGGGGAAATCTACGATCATGAACCTGCTAAGCAAATCTGAGGTTTTTGCCGAAAACAAGCTCTTTGCCACCCTCGATACCACTGTTCGCAAGATTGTCATCGACCAGGTGCCCATGCTGCTCTCCGATACCGTTGGTTTTATCCGGAAACTTCCGCATCATCTTGTGGAGAGTTTCAAGTCGACCCTCGATGAAGTAATTGAGTCGGATGTCCTGCTTCATGTGGTCGATCTTTCCCATCCGCATTTCGAGGATCAGATTCAGGTAGTCAACGAAACGCTTCGCGACCTGAATGCCCAGGACAAGCCCGTCATCATGGTTTTTAACAAGATGGACCTCTATCGTGATCGCTACTTTGACAAGTATCTGAAAGAAGAGGTGAAAGACGAGATCATGGCTGAAATGAAAAAGTCGTGGCTGGAGAAGAGCAACGGGCGGGCTGTTTTCATCTCGGCCCTGCACAAAGAGGGCATTGCCGGCCTGCGGGAAATGATTCTGGCAGAAACGGCCGAAAAATACCGTGAACGCTTTCCTTACCAGGTAAAAACGGTCTATGGCAATCCCGGATGGGAAGAATAAAGCAGCCGGAATTTTTTATGAAAAGAAAGAGTTTATAAGCGGGAACAGGGAAGACGGGAAAGCAGCAGAGGCAAATTTGAACTTCCCGTCAATAAAGTGTAATTTTGCAAGACTTGAATTTGAGGGGACTGTTACAGTCCCCTCTTTTTGTGGATATAGCGAAGAGATGGTAAAGGAAAGAATAGAAACACTGCTGGAGGAGAAACTGAAAGGAAGCGATCAGTTTGTGGTAGAGGTAAAAGAGCTTCCGAAGGCGCGTATTCAGGTGTTTATTGACAGCGACAGCGAGCTGACCATCGCGCGCTGTGCCGAGATCAGCCGCTTTTTGGAAGCGCAGCTCGAGGAGGAGGCACTGGTCCCCGAACATTATACGCTGGAAGTGTCGTCTCCCGGAGTGGACCGTCCTCTCGCTTTGAAGCGGCAGTATGTAAAAAACATTGGCCGCAAGCTGAGCATTAAAACAAAAGACGGAAAACATAAAAGAGGATTGCTGAAGGCCGTAGAGGAAGAGGCAATTGTCATTGAAAAAGAAGAAAAGAAAAAGAATAAATCAAAAGAACAGGAGAATGCCGAACAACGGATTGCATTTGAGCAGATCGAATCGGCCAAAGTATTGATCTCTTTTAAATAGAAAAGATATGAATAGTGTAGAATTAATTGAATCGTTTTCGGAGTTTAAAGACTTTAAAAACATTGACCGCCCGACCATGATGCGCGTCCTGGAAGACGTGTTCAAGACCCTGCTTCGCAAAAAATACGGGTCGGACGAGAACTTCGATATCATTGTAAACACCGACAAGGGAGACCTCGAAATATATCGCAAGCGCGAAGTGGTTCCCGATGGTGAGGTGGTTGACCCGAACAAGGAAATAGCCTATTCGGAGGCCATCAAGATAGAGCCTGACTATGAAGTGGGAGAAGAAGTGTATGAGGAGCTGGAAGTCATTGAATTTGGCCGCAGGGCCATACTGGCCGCCCGTCAAACGCTGAAATCCAAGATCATGGAACTGGAAAAGGATGAGGTCATGAAAAAATACAGTGACCGCATCGGAGAAATTGTAAGCGGAGAGGTCTATCAGATATGGAAGCGTGAAATACTGATTCTGGATGACGAAGGCAACGAACTCATCCTGCCCAAAAGCGAACAGATTCCGTCAGATTATTTCAAAAAAGGAGATACGGTCAGGGCCGTGGTCAAAAAAGTGGATACACGAAATAACAACCCCCTGATCATTTTAAGCCGTACAGATAACGCATTTCTCGCTAAATTGCTTGAATTGGAGGTGCCCGAAATATTTGACGGATTGATCACAATCAAAAAAATTGTGAGAGAACCCGGAGAACGGGCAAAAGTGGCGGTAGAGTCTTATGACGACCGCATCGATCCGGTAGGTGCCTGTGTGGGGATGAAAGGAAGTCGGATTCACGGGATTGTGCGTGAGTTGAAAAACGAGAACATCGACATTATCAACTACACCACAAATACCCAGCTCTTTATTTCAAGGGCGCTCAATCCGGCCAAGATTTCGCGGATGGAGCTGGATGAAGAAAACAAAACGGCTGCCGTTTATCTCCAGCCCGACCAGGTCTCGCTGGCCATTGGCAAGGGAGGCCTTAACATTAAGCTGGCCAGCAGGCTGACCGGCTATGAAATTGACGTATTCCGTGATACGGATGATGAAGAGTATGATATTGATCTGGATGAATTTGCCGATGAAATCGACAACTGGATCATTGACGAGCTGAAAGCCATTGGGTGTGATACGGCCAAGAGTGTGCTGGATCTGGACAAGGATGAATTGGTAAGGCGCACAGATCTTGAGGAGGAAACGGTAAACGAAATCGTCAAGATATTGAAAGAAGAATTTGAAGAAGAATAAAACAATATATGGATTTAAGTAAGGTAAAACGCCTGGGGCAGTTAGCAGGTAAACTCGGAGTAGGTGCGCACACGTTGGTGGAGCACTTGCAAAGCCATGGCTTTGACGGGGTAGATCCGTCTCCGAACACAAAGCTGAGCCAGGAACAAATTGACTTGCTGATTAAGGACTTTCATAAGGACAGCCAAATGAAAGAGAAGGCAAAGTCAATAAAAATCGGAGCGGCCAAAGGGGAAGAAACGGGTGGCAAAACCATCATTGGCGGAGTGTTTAGAAAGACGCAGGAAGAAGAAGTTCTGATCAAGGGATCGCTGAGCAAAAGCGAAGCCATTGAGAAGAAGCCCGTAGTCAAAGAAGAGGAAGAAGTGATCAGTCCTGAAAAAACGAAGATTACAGGGCCGAAGGTAATTGGCAGGGTGGATCTGAGCAAAGGGAAAAAAGAGGAAGAGATTGTTGAGCCCCCTGCTCCGGAGAAAAAGGCAGAAGAAAAAGAAGCTGAAGCACCCAAAGAAAAGGAGAAAGCCGCAGAGCCGGAAGTGAAAGAGGTGAAAGATGAAATTATCAAGGCCAAAGCGGAGAAGCTGAAAGGCCCCAAAATTATGGGTAAAATTGATCTTCCGACCAAAGCAGAGAAGAAACCGGAACGCAAACCGGTTGCCTCGTCTTCGGAAGACAAAGAGCGCAGAAAACAAAGAAGGCGGAAGCGCATTGTAAAAGGCGGAGTGGGTAAATCGGCCGCCAAGGCAAAAACCCGGCCGCAGGAAAGGGAAATTACCGAAAAGGAAATTGAGGAGAAACTGAAGGAGACCATGTCGAAAATAGCCGGCATCGGTACGCCCAAAGGAAAAGCGCTGAGAACCAAGCGCAGAAAAGAAAAACAAAAAGAAGCCGAAAGAGAACAAATCGCCCAGGATGAAAGCAAAGTACTTCAGGTAACCGAGTTTATCTCGGTTTCGGAGTTGGCTTCGCTTCTGAATGTAAAACCGGCCGATGTGCTGGGAGTTTGCATGAGCCTGGGTGTGATTGCTTCCATCAATCAGCGCCTGGATGCCGAAATAATCGAACTGATAGCGAGCGAATATGATCATGAAGTAGAATTCATTGATGTGGATGAGGGCATTATTGAGGAGGAGGAAGAAGACAATCCCGAAGAAATGAAACCCCGTCCACCGATTGTGACCATCATGGGTCATGTGGATCACGGTAAAACGAGCCTTCTGGATTTCATTCGTAAAACCAATGTGATTGCCGGTGAAAAGGGAGGCATCACGCAGCATATCGGTGCCTACAGAGTCAACCTGGAAAACGGCAAAAGCATCACTTTCCTGGATACTCCGGGTCACGAAGCCTTTACGGCTATGCGGGCCAGAGGTGCCAAGCTTACAGATATAGCCGTGATTGTGGTGGCGGCAGATGATGCCATCATGCCGCAAACGAAAGAGGCAATAAGCCATGCACAGGCTGCCGGTGTGCCTATCGTTTTTGCCATCAACAAAGTGGACAAGGAAAATGCCGATCCCGAAAAAATTAAGGAGCAGCTTGCCAACATGAACCTACTGGTAGAAGACTGGGGAGGTAAATATCAGAGCGAAGATGTATCGGCAAAAACGGGATTAAATGTAGAGAACCTGCTCGAAAAAATATTGCTGGAAGCCGAAATGCTCGACCTGAAAGCTAATCCCAATAAAAACGCCAAAGGCACCGTGGTAGAAGCCTCATTGGACAAAGGCCGCGGATATGTGGCCACTGTTTTGGTACAGGAAGGGACGCTTCATGTCGGGGATGTACTGGTTGCCGGCAGTCATATGGGCAAAGTCAAAGCACTGTATAACGAAAGAGATAAGCGCGTGAAAGAGGCCGGACCTTCCGATCCGGTGCAGATTCTCGGACTGGACGGAGCGCCACAGGCCGGAGAGAAATTTAAAGTCTATAACTCCGAGTCGGAAGCCAAGAATGTTGCCAACAAAAGAGCACAAATTGAGCGGGAACAGGGACTCAGAGCACAAAAACATATTACCCTCGATGAAATCGGAAGGCGACTGGCCCTTGGCAACTTCAAGGAACTTAATGTCATCATCAAAGGTGATGTGGATGGTTCGGTAGAAGCGCTGGCCGATTCGCTGATCAAGCTTTCTACAGAGGAAATTCATGTGAATACCGTTCACAAAGGCGTGGGTGCCATTACGGAAACAGATGTAATGCTGGCCTCCGCATCGGATGCCGTAATTATCGGCTTCCAGGTAAGACCATCGGTACAGGCCAGACAATTGGCCGAAAAAGAGCATATCGAAATCAGGCTTTATTCTGTTATTTATGCGGCAATTGATGACGTGAAAGCTGCCATGGAGGGCATGCTCGAACCAACCATTGAAGAAAAGATTCTTGGCAATGCCGAGGTTCGCGAAACCTTTAAAATCACAAAAGTCGGCACGGTGGCGGGCTGCTTTGTGATTGACGGTAAAATACCGAGAAATGCAAAAGCCCGCGTGGTACGTGACGGCATCGTGGTCTATACCGGTGAGCTTGCCTCGCTGAAGCGCTTTAAAGAAGATGTGAAAGAAGTACGTTCAGGCATGGAATGCGGATTGAACATCAAAGACTTCAACGACATTAAGGTGGGCGACATCATCGAAGCGTATACGGAAGTGGAAGTGGCCCGTACTCTGGATTAATTAATTCAATCCGCACATGATGAGCCGGGCAAAGTTCCTGATCATTCAAACGGCATTTATCGGTGATGTGGTACTGGCCACCGTGCTGGCCGATGCTTTGAAGAAGAAATACCCGGATGCCGAGATTCACTTTTTGCTGAAAAAAGGCAATGAGTCTCTGCTGGAAAATCATCCCTCTGTAGACCGCCTCTTTGTCTGGGATAAAAAGAACGGAAAATACCGGAATCTTTTTCGCCTGATTGCCGGGCTCAGGAAAACGCGATATACCGAGATTTTCAATTTGCAGCGCTTTTTTTCGAGTGGCCTGATCACACTACTGGCCCGTGCCGGGCGAAGAAGTGCTTTTGATAAAAACCCGCTTTCTTTCTTATTCTCGGGAAAAATACCTCACCGCATTCCCGACATCAGAGATGGCCGGCCCATTCATGAAGTGGAGAGAAATCTCTTGTTTTTGCAAGCGCCCGGGTCTGAGCCTCCCCGCCCGACCCTTTACCCAACGGAGCAGGACCGGCTGAAAGTAAAGTCGATTACAGAAAGCAAAGCCTACTTTGTCATTGCACCGTCTTCTCTTTGGTTTACCAAACAATGGCCGGTAGAAAAATGGAAAGAGTTGCTCAGACGCCTGCCCCTTACGCACAGGGTATTTCTTGTGGGCTCTGCGGGAGAGAGAGAAAAGGCATCTGCACTTGAAAAAATTCATCCTGATACCGTAAACCTCTGCGGAGAACTAAGTATGATGCAGACCGTGGCGCTCATGGAAAAGGCAGATCACGTTTTCACAAACGACAGTGCACCGCTTCATTTTGCTTCGGCTGTCAACGCCCGGCATACGGCCATTTTTACATCAACGGTGCCGGAGTTTGGCTTTGGTCCTCTTTCGGAGTACGGGAGAGTAGCGCAAAGCAATCTGGACCTGAATTGCCGGCCATGCGGATTGCACGGGAAAAGATCCTGCCCGAGAAAACACTTTAAATGCGCCACGAGTATCTCTGCCGTGCAGGTGTTCAACGGGAAAGAATATTTTGATGCCGTTAAAGGGCTCGTGAGCAGGGATGACCTTTTTGCCGTGGCAGCTTATTTTATGGATAAAAAAGAAATCATCAGCATTGAATTTTCAAATGAGACATTTCTGGCTACTGCCTATGCCGGACTGAAACATCTGAAACCCCGCGCCAAATCCGCTGAACTCTTACTCTATATCAGGGATACCCGCCTGCTGAAGTATTTGGTAGATGAAGTGCCGGAGGAGCTGTTTCACTCAAGAGATGAGCTTTTGGGGCAAGAGCTCCGGATTCAATTTCCAAATTTGAAATCACCCCATTCTGATGCGGAAGAAAGAATAAAGCTTCCCGTAGTGATTCCGCTTGAGAAAAACATTCAGAAACTTCTGCAGGCCGGTTCGGGGATGATGCTTGTGACAAGGCTTAAAAAAGACCCTGAAAATCAGAAGAAAGCGGAACCCGTATTTTGCCTTCAGATTGATGATATCTGGAAGGAATTGCCTTACCGGACACTTGTTTTTGAATCAGAATAAAGCGTTATTTGTCAAATAGTCAGTCAAATCAGGGCAAAATGGCATGGTTTCCTTTGGCTGGAAAAGCCTTGATGTCCTGGCCGTAGAGGCTATATGTGTTAAAAAAGCCCAAAAACAAGGACGAATTGATTTTTAGTTCCCAAGAAGTAATATTTTAACACAAAAGGCACGTTTTATGCAGTAAGAAAGCAAAAAAAATATGCTTATTACCGCACAAAAAAAGGAGAAGCACGTGAGCAAAAAAGGAAGATACAGCCCTGAGCTAAAAGATAAAATATTTCATGAGGAGTTTATGCCTCATATCGATGCCCTGTACAACTTTGCCTATCACCTCACCTATGATGAGGAAGATGCCAATGATCTGGTGCAGGAAACATACATGAAAGCCTTTCGGTTTATAGATTCATATGATGCCGGAACCAATGCCAAAGCCTGGCTTTTCAAAATCCTGAAGAATGCATTTATCAATGAATACAGGAAGAAATCCAAAAAACCCACCAAGGTAGATTATGAGGATTTTATCGGATATCAGGACAATGAAGAAAACAGCCGGGTAGAATACGTAGATTTAAGGCACGAGATTTTTTCGGGAATGATAGGAGATGAAGTGACCAAGGCACTGAATTCCCTGCCGGTAGATTTCAGAACAGTCATACTTCTTTGTGATGTAGAGAACTTTTCTTACGAAGAAATTGCTAAGATAACTGACATTCCTATCGGTACCGTACGGTCGAGATTGCATCGTGCGAGAAATATGCTGAAGGAAAAGCTCAAATCTTATGCAAAAACAATGGGGTATCAATAATTTTTATCGATGAGTGAGAAAACAAAGTGTTTGCTATCCAGGGAGGAATGCCAAGCCTTGATGGACCGTGTTTATCTGGCGTTGGATGGTGCGCTAAGCGGGGATGAAGAAAAAGCGGTTTTTTGTGAAGTAGAAAAGTATCCCTGTTGTGTAGAGAAGATAGAAATTGAGAAAAAATACCGAAGCATATTGGTCGAAGCCTGCCGCTGCAAGTCCGTTCCGGATGCACTCATTCAGTCTATAAAAAAGCAGGTCTCGGGATTGCTTGACGGCAACCGACTCTAGTCCACCTTTAAAATCAGACCTTTCAAATAATTTCCCTCCGGATGATAGATGCTGACGGGATGATCTGCCGGCTGCGAAAGGCGCTCCAATACCTGAATGTTCCTTCCGCTTTCAATGGCCGCTGCCCGTATGGTATCTTCAAACAAGCGGGTATCGACCACCTGCGAGCACGAAAACGTAAAAAGAATACCACCTGCCCGGATGCTGCTCATCGCCAGCGCATTGAGGCGCTTATAACCAATCACGGCATTGTGTCTTCGCGATATGCTGCGGGCAAATGCCGGAGGGTCTGCAATGATCATATCGTATTCATTCTTGTGATCTTTCATATAGTCGAATACATCGGCTTCGATACCACGGTGATTTTCAGCAAGCTTGTTAAGCTCAACATTCTTAATTGCCAGATCGATGGCCGGGCCTGAGGAGTCTACAGAGTCAAGCTGTGCAGCACCACCGTGGAGCGCATATACCGAAAAACCTCCCGTGTAGCTGAAAGCATTGAGCACCTTCCGGTCGCGGGCATAGGCTGCGGCCTTTTTTCGGTTTTCACGCTGATCAATAAAAAACCCGGTTTTCTGACCGGCTTCCCAATCTACCAGAAACGTATGCCCGTATTCCCTGACCGGATGCGGGGTGGAGCCTTTGCCAAAGAGGTATTTACCTTTCTTTTCCTCGTCACGGGAGTAGATGGCTTTCAGGGACTCTCCCAGCACCTCTTTCAGTGCACTGACAATTAGGTCTTCCTGCAACTTCATTCCGGCACTTGATGTGGAAATTACCGCGACTCCGTTGTACCAGTCCACCACAAGGCCCGGCAGGCCATCACCTTCCGCATTAACCAGCCTGTATACCGAGTTTTCTTCATTCTGTACCAATCCGAGCGCCTTCCTCAGTTCCAGGGCCTTCCTTATTTTTCCGGTGAAAAAGGCAAGGTCAATCAATCCCTCGTCAAAGCGCAGTATTCGTATGGCGATGGAGCTGTTGTAATAATGCCCGACAGCGAGCAACCGGTCTCTGAAATCGAAGACCTGAACCAGCTCTCCGTTCTCCGGCTTCTCTTCCTGAAATGCCAGTGCCCCCGAGAAAATCCAGGGGTGTCTGCGTTGGAGCAATTTTTCTTTACCGCGCTTGAGTTTGACCGTTTTCATCTTTTGGATAAGTTTTCGCAAAGTTAGTCTTACAATTCTGCCCGTTCGGCACTTTTATTTTTTAATTATTGCACGAAACAATGACATTCAGACGCATTGAAAAGAAGAACTTTAACGTTTCAATCGAAAATGTGCTAACTCTATATGAAAAGCAATAGAATTTCTTTCCTGGCAGGCCTGCTTATTTTTTCTTTTTCCCTGGCCGCACAGAGTACGTATTACTGGGTCGGGAACAGCGGTAACTGGAGCGATGCCGCCCACTGGTCGCTTAGCAGCGGTGGTGCGGGCGGGGCAGGAATACCCGATCAGAATACATCCGTCATTTTTGATGCAAATTCTTTTCAGGCACCCGGCTCGCTGGTCAACCTTGATTTGCCCTCAGCTCATTGCAACAATATGATATGGGTAGACGGACTGACACCCATTAACCCGATTCTATTTGGCGACAGTTTAAATCAGCTCATCGTCCATGGGTCCCTGATTCTGAGCAAAAGTGTGCAGATTGCCTACCGGGGAGCTTTCCGCATGGCTGCCAACGATTCAAACAACGTTATCAATACCGAGGGCCAGACCCTGCAAAACGACTTTTATTTTATCGGCCTGGGCAAGTGGAGCCTCGATACTTCCCTGAACCTGCAGGGAGATGTGCAACTGAGAAGCGGCTTTCTGGATTTGAATGGCAAGGGAATGATATGCTGGCGTTTTCTGAGTGATTATACAAGTTCGAGAACTTTCGATATTTCGGGGTCTATCATCCAGGTATCGCAGGAATATAATTCGTGGTATGTCAATACACAAAATTTTAATCTCATTGCTACCGGATCGCTGGTAATTCTTCACGGCCCGCATCCCGAACTCATCAATATCGGGCCCGATACTCTCCGTTTCAGCGGCATTCTGTTTACCGACACCAGCGGAGTGGCACGTCTGCATTTCAGTGAAAGCTTTGTCGTACTTTTTAGTGGCGATGCCGTTATCGAAGAATACAACAAGACCGACACCCTGTATTTTACGCCCGGCAAAAGCTATGAATTCACCACGGCCTACACGCAATACATCACGGGTGGCTGGTATTCCATCGGGGCCGGCTGTTATCCCATAAAGATCCGCTCTTCACTCCCGGGCGTCCAGGCAACAGTGAATATGCAAAACGCACGCATGCAGTTTGAGCACAACGTTATCCGGGATCTGGCCGTGAGCGGCAGCGGAAACTTCAATGCCGGTGTATTCAGTGCCGACAGTGGCAACAACTCGGGGCTGACCTTCGGGAAGGCCAACCTGGTCTATGCCAATGTGCTGGGAAATGATACTACGCTTTGCCCGGGCGACAGTAAGTTTTTGAGCTCAAGATATTACTGGTATACGGCCGAGCGCCTTTGGCAGGATGGGAGTACCGAAAAGAGCTACCGCGTGACTCAGCCGGGCACTTATATTTTAAAACTGACTTACTTCCCGGGGTGCTCGCTTTATGATACCATCGTGGTCAATTATTCGGATGTCATGGCTGATCTGGGACCGGCCGATACGGTCCTGTGTGAGGGCGATCAGCTGATGCTCAAAACGCCTCTGAAAAGTTCATGGACTGCCAGATGGAGAGATCAAAGCGTCAGGGATTCCTTTCCGGTCAGCACGGGCGGCCTCTACAGTGTGACCGTGACCGACAGCCTGGGCTGTACGGCACAGGATTTTATCAGTATACAAACCATCGCACCTCCGCAGGCCAATTTGGGCAGCGATACGGCTATTTGCGAGGGGGAGACCGTACTCTTGCTTCCCAACACCGATCTTTCCCTGTCTTTCCTGTGGCAGGACAACTCGACCCAGGCCAGCTATGAGGTATCGAAAACAGGAAGCTATTCCGTTACGGTTTCTGATCAGAACGGATGTGCAGCCAGCGATGAAATAAATGTAACCGTGTATCCCCGGCCCAAGGTGATTCTGGGCGATACCCTGCATGTGTGCGACAACAGTGAAGTGCTCCTCGATGTCAACGTATCCAATGCAAAATACCTGTGGAATACGGGGGCGAAAAGCAAGAGTGTGATGGTGAATAACGGAGGTATTTACAGCGTAACGGTAACGGATGCCAACGGATGTACCGATGCAGACAGCATTGAAGTCATCCTGAAAGCCTCTCCTCAGTTCAGCATCGGAGATACAAGCGTGTGTTTTGAGGAAATCTCGGTTCTCACGCTGGAAGGACCGGAGGGCAACTATACCTATAAATGGAGCACGGGCGACTCTGTAAGGCAAATCAAAACCTCTCTGCCGGGTACGATGTGGCTGAGGGTCACCTCAGAAAACGGCTGCTCGGCAACCGATATATTCACAGTGGAGAACAGCTGCCGCACACAAATTCATTTTCCGAATGCCTTTTCACCCAACGGAGATGGCATCAACGATATTTACCGCGTGGGGGCTGTCAATATCGAAAGAGCGAGCTACCGGATCTACGACCGATGGGGGCAACTGATTTTTGCTACCTCTGATAAGTATTGCAACTGGGATGGAACCATAGGAGGAAGCTATGCCCCGGCCGGCATGTATTTCATTACCGCTTCGGGAGTGGATTATTTTCGCCTGCCTTTTGATCAGTCGGAACGAATCCTTTTGCTTCGATAGCTCCGGAACTCCGGAGACACTATTCGGGTGCTTCCGGATTCCCGAGCAGAGGAATCTTAATGCTCTCCACTTTTTCAGCATAGGGGTTCCATTGTTTCTCCATAAAGTTTGAATAGCGGACAGCCATCTGCTCGGTGGCGGCCCGTGCACGTTCCACGGCATTTTCAACGTTTTCATCTGGCGCGCCCCAAGTAGAAAGAATATATTGTGTAGCGCTATAGAGAAGATTATTGAGCCGTAGCGTCACGTGGTCATAGCCCTTAAAGTCTTCCGGTGTCATGAAGGCGTTCATCATCGCCTGCACGCTGTCCAGCACCGGCTTGCCGGCATCCTTCAGATCTTTCTGCGCGGAGTCAGGAAGCAGTTTCAGGTTCGCATTGACCCGCTGCACCGAGGCTTTCATTTCTTTGAGTCCCTCGAACACACGATATGCTTTCCTGACCGATTGCCCGTGCCTGTGGAAGAGGGCCAGGCGGGCTTCGTAGGCTTCCTCGTCAAAGGGCAGGCGAGGATCGGGCAGCACTTCTGCCGTTCCGCTGTCAGACCAGGGCCCGAAACGAACCACTACTCCATACTTTCCGGGGGCTACAGGAAACCCGCCAGGCGGGTCTTCGTCTTTTTTGATATCTCTGCGCCCGGGATAACGAAAGCCGTTGCGTACCATATTCCATTGCACACGGTTTAGCCCGGTATCGGCTTTGACGCTGTAGTTCCGGATGCTGTCACCCTCCTCGTTGTATATCAGGATATGAATCTTTTCCCAATCATATTTTTTTGAACTGCTGTCTGCTTCCCCGGCATATGACTTTTTCGCTGCTTTGCCCAGCTCGCGGGCCCAGATTGTAAATACCACATTGCGGGTGTCATTTTCTCCTTTGAAACTTTCATCAGCGGCAAAGCGGGGAGCAGGGAATGATTTGAAGCTGGCCAGAATACCGGGAGCGCTTGCCGCAAATGCAAACGGCTTGCTTGTGAAATCCTCTCCCAGTGCCAATTGGCGCAGTGGGCGGATGTCGTCAATGATAAAAACCGATCGGCCGAAAGTGGCTACAATCAGGTCATTTTCCCGTGGATGGATTTTCAGGTCCCGCACCGGTGCCGGGGGCAAATCGTGTGTCCATTTCGACCAGTTTTGGCCGGCATCGAGAGAGTACCAGAGCCCGAACTCCGTGCCGAGGAAAAGCAGATTTTCTGCTACAGGGTCCTGTACAATGCTCCAGCAATGGCCTTTTACCTCTTTCTCTCCTGCAATTCTTGTCCAGGTTTTGCCATAATCCTTGCTTCTGTAGGCATAGGGTTTCCAGTCATTTCTGCGATAGTTGTTGGCCACGAGGAAAAATTCACCCTCGTGAAGTTCGGAAGCCACTATCTGCTGAATCCAGCTGCCGGCAGGAAGCCCTTCCAGTCTTTTGGCCACGTTGTTCCAGGTCTCTCCCCGGTCGTCCGTTATTTGGACGTTGCCGTCATCTGTTCCAACAATAATTACACTTTTATTGAAGCGATCGGCAGCAATGGCGGTAATGGTCGTAAAATTTTCGGCACGCGTGGCATCGATGGTCAGCCCACCGCTTTTGGCCTGTTGCTGTTTGCTGCTGTCGTTTGTACTGAGGTCGGGCGAGAGAATCTGCCAGCTTTTGCCACAGTCGTTGCTATAATGCAAAAACTGACTGCCGAAGTAGAGGCCGCAGCTATCAAACGGGTCTTCGGCCAGGGCCGCATTCCAGTTGAATCGCAGTTTGATCTTGCCGGGGTGAACCGGTTGTATATAGCTCCTTTTGCCGGTTTTTTTGTCGTAACGATAAAGGTTTCCGCCCTGCGACATGGCATAGCCGTAGCGACTGTTTCCGGGTTGCGGCAAAACATCGAATCCATCTCCGAAAAGAAGCTCCTGCCAGTAATGGTTGCGGATGCCGCCCTGCTGCCAGACAGCACTGGGCCCCACCCATGAGCCGTTGTCCTGCATGCCTCCGTAGACATTGTACGGGGTTTCCATGTCGTAATTGATGTGGTAAAACTGTCCAACGGGCAGATTCTGCACAAAACGCCAGCTCTTCCCGCGGTCGCGGCTGATGGCGAGGCCTCCGTCATTACCGTTGATGATAAAATCAGGATTGGCGGGGTCGATCCAGAGGGCATGGTGATCCGGGTGGATATCACCGTAGCTCAGCAGGGTTTCGAAGCTTTTCCCTCCGTCTTCGCTTTTTGTCACGATGGACCAGAGGCTGTAAATGCGATTTTCATTTTGCGGATCTACGTAGATGTCGGCATAATAAAAGGGCCGGTTTCCTACATTCTGGGTTCCTCTTTTTTCAAAATGATAGCCTCCGTCTTCCGATGCATAAAGCGCAATTTCCTTGCTTTCCACAAGCGCATACACGCGGTCGGGGTCGGAGGGTGCGATGGCCAGCCCAATCCTGCCCAGTGGCTTTTCGGGCAGGCCGTTTTTGCTGCCCAGTTCCTTCCAGTTTTCACCTCCGTCCACGGTGATATACAATCCCGACCCCGTGCCTCCGGAGTGGAAGGTCCAGGGTTTCCGGCCGTATTCCCACATGGCAGCGATCAGCTTGAGCGGGTTTTTCGGGTCCATCACCAAATCGGCAGCTCCCGTGCTGTCGTTTACGTAGAGCACTTTCTTCCAGTGCCTGCCTCCATCCGTACTTTTGAATACGCCCCGTTCGGGATTGGGCCCCCAGGCAGATCCGAGGGCTGCCACGTATATTTCGTTGCTGTTTTGCGGATTGATGATAATGCGATGAATAGTGCGGGTGTTTTCAAGGCCTACCCGTTCCCAGCTTCGGCCGCCATCGGGGCTGCGATAAAGGCCGCGGCCGCTGTTATGGCTGTTTCGGGGGTTGCCCTCTCCCGTACCCGCCCATATGACATCGGGGTTGCGCTGATCGATGGTCACCGCACCGATGGATTGCAGCGGTGCTTTGTCAAACACTGCTTTCCAGCGAATGCCTCCGTCTGTGCTTTTCCACAGGCCACCCGAAGCCGTGCCGGCATAAATAATATCGGGATCTGCGAGTACCGCGTCAATACTTGTCACCCGGCCGCTCATGCCGGCCGGCCCGATGCTCCTCACCGGCAATTGATCAATAATTTCTTCCGTGCTGTGCTGCGCCTGCAGCCATGAAGAGAAAAGAAGAAAGAGAAAAAATAGACTGAATCTCATGGTTTGGACTTTTTTGATGCTCTAAAATAAAAGAATCGGGAAAAGCAAATTACGCAGCCAATGAAATTAACACGACTCATTTAAAAATTTAGTCCTAAATTTATTTTTAGATTAAATTTGTTGCAACAGATGAATAATAAAAACACCCAAAACAGGCTGCATGCGGAGGAGAGTATCAACCGGCTTATGTATGTGGCCGGCACCTTAAAAAACAGGCAGGAGCGCATATTAAAAGCTTTTGAAATAGGTATTCAGCATTATCAGATATTGCTTTTGCTTGAGCGCAACCTGCCCGAGCCGCTCTGTGCCGGTGATATCAAAAGCCGGCTCCCCGACCGCAATCCGGATCTTACGCGACTGATAGACAAGCTCGAAAGAAAGGGACTGGTGGAGCGGAAAAAATGGCCGGGCAATATGCGGAAGATGGCCATCCGCATCAGCAACCGGGGCCGATACATGATGAGAGAGATCAAACCGATGATGGAAATGTTTTATACTCAGATCCGCCTGCAGCCGGAAGAGGCCGCCCATTTGGAATCTTTAATCAACAAATTGAATTTAGGAGACTAAAATAAATTTGTAATGGAAAAGGAAAGAAGTAATTGCAAAGTGGAGGTACTGAAGAACGGACCGCTTTTGCTTCAGGGTCCACTCAAAATCAACTACAAAGGAAAAGAGGAAATATTGGAAAGGGAAAAAATATTTCTTTGTCGCTGCGGTCGATCTTCCAAAAAACCGTACTGTGACGGTACCCATAAAAAAATCGGCTTCGAAGACTGAGCGCCAGTCTCTGCGGAAAGCTTATTTTTGAATATGCCCTTGCTCGATACATTTGGCAGAGTACATGATTATCTGCGCATTTCACTGACCGATCGCTGTAATTTGCGATGCATCTATTGCATGCCCGATCTGCACATGCGGTTTATGCCTCCGGCCCGGCTGATGCAGGCCGATGAACTCATCACATTGGCCCGGCATTTTGTCTCGCTCGGGGTAAAAAAGATACGCCTGACCGGGGGAGAACCCCTGATACGAAAAGATGCGGCACAGATCATCGAAAGCCTGGGCCGCCTGCCTGTGGAGCTGGCCATCACCACCAATGCATTTTTTCTCGACCGCTTTTTTGATTTGTTCGATTCCATTGGCTTGCGTTCGCTTAACATCAGCCTGGATACCCTCGATGAGAAGAAATTCAAAGGCATTGCGCAGAAAGATTCATTCCGGACCATATGGAAAAACGTGGAAACAGCCGTGAGCAGAGGCTATCACGTAAAGCTCAACATGGTGGTCATGCGTGAGCAGAACCTGAGCGAGGTGCCTGATTTTATAGAACTGACCCGCTCACAGCCGCTGCATGTGCGCCTGATCGAATTCATGCCCTTTGCGTGCAACAAGTGGAACTACGGCAAGACGGTTTCCTACGCGGAAATGTTGGAGCTCATACAAGGCAAATTCGATTTCGAGAAAATCAAGGATGCAAAAAACGACACCGCAAGGAACTTCAGGGTCCGGGGAGCCGAGGGTACTTTTGCCATTATCAGCTCGGTGACCAATCCCTTTTGCAGTACGTGCAACCGCATCCGGCTGACAGCTGACGGAAAAATAAAAAATTGTCTTTTTTCAAGAGAAGAAGGCGATCTCCTCTCCGTTCTTCGCAGCGGTGGCGATGTGAAAAAACACATTGTCGAAAGCATCACGGCCAAACATGCCGCACGGGGAGGCCTTCCTCCGTTTGAAAGCAAAGGGGCAGCAGGAGAGTTTGAGAAAAACAGGGCCATGATATCAATCGGAGGATAATGCAGAAAAGATGACTCTTCTCCTCAAGTTGGCATTGTTGCTCGTGGCGTTTCTCTATGCCACGGTGGGTCATGGCGGAGCCAGCGGATATCTGGCTGTTTTTGCGTTGGCCGGTTTGCCTCCGGACGAGTTGAGGGCCTCTGCCCTGATATTGAATCTCTTTGTCTCGGCCCTTTCTTTCATTTCCTATCGATCCCGCAGACATTTTAACACACGCATTTTTTTAATTCTGATGCTTTCTTCTGCACCGGCAGCCTATGCCGGAGGCCTTTTCCATCTGCCGGGGCAGGTCTATAAAATCATACTGGGGGCCTTTCTCCTCTTTGCTGTTTTGAAAGTGAGCGGCCTGGCGGGCACAAAAGAGAAAGCGCCTGCCCGAATGCCTGTGTGGGCAGGTATCCTCATGGGGCTGCTCATCGGATTTTTCTCCGGTCTGATCGGTATTGGCGGGGGCATCATTCTCAGCCCGCTGCTCATCATCTTTGCCTGGGCCGACATGAAGACCACAGCGGGCATATCGGCTGCTTTTATCTTTGTAAATTCAGCGGCAGGGCTGGCCGGGCTCTTTCGTTCGGGGCAATTGCACCTTGCTCATGAATTTCCCGTCTGGATAGGACTGGTGCTTGTCGGAGGGCTGGCCGGAAGCCTGCTGGGCAGCAGGGTGATGAGCGAGAAAAGTGTGCGCAGAGCCCTGGCACTTGTCCTCGCCATGGCAAGTTTCAAGCTCTTATTTTTGTAATTATGATTCACCCCGAAAAAGCCATTCAACTGATCTTGTCCCGCATTCCGGCACAAGCCCGGGTCAGGCTGGCGCTCGAAGAAGCAGCCGGTCTTTATGCTGCCTGCGATATTCCGGCACCTTATGATCACCCCTTTTTTGATCAGTCTGCCATGGACGGTTATGCCATCCGCTTTGACGACCTCAAAGAAGGAAATGAATTCGTAGTTGTGGGAGAGTCAAGTGCAGGCGCCATGCAAATACCCGGGATAAAAAAGGGCGAATGCCTGCGCATTTTTACGGGTGCGCCCTTGCCCGAATCAGCCGATACGGTGGTCATGCAGGAAAATGTAAAACGAAGCGCCAGGAAAATTGTCCTGCAACAAGTACCTGAGAAAAAAGGCCTCCACGTCCGTCAGCGGGGAGAGCAGATCAGGAAAGGAGATATTGCTTTCAGGCAGGGGAAGCGATTTAATCCGGCAGCCATCGGCTTCCTCGCTTCGATAGGGGTGGCACATGTCGATGTGCATGCCAGGCCCAGGGTGAGCATCATCGCCACGGGCAGCGAATTTCTGGAAGAGGGAGCGCCCCTGCAAAGGGGAAAAATATTTGAATCAAACAGTGTGATGCTGCGCATGGCGCTTCAGCGGGAAGGTCTCGATGCCAAAACGATGAAAGTTCGCGATGACGAAGAGTTGCTGAGCAGCAGGGTGAAACTGGAAGCTGCAAAATCGGACCTGCTGCTGCTGAGCGGAGGTGTTTCTGTGGGGGATTATGATTTTACACCCGGGGCCCTTGAGCGGGCAGGATTTCAGATGATTTTTCATAAAGTCAGCCAGAAACCCGGCAAACCGCTGCTCTTTGCCCTGCGCGATGACTGTGTGGCCTTCGGGCTGCCCGGAAACCCGCGTTCGGTACTGAATTCATTTTACCTCTATGTGCTGCCGGCCCTTCAAAAAATGCTGGGAGCAGCAGAACCCGGACTCCTGCAAAGCGTCTTGCCGCTTGCCGAAAAGGTGAAAAAACGGGGCGATCGCACCTGGTATCTCAGCGGGAAAGTAAAAGAGGGCCGTGCCGTGCCGCTCGATGGACAAGGATCACATATGCTACAGAGCTTCAGCGAAGCAAGCATAATCATTAAAATTCCGCACGACAAAAACGAGGTGCAGGCAGGCGAAGAAGTGGAAGTTTATTTTATCCCGCAATGAATGAATCCCCCAAATATTCAGCCGCCATACTTGCGGGCGGGAAAAGCAGCCGCCTGGGCAGGCCGAAAGCCCTGAGCCAATTCAGGGGGAAAGCTTTGATACAATGGGTTATTGATGTTCTTCGGCCCCATTGTGATGATTTGATCATCATTGGCAGCGACCCCGGTCTGAAAGCCCTCGGATACCCCCTTTTTGCAGATAGCTATCAGAACACCGGTCCGCTGGCCGGCATTCGTGAGGCCCTTCTGCACTGCCAAAACGAACAGTGTTTTGTCATGGCCTGCGATATGCCTTTTCTGAGCGGGCGCCTGATCGACTTGCTCAAAATACATCCTGAAGCGGACGCCCTCGTGCCCCGGCACGACAAGCACATCGAGCCACTGGCGGCCCGCTATTCGCGCAAGGCCGTTCCGGTGATCGAATCACAGATTCTTGCCGGGGAATTCAAACTTCAGAAGGCCATTGAAAAAATGAATTATCACTACCTTCAACTGGAGGATTATGAAGAGCTGCCCGGGCACTTGTTCGTAAACCTTAACACCCTGCGGGAATGGAAAAAATGGCAATGAAAATCAAGGTGAATTATTTTGGACGCCTGGCCGAACTGGCGGGCACCGATTCGGAGCAAATAGCTTTGACCGCTGAGCCCGACAGCGAAAATCTGTTGAAACAACTGGAAGAAAAACATCCCCTTTTGAAAGGTCAGGTGAGTGCCCTGGCCATCAACGGTGAAATATTACAGAAACGGATAAAACTGCGGGCCGGAGACGAAGCCGACCTCTTTCCTCCCTTTGCAGGAGGCTAATGAAAGTAAGGAAAATGAAAGATGTATTTATACAGGGTCCCATCGATCCGGAAATGATAGCAGGCTCCGTAGCCGCCCATCAAAAAAAGAAACACATTGGTGCTCACCACCTCTTCCTCGGTCAGGTGCGTGCCGATGAAATGCAGGGCAGCCGTGTGAAGGCCATTGAATACAGTGCACAAAAGGAGATTGCCAACAGGGTGATACATGAAATAAGGGAAGAGGCTTTTGAGCGCTTTGAGCTCTGCTGCCTCCATGTATATCACAGCCTGGGAAAAGTAGAAGCCGGCTCCATTTGCTTTTTCGTATTTGTATCATCAGGACACCGCCACAAATCGAGGGAAGCCCTCGGCTTTCTGGTAGATGCCATAAAAGCACGCGCTCCGATATTTGGAAAGGAAATTCTGGAAGACGGAAATCATCAATGGAAAACAAATAAATAAAGTCATGGTAGACATTACGCACAAATCCAATACGCTGAGGTATGCCAAGGCGCGTGCCGTACTGCTTGTCAGCAAAGCCGGGACCATTGAATTAATCGAGCAAAACAAAGTGCCGAAAGGCAATGTGTTTGAAGCGGCCCGGGCTGCCGGGTTGCTGGCCGTGAAGCACACCCATCTGAGCATCCCTGACTGCCATCCCCTGCCGATAGAATATGCCGCAGTCCATTATGAAATCAAGGAATTGGAAATCATAGTGACGATGGAGGTGAAAACCATTTACAAGACGGGAGTGGAGGTAGAGGCCATGCACGGAGCCAGTATTGTGGCACTTACTTTATACGATATGCTGAAACCGGTTGATCCCAAAATCGAAATTCGCGCAATACGGCTGCTGGCGAAGAAAGGAGGCAAAAGCAGCTATCCGGTGAATATGAAAAGGCCGGCAGAGCTGGCCATCGTAGTGTGCTCGGACAGCATTGCTGCGGGCAAGAAAGAAGACCGTGCCGGAAGGGCCATAGCCGAAAAACTGGCCGAATACGGCATCCGCGAAAAATACTATAAAATCATCCCTGACGAGAAAGAAGCGATAGAAGAGGAAATGGAATATCTGAGGCAGCTGGCCCCCGACCTGCTTATTTTTACCGGGGGTACGGGCCTTTCGCCCCGCGACATTACGCCCGAAAGTATTCGCCCCTATCTCGATCGCGAAATTCCGGGTATTGAAGAGGCCATCCGTTCCTATGGCCAGGACCGGACACCTTATGCCATGCTGTCGCGCAGTGTAGCCGGCCTGATGGGCCGTACGCTCGTGCTGGCCATTCCGGGCTCATCGAAGGGCGCCACGGAATCAATCGAAGCGGTTTTCCCCGCGGTGCTGCATATTTTCAAGGTCCTTGACACCCGTTTTAAGCATTAGGATTTATTTGTAATTTTCTGCCTTCAAAAAAAGCAACTTTTTTTAATGTATTAATCAGCAAGCGAATGAAGAAAACACCCTCTGATCTGGAGATTGCACAGGCGGCAGAGCCCCGGGCAATCGTTGAAATTGCCCGGAAGCTGGGCATTGGCGAAGATGACCTCGAACTGTACGGAAAATACAAGGCGAAACTTCCCCTTCATCTTATTGATGATGAAAAAGTAAATCAGAACAAGCTCATACTGGTCACGGCCATGACACCCACTCCGGCAGGAGAAGGCAAAACCACGGTTTCGATCGGCCTGACCGAAGGTCTCAACAAAATTGGCAAACAGGCTATGGTAGTGCTTCGTGAGCCATCTCTGGGCCCGGTCTTCGGAATCAAGGGGGGGGCTGCCGGAGGCGGCTATTCGCAGGTGATTCCCATGGAAGACATCAATCTCCACTTTACCGGAGACTTTGCTGCGGTCGAGAAGAGCAACAATCTGCTTTCGGCTCTCATCGACAACAATCTGCAGTCAAAAACCCGTAACCTCGGTATGGATCCCCGGCAAATATTGTGGAAACGGGTAATGGATATGAACGACCGTGCCCTGCGGCAGATCGTCATCGGGCTCGGAGGAACCGCCAATGGAGTGCCGCGGGAAGACGGATTCAACATCACACCGGCCAGCGAAGTGATGGCCATCCTTTGCATGGCAAAAAACATCGCAGACCTGAAAGAGAAACTCGGCAATATCTTCGTAGGCTTCAAGTGGGACAAGTCGCCTGTTTGGGCAAAGGATCTGAATGCCCGCGGTGCCATGGCCCTGCTGCTGAAAGATGCCATCAAACCGAACCTGGTACAGACGCTTGAGGGCAATCCGGCCATCATTCACGGAGGCCCCTTTGCCAACATTGCCCAGGGAACCAATACCATCATTGCCACCAAAACCGGACTGAGCCTTTCGGAGTATGTCGTGACGGAAGCCGGATTTGGTGCCGACCTCGGTGCCGAAAAGTTTCTGGATATCAAATGCGCCTATGCCGGGCTGAAACCCAAAGCCGTGGTGGTGGTAGCGACTATCCGGGCCCTTCGTCATCACGGGGGCGCACCCAAAGAAGAATACAATACACCCAGCCTCGAACGGGTGGAAAAAGGTTTTGAAAACCTGGAGAAACACCTCGAAAACATTCGCAAGTTCAAGCTCGAGCCGGTGGTAGCCATCAACAGTTTTTACAGCGACAGTGAAGAAGAGGTGGAACTGGTGAAAAAGAAATGTGCTGCAATGGGCATCAAAGCGGTAAAATCGGAAGGCTGGGCCAAGGGCGGAGAAGGAACAAAGGACCTGGCAAAGGCCGTAGTGGAAACCGTCCAGGAAGGGAAAAGCGATTTCAAACCCCTCTACGACTGGAGCCTGCCCATTACGGAAAAAATTGAGATCATCGCCAGGGAAATATATGGTGCTGACGGGGTAGACTATACCGCCCAGGCCCGCAAGGGACTGCGGCAGATAGAGGCCCTCGGCCTGAATGACCTGCCCATATGCATGGCCAAAACCCAAAAATCCCTTTCTGACAATGCCTCGCTTCGCGGGCGACCGCGCAACTTTCGCGTTACGGTCAGGGAATTTGAGTTTGCTTCCGGTGCCGGATTTGTGATTCCCATCTTGGGCAATATGATGCGCATGCCGGGTCTTCCGGCCGTGCCGGCTTCCGAGGGGATGGACATTGATGACAATGGTGTAATCAGCGGACTGTCATGAGTGCCGGCCCTGCACCGGAATATGAAGGCCTGAAATGGATGGCAGGGCAATGGCAGCGAGTAGGCGACCGGCTGGCAGCGGAAGAAGCGCTCCAGATACGGATTAACGGAACACCCTTTACCGTGATTATGCGGACACCCGGAGATGAGGAAGACCTTGTCAGAGGGCTTCTCTACACCGAAGACTTGTACAATGGCCAAAAAATGTTGAACTTAGGGAGTGTGGAATACAACGACCTGGGTTATATCAACTCGGTGGATGTGCGTATTCCGGAAGAGGAATCGGGCGACTCCTATGTCAACAGCCGGACTTTGCTCTCGGTGTCTTCGTGTGGCATTTGTGGCAAACGGGAGCTGGACGATCTCTCGGTCAAAGGAGAGAAGCTGAAATCGAAAGCGTTGGTGGATGCCGCCATCATTCCCGGGTTGTTTGAAAAGATGAGCAAAGAGCAGGTGATTTTCGGCCAGACAGGGGGCTGCCATGCCGCAGCGCTCTTCGATGCGCAGGGCAATCTGCTTGCCATCCGCGAAGACATCGGGCGGCACAATGCGGTGGATAAGGCGATCGGGGCCCTGCTGCCGGCCGCTTCCGGCAAGCGGGCACAGTTCCTCTTGGTCAGCGGCAGGATTTCATATGAAATTGTGACCAAAGCATTTCGGGCCGGAGTGCCGGTTTTAGCTGCGGTCTCATCACCCTCGAGCCTCGCGGTGGATTTTGCCAAAGAACTCGGCATCACACTCATCGCTTTCAGCAGGGAAAATCGATTTACCTGCTATGCATGGCCCGAGAGATTGAAAATTAACAGAGAACAGATTAGCAAATAATGAGTAAGAATTTAAGCAAACTATCAGGCCGTAAAGGATTGGAAAACAATCTCTTTGCCCGCATGGGCGAAATGTCCCGTGAAAGCGGCACCGCTTCCGTGGAGGCATTGAGCCAACTGGCCGATGAATTTTTGATGGGCAAAGCCTCCCTCTATGGCACCCTCACGTTCTACGACTTTATGAAGCCTGAGAACAAAGGGAAGAAAGCCTACATATGCAACGGCTCGGCCTGCCTTTGTGCCGGCACCCAGGATGCGGTTCGCAGGGAAATTGAAAAACACCTGGATGCTTCGGAAATCGGTCATATGACCTGTCTTGGCCGCTGCCACGAGAATGGAGCTTTCCATTTTGACGGGCACAACTATTCGGCCAAGACACCCGAAGAAATTGCTATGATCCTGAAAGGAGAAGGCAAGTGGAGCGATCGCTACAATGTGGGAGCCATTGGCACTCCGGTGCTGACCCGTGACTTTGAAGGGGTGAAATCCTATTATGCCGCACTGCCCGGAATACTTGCATCGGGTAGCGAAAAAGTGCTGGAGGAAATAAAGAAATCGAAGATCAGGGGCCGGGGTGGAGCCGGATTCCCCATGGGATTCAAGCTGGAGGCCTGCCGCAAGGAAAAATCAGATATAAAATTTATTATCTGCAATGCCGATGAAGGAGACCCCGGGGCATACTCCGATCGCTACCTGCTCGAAATGCAACCCCATTCGGTGCTCTTCGGAATGATGACGGCCGGTTTTGCTGCCGGAGCTTCATACGGCATCCTCTACATCCGGGCCGAGTATCCCGAATCCATCACGGCTGTGGAGCAGGCCATTGATGAGCTGAGAGCGGAGGGCTTGCTCGGGAAAAAGATACTGGGAACGGATTTCGACTTTGAGTTTAAAATTATCAGGGCACAGGGGGCATACATTTGCGGAGAAGAGACGGCATTGATCAATTCCATCGAAGGGCAGCGTCCCGAAGTCCGGGTGCGGCCGCCCTATCCCACCACAGCCGGGCTCTATCAGAAGCCTACGGTGGTCAATAATGTGGAAACCCTGGCCGCGCTGCATTTTATCCTGAGCGAAGGAGGAGAGAACTACGCCCGCCTCGGTACGGACAAATCAAGCGGTACCAAACTGATCAGCCTCGACAGTGCTTTCAACCGGCCCGGCATCTACGAGGTGGAAATGGGCACGCCCCTGCGTCAGGTATTTGATGAGCTGGGAAGAGGCTACCGCAAGTCCATCAAAGCATTTCATATTGGCGGCCCGCTGGGCGGACTGGTGCCGGCCGATAAAGTAGATGAACTGACCCTCGACTTCGAATCTTTTGCCGCACATGGCTTTCTTCTCGGCCATGCTTCGGTGGTTTCCATTCCGCTTGACTTTCCTCTTATCGACTATCTCGCCCACCTCTTTGATTTTGCCTCTTACGAAAGTTGCGGAAAATGCTTCCCCTGCCGGTTGGGCACCAAAAGAGGACATGAGATGATGCTGAAAGCCCGCAACGAAGAGTATAAAATCAATCGCGAACTGCTGGAAGACCTGCTCGAGACACTGCGAGCCGGTTCGCTTTGCGCCCATGGCGGAGGCATCCCGCTTCCCGTGATGAATGCCCTGAAATACTTTGAAAATGAGTTGAACCCTTATTTCGAAACACAAACCACCGCATCATGACCCCGACAGCCTACATTGACGACCAGGCCTTTGCCATCCGCGAAGGAGAAAGCATACTGAATTTCATCAGAAGGGTGAAAGATCAGGATCTCGTACCCACGCTTTGTGACGCACCCAATCTGGAACCCTTCGGCTCATGCCGGGTATGCAGTGTGGAGGTGGCGCTTGAAAAAGACGGGCGCAGAAAAACCGTGGCCTCATGCCATACCCCCGTTTCGGAGGGAAGCTATGTATACACCAATTCGGCCGAAATAAGGAAATTGAGAAAAAACATCATCGAGTTGGTATTGACGGATCATCCGCTGGACTGCCTGACCTGCGAAGTGAATGGCAACTGTGAACTTCAGGAAGTGGCCGCGCGTGTAGGCATCCGCGAAGTCCGCTATCCGGAAGGTGAAAACCACCTCGACCGGAAAAAAGACCTCAGTCATCCCTATATGACATCAGACCTTTCGAAGTGTATTAATTGCTACCGCTGTGTGCGTGCCTGTGATGAGGTGCAGGGCGAATTTGTGCTCAACATGGCCGGCCGCGGTTTCGACAGCCACATCATCAAGGGAAATGACGTTTCATTCTTTGAATCCGATTGTGTCAGTTGCGGAGCCTGTGCCCAGGCCTGCCCCACATCGGCCATTTCCGATATTTATCAGTCCAAAGCCGTCTTTGCCGAGAAAACAACGCGCACCGTTTGCACCTACTGCGGGGTAGGTTGCAACCTGGAAGTGGCTACCATCGGAAATGAAGTGCTCTCTATCAGGGCGCCCTACGATGCCGAAGTAAATGAAGGGCACACCTGTCTGAAAGGACGCTATGCTTTTGAGTTTTACAAACATGACGATCGCCTGCGTTCGCCCCTGATAAAAAAGAATGGAAAATTCGAGGAAGTATCGTGGGATGAAGCCTACGACTACATAGCCGGACATCTGAATGCCTACAAAGAAAAATTCGGTGCCGATTCCATTGCCGGCATTTCTTCGGCACGCTGCACGAATGAAGAGAATTACCTGATGCAAAAATTTATACGGGCAGTGGTTGGCACCAACAATATTGACGGCTGTGCAAGGGTGTGCCACTCACCCACGGCATTGGGCATGCAGGTAACCTTTGGCACCGGAGCGGCTACCAATTCCATCAAAGACCTGGAGGTGACCGATTGCATTATGGTGATCGGGGCCAACCCCACCGAAGCGCATCCGGTGACCGGTGCGCGCATCAAGCAGGCCGCCATGAGCGGCAAAACACTTATTGTCATTGATCCGAGGCGCACCGAACTGGCCCGCTATGCCGATTATCATCTGGCCCTGCGGCCCGGCACCAACGTGGCCGTTCTGAATATGATGATGTATTACATTATCAGCGAAGGACTGGTGGATCAGGGTTTTGTAGATCAGCGCACCGATGGCTATGAGGAGTTTAAAGAAGAAATTCTTGGTCTCGACCTGGACAAACTGGAAGCCGTGAGCGGTGTGAAACGCGAACTGGTGAGAGAAGCTGCCATCGCCTATGCAAGTGCGCCCAATGCCATGTCTTTCCACGGCTTGGGTGTTACCGAGCACAAGCAGGGAACCTTTACGGTCATCCAGATTGCCGATCTGGCCATGCTGACCGGCAACATCGGAAGACCCGGTGTGGGAGTGAATCCGCTCAGAGGTCAGAATAACGTGCAGGGCGCGGCCGATATGGGCGTTCAGCCTCACCAGGGGGCCGGCTACCTGGATGTCAGCAATCCTGAGATCAAAGCAAAATATGAAGCCTTCTACGGGTGCGAGCTGCCCGATAAAATCGGGTATAAAATCCCTGAAATGTTTGACGCTGCCCTCGAAGGCAAGCTCAAGGCCATCTGGATTATCGGGGAGGATGTGGTGCAGACGGACCCCGATACAAAAAAGGTGATCCGGGCACTGGAAAACACGGACCTGGTTATCGTTCAGGAGTTGTTTATGACCGAGACAGCCAGGTATGCCGATGTGATTCTGCCGGGTGCTTCTTTCCTCGAGAAGAGCGGCACCTTTACCAATGGGGAAAGGCGGGTGCAGCGCGTAAATGCCGTGGTGGAACCCCTGGAAGGCTGCAAACCGGACGGGCAGATTATCGTGGAGATAATGAACCGGATGGGCTACAAACAAGCGCCCTATACGCCCGAAGGCGTTCTGGAAGAGATCGCGGGTATTGTCCCCTTCTTTGCCGGAATAAAATGGGAAGAGCTCGGCATCAACGGAAAGCAATGGCCGGTGAGCCCCGATGGCCGCGATACCAAGGTCCTGCATACCGAGTCGTTTAAGATCGGTCGCGGAAAATTTGAGTTTCATGAATTTGACGAGAGCGATGAGATCCGGAAGCACGGGAAAGAGTACCCTTATATACTGACGACCAACCGCGAACTGGAACACTACAACTGCGGTGCCATGACCCGAAGGACCCGGAACGTGGAAATATTGACCGAGGATCTGCTATTGATCCACCCTGATGATGCACAGAAAATCGGGGTCAAAGAAGGAGATTTGGTATGCGTGGAATCGGCCCGGGGCAAGGTCGATATCAAAGCACACATAACGGATGAGGTCAATCCCGGAATTCTGAGTTCGACCTTCCATTTTCCGGAAATCATGATCAATATGATCACTTCTGACGAATACGATACCGAAGCCAAATGTCCCGAATACAAGGTGGTGGCCGTTCGCATACGGAAAGCCCGAAAGGTACATCAGCGCAAGAGGGGCAAGGTGACTGTGAGCTGATATCCGGTATCCCGGACTTCCGCTCCGATGTTCGCTTTGCTCAACTCTGACCCTCGAAAGCTGTCATGTTGCTGAGCCCTGATCGAACGGAGGGAGCATCAGGGAGCCTGTCGAAACATGCTTGAACTTCTACGATTCTTTTCTCCGAGTGCGGGGTTTTTCCTGTTTTCGACACTGGGTCACCCAAAATCAAAAAGTTCAGCTAAAAGCTTTTGCTGATCATTAAGCAGCAATAATTGTTTAATTATTCTATTTTCTGTTTTTACCTCTACCTGATAAATAGTTTTAGCAATGTTGATAGCCTTTTCCGGGCTTAAATCTGTTTGCTTTTCCTTCAATTGTCTTTCCAGCTCCTTGTAAATCTTGTATGCCACAAAATTGATGGTTATATGTGCCTCTATTCTCCTTTGAAGCCTATGGTAAATTGGCCTTACTTTTAAATCATGTTTTGATATTCGAAAAGCCTTTTCAATTTTCCAAAGATGCCCGTAGTTCTCAATAATTTGGTCTTTAGAAAGCGATGTATTCGTCAGGTACCCTTTTAGACCGTCCCATTTGGCATCGGCCTTATATTTGTCCCTGTCAATGCTTATTTCGATATCTCCACTCATTTTAAGGTACTTGTTGTAGCCTCTGTTATTGATATTGGCTTTGGTCAATTTGCCAGCCTTGATTTGTTTCTCTAATCGTTGCAAGCCTCTGTCCCGGTTATGTTTGTCTTTCTTTGCCCGTTTATCTGAATAGCTGATTATAAGTTTTAGTCCATCTTCTTTTTCTATGATTTTACTCTCTCCATTTTTTAACCCTAATGCGAGTATGCGCTTTTTTATTTGTTCAGACTCATTTTTAATTCTTGCTCCCAGAATGAACTCATAATCTTTGGCTTTCAATTCTTGAATGTTTTGATTGGATAACAAACCGGAATCGGCTACAATAACCAGCCTATTCAAACTGTATTTCCTTTTAAAGCGATCTATTACCGGTAACATGGTATGGCCTTCAAACTTGCTCCCTTCGAAGATATCGAAGGCCAGTGGATAACCATCCACGCTGACCAGTAGCCCCAGGACAATCTGTGGATTCTGGTGTTTTCCCTCTTTCGAAAAACCTCTTTTACGAAACTCGTCTTCTTCATCAATCTGAAAGTACAAGGTGGTTACATCATAGAAAACAATGTTAATAAGCCCATCTAATACTTTTAAAGTGTGTTCAAAGCTTATTTGTTGGATCATATCCTTTTGAGTGGAATAGAGCTTATCCAGGTAGCGGTATATCTGTTGAACCGGTGTGTTGATGTTTCTTGATTGAAGAAGGTATTGGCTTGTCCCTAATTTACTTGCCGGATTACTTAAACGGCTAATTACCAAGTCTCTGAACAGCTTATCGTTGATACGATTGAAGCCAATTTGATCGAATATACTTCCCAGTAACAGTTCCGGGCCAATTTCAATATGAGAGGTAATCTGTTGTAATGTCGATTTTACCGATTGATCTTCTGAAAAGAAGTCCATGTCTTGTTGTCCCTGGTAAGTGCTTATATTCTGCCTGCCCAAGTTGTACAACCTTTCGATTTCAACTTCTTTTTTTGAACTACCAATGGTTTTAATAAGCTTGGATTTACCCTTTATCTTGGCGATAACCTGAATACTAACTACTCCGCTTTTGTTTTTCTTTTTTCGAACAAACATGCTCGAAAATAGGTAAAAGTCACCCTCTGGGTCACCCAAAAAAGCAGATAAAAAATTATAATGCACTGACTTACTACTGCTTATGAATTACACCCGAAATTTTTGTCGAAAACAGGAAAAAGTAAGGGGAAAAGGC
>WFPF01000022.1 GCA_015487695.1 Chitinophagales bacterium
TATCTGAGCCCCGCGGATGCGGAGCGGATCTACCCCTTTAAAAGAATCATGAAAGCACATTCGCCCCTGACGGCCGCATTTGACCGTCCGGGGCGGCCCAATATCGTGGTCATCCTGCTCGAAAGTTTTTCCAGCGAGTATATCGGATTCTTCAATGACGGCCGGGGCTACACTCCTTCTCTCGACTCCCTTTTCCGGCATTCTCTGGTCTTCGAAAATGCCTACGCCAACGGAAAGCACTCCATCGATGCCATTGCTTCGATCACAGCCGGTCTGCCACCTTTGATGCCCGACCCGTTTATCAGTTCGCCCTATTCTTCCAATGAAATTGACGGCATGGGTGATTACCTCAAAAAAGTCTCGTATCACAGCTACTTCTTCCATGGCGCACGCAGCAATACCATGCAACTCGACAAATTTCTGCCCAAGGCCGGATTCGATGAGTTCTTTGGAATGGAGAAATATGGCAATGAGGCCGATTTTGACGGAAACTGGGGCATATTTGACGGCCCCTTCCTCTCATTCACGGCAGACGTGATGGACACCCTGCCTTCCCCTTTTGCAGCGGTCATTTTTACCTTGTCATCGCATCATCCTTTCACCCTTCCCGATGATTACCGGCCGCTGGCAGACCCCGAGGCAAGTGATTTGCTGAAGACCATATCCTATGCGGACCACAGCTTGCAGCAGTTTTTTCAGAAGGCTTCGAAAATGGAATGGTTTGACAATACGGTATTTATTCTCACGGCTGACCACACCGGCCCGGCCATCAGCGATGCATATAAAAATCCGGCCGGGATGTTTGACATACCCATTGCCATTTTTGATCCGCGTCTTTCTTCCGGTTTGCGCTCGGGCAAGGTGGTTCAGCAAAGTGATATCCTCCCGACCGTACTCGAACTTGCCGGATACACCGGCCCCTACACCTGTATCGGAGATCCCTTGCTCAGCAATGAGGGCGGATTCTCCGTAAGTTATCTGAATGGCATTTATCAGATTATTACAGCCGGCTTTTTACTTCAATTTGACGGGGAGCAGGTACTGGGCCTCTATGATCCCGACAAAGACCCTCTGCTTGAGAATGACCTTTCCGATGATTTTCCGGGGGTACGTCACGAGCTGGAGTGGAAACTGAAGGCCATACTGCAACAGTATATTGATGCCATGTTAAACAATAAATTGGCGGGGTAGGAGTGAAACGAAAAATCTGTTTTATCATCAACCCCGTGGCCGGGGCGCAGAAGTTGTTGACCAGGAAACTGGAAAGCTGGGCAGCTCGCTATCTGCAAAGCGATTTCGACTACGATATCCACTACACGGAGCACGCAGGGCATGCCCGCCAACTGGTGCGTGAGGCGCTCAGCAGGGGTGTCTTCGATATCATTGCGGTGGCGGGTGGCGATGGTACCATCAATGAAATACTGCCGGAAATGATGCATCGGGAAACTGCACTCCTGTTGCTGCCGATGGGATCGGGCAACGGCCTTGCGCGGCACCTCAACTACCCGATGAACCCGCGGGAAGTGATTAAGAACATCTCGCAGTATACCGAAGAGTGGATTGACCTGGGCAGGGCCAACGGTCGTATTTTCTGCAGCATTGCCGGACTGGGTTTTGACGGTTTTATAGCCAAATCCTTTTCGGCAAGCAAGAGAAGGGGCTTCTGGGGCTATGCCTACAGGATATTGCGTCATTTGCTCACCTACCGCCCGTTTCGCTATCAGCTCAGATGCAAGTCGGTCCATGTCAGCGGAAATGCATTTCTGATCACATTCTTCAACAGCAATCAGTATGGCTACAATATGCGACTGGCCAACGATGCCAGCATTCGTGACGGCCTCATCGATGCCTATGTGGTCAATGATTTTCCGCGTATTTTGCTGCCACTCTACCTTCTTGCCATCTTGTTTGGCTGGCACCGCTGGTTTAGCAATATCCATCGCCTTCGCTCGGGGGAATATGAACTGACAAGTGAAAAACCGGTAGATTTCCAGGTGGATGGCGAAACTGCGGGTAA
>WFPF01000023.1 GCA_015487695.1 Chitinophagales bacterium
GGTCGTGCTGCACCCAGCTCACCATCGAATTGCGCCCGCCCATGGCCTCGTAGAGATCCCAGAAAGCACAACCTGCCCTGAAAGCTGCCTTGCGCTGGGCATCCCTTATCTTTTCGATATTGGGATAGGAGGCATAGCCGGTTCCCTCTTTTCGGGCCATGTCGCTCACCCCGATCACCAGTACCGGCAGATCCGGCATGGCTTTCCTGAGTGCTTTCAGATTGCGGTAGTAGAGCTGTTCGTAAAAGCCATATTTTTCCGTCACATAGGGCACGACATTGACCCCAAACTGCAGGATGAGCATTTTGACATTGAGGTAGCGCAACTGCCGCGAAAGCTCATGCACATTCATAGTGGCAAAGTTGACCACGGCACTGCCCCGCAGGCCGATATTGTCCACGGCCATCCCTTCTTTGCAATCGAGGGCAAAGCCATAGATATCCGGGGAGAAAGGAGCCCTGAAGCGGAGAAAAACGGAGCTGAATGCCGTATCGAGCCGAAAGTTTCGGATCAGGCTCTGCCCGGTGCCCGGCAACGTGTCAATCAGGGTATCGCGGTCGGCAAATACAAGCTCCACAGGCAGCGGCAGGGGGTTGTGGTTGTAGATAATTCTGAAAATTTCGGCTCTCCGCGCAGCGGGATATCCGAGCCGCAGCTTTTCGGCCCGCCACCAGGCCGTCACGGTATCCGCTTTGGGAAAGGGAAGACTGTCGGCACGGAGCGAATCGTAAAGAGCGAGCATGGCAGAGTCGGGATAGGGAATATAGCGGTAATAGTCGCCCAGCAGACCATAGTCGTGGTGAGGCGATTTGCGCTTTTTTTTCAGATAGGTGGAATACTCCACCCAATTGTCGCTGCGGGATATGCGCAGCGAAAGACGGCCCTGCAAAACATCCCTGACCGGCAAGAGGCCCGGGCCGCAGCCACCAATGGCCGGGTCCGACTGAAAATAGTGGCGCAAAACCGAGGTGATGCGGTCGCCTTCAATCTGCGAGTCCCCGTAGTGCAGGAGGCGGATAAGCTGCCCGCTGCCGGGCAATGACTGCAAAGCACGAAAAAAGGCCTGCAGGCAGCTGTCGTTTCCGGGCGGATACTCGATGCTGCGCGTGACAAAACGTACGGGCGGAGCCTTCGGTGGCAGGCTGTCGGCCGGAATTCCCTTTGTCTCCGCGGTATCGGCCGCAGGCAACGGCACCAGGCTCCCTGCCGTCCCCGTGTCGATGGCTTCCACAATGTGGCTGATGTCTACCATCGGCCTTTCACCGGGGTGCAGCAACTCTTCCCTGCTGAAAAAGCGAAGCTCAAAATCTTCGCCCAGCGGAATAACTCCCGAAGGGAAAAGAAAGACCAAAGCGATGAGCAGGCCGCTGCTCAGCAAAAAAATCAAAAATATGCGCATCGGTTTGACCATGGCTAAAGAAAAGTAAAAATACGGTGCGCGAGGCAGGGTCAAAAAGATTTTTCCGGGCACCTGCCTTCCGGCATCTACATTTACCGGCTCAGTGACGGGCAGGGGCGCAGTCACTACGGAAAGTGGATAAAGCAATAAGCCGCGCTCCCTTTTGTAAAAAATGCGAGGCAGCCCTTAATTTCGGACTCTAATCTTTCGAAATATGAGAATTCTTACCCTTATCGCGGCCGCTTTCCTGCTCCTCGCTGCCTGTGGCAGACAGGAGGCCCCGGCAGAGAAATATTATTATTTTTCGAAGTCGGAGAATGGTGTTCCGCTTTCTTCCCTCTATCCCGCTCCCCCGGCCACAAGCCGGCTCAAAACGGAGGACGGCAGCTTCGCTGACTGGCTGGCCGGACTTCCGGTGGATACCTCGCACACTGTGCTGCATTACTACACGGGCGATGTGGCTCTGCAACAAAACGGACATGCCGGCATCATTGACATTCCGGTGAAGAACAACGTACAGGACAGCCGAAAGCTCATCATGCGCATCTATGCCGAATATCTCTATCAGCAGGGCCGCTACGATGACTTGCAATTCAGCAATGCGAAAGGGGAAGTCATCAATCCCCGGATCTGGTTCTCCGGGAAGTATCCCGGTCAGCCCTTTCGCTTCCCTTACAGCGATTTCAGAAAATATCTGAATGAGACCCTCGGGGCGGCCAGCTGGAAAATGTGGATGCAGCAATTGAAAAAGATCAGCCGCTTTGAAGCACGGGCGGGTGATATCGTCTATCAAAAAAGCGGGGGCTCGCATGCCATGCTGATAGCGGCTGCGGCCGAGGGCCGCAACGGGCAGCGCTATCTTCTCTTTGTGGAAGGGGCCACACCTCCGGCCGAAATGCACGTGGTGGCCAACAACGAACAGCCCGCCCTCAGCCCCTGGTATCCTATGCTGGAAGGCACACCCGTCCGCACTCCTTATTGGGTCTTTAACGACAAAAACTTCTACCGCTTCAAGGAATCGGAAGAGTGATCTTCAGGAAGATTTTTTTCCAGCTCTTCGAGCATCAGCTTACGAATATACTTGACCGGAACCGAGCCGTAACTCAGGAATTTTTCGTTAAATCTTTTCAGATCAAAGGCTTCGCCTTCGATGCTGCGAATCTCATCGCGCAAATCCAAAATCTCGATAAGGCCGTCAAAATAGCTGCAAAGTTGCACACTGCTGCGCTGCACCCTTCGCCACTTGCCTTCGGCTTCGGAGCGCTCCTGAAATGCTTCTTCGCTGAGAAATCTCAAGACCCTGTCTTTGTCCCAGCCGCGGGTATGCACCCCGATGTCAATAATGCTGTTGCCGATGATGCGCAGGTACCACTTGTAATACATGAGCCAGAGCTCGGGGCTGTTATTCCCCCAGCCCTCTTCCAGCATCATGCGCTCGGCATAGCAGGCCCAGCCCTCGATCATGCTGCTGCTGCCGAAGATGCTTTTGACCGGATCGGGGGATTCGTTGGCATGGACCAACTGCACATAGTGGCCCGGAATGGCCTCATGGATATTCAGAATTTGCATCATGTAGTCGTTGTACTCCCGCAAATAACTTTCGGCCACATCCGCATCCATTTCCCAGATGGGGCTCACATTGTACCAGGTATTCTCATACTTGTCGTAAGGGCCGGGGGCCGAGATGGAGGCAATGGCAATGCCCCGCAAATACTTGGGCGCCACCCGCACTTTAAGCGGCTTTTCGGGATCAATAAAGAGGAGGTCTTTCTCGCGGATAAAATCGATAAGCTCGGGCAGTTGCTGGCGAATGGCCGATAGGAAGGAGTCGGCCGGGCGGTGCGACTGCGCAATGCGATCGATGAGGCGGGCACTCTCGGCCAGCGAGTAGCTGTGCCGCGTTTCGTTGAAATAGCGGGGCCATAGTTTTTGCGTCAGCCGCAGTATCTGCGTATGGGCTTCTTCCTTTTCATACTGTGCCGCTTCCCAGAGCGATTCGGGGTTGTAGTCGCTTTGCAGGTCGAAGTGAAACTTTCGCTCATAAAGTGCTTCGCCCAGGCGAAAATTCCTGAATGTCCCTTTTTCTTCCAGACGGCCGAGCCAGGAACGGAAAGCACGCGAGGCCTCCAGTGCCTGTCCGATTATTTCCTGCTCATTACTGCCAAAAAGGCCGGCCAGCTGCAATGAATCCGGCAATTCCTTCTCCAGCAGTTCAATCATGCCGTCCGTAATCACGCGGGCCATCTGCGTATGTGGTTTTGAGGGTTTGCTGATATTGGCCCGTGCCGCTTCGTAATAGGCCGGCACTTTCTCCAGCCGGTCAAGAATGTGCGCCAGCCGGTCAGCGAGCGGCTCGTAGCGCCCCCTGAGCATATATCCGATAAGTGCCGCGGGATTATAAGAAGAAGGCTGCCATGCCCAGGGTTTCAGGGTATCGGTGTACCAGAGCAGCGATTGCATTTCATTCCGGATGAGGAAATAGTCGGTGCGGGCCTGCGGATCGAGGAGCCCTGCATCCACCGAATTCAGCTTTTCGAGCACTGACAAGGCAAAGTCCCGGGTCTTCCTGCGCGAACTGTCATCCGGAATGCGCAGTTCGCTGTCGTAGGCATGGTAGCCGTTCAGGGTAGCCGACTCGGGGAAGTGTTGCCAGTAATCGTCCAGAAAATCGCTCTTAAATTCCGAGAAAAAAGCACGGGCTTTCGTTTCCGGCTTTTCTTTTTTGCATGCCGCTATTAATACCAAGGTCATAAAAAGCAGGGTAAAGCGGGTTGTTCTTCGCATGCCGGGTGTTTTTTAATCAATAAAATCGCACACTGCCGGCCGGCAGCATGCCCTGCTAATTTACCCGATTATTGTATTTCGCGGTATCTCTGCTGCAAGATCCTGCTCAGAAAGGCAGATCGTCATTGAGTTCCTGACTTGGTGCCTCGGGTGGCTCGCTGTCGGCCACTTCTCCCTCTCCGGCTGCCTCGCTGCTGATGCGCCAGGCCGTGGCCGAGGTGTACCAGCGGCCGTTGTGTTCGCGGCTGCTGAGATTAAACTGTACCGTCACAGGCATGCCCTCACGAAGCTGCGAAAGGTCGATTTTTTCGTTCCACACCGTGAAACAGACTTCCGAAGGATACTCTCCTTCCGTTTCGATCACAAAATCCTGTCTTCTCCATTTTCCCCTTTGATTTTCGCCCTCAACGGGTTCCAGTATCTGTTTTACTTTTCCGGCCAATTCCATATTTGCAGTTCTTTTTTTGTGGTTCTCTATTGAACGGCCAAAGTACTGAAAAATGAGGGGGAGCACCAAGCCCGGGAGAAAAAATCAGAAGGAAAGATGCAAGTGTACGCCCGGACGAAAAGATATTTCTTCCTCCTCATCTGCTGCTTCCTCCTCTTCTTCCGGGGGTTTCTTTATATCGGGCAGCGCATAGTAGCCGTATGCCACGCCTCCCATGCGGAGCGGAGCCTGGTAATCTCCCATAAACCCGATGCTTTTTCCTTTAAAAAATTTGAGTTTGCCGTCCTCCTCCGAATCTGCCATCAGATCTTTTTGCAGCAGATCAAAACGGGCGGAAAGGCTCAGGGAATAGTTGAACGCATAATATCCCGGATTGACCATGCCCTGCAAACGGATTTTTTCTTCCTCCGGTCCGTCACACTCATAATAAAGGTGCAGACCCGTACCTATTCCAAAGCCCGGAATAAAATCATTGCCATCGGCATAGACCTGATACATGCCGACATCCAGTCCTATGTCCTTCCCCCCTTTCAGGGTCGACAGACCCGACATGACATTGGCCGAAAAATTGATCGGGCGATTGAACAAGCCCCCAAAACTGCGATAGCCCAGTTTGGCCCCCATGCGCAGATCACCCTTCCCCCCATACTCAATCGTCAGGCCTAAATCATATTTACCATAATTGTATGCCCCCGATTCCGGTTGGGCGGATAAGGCAATAGCCAGAAAAAGCGAAATACAAAGAAATAATGCTTTCATTGGAAAAATACTTAAATGTTATTATAGGGATATATCTATTCCATTCGTTTTTTGCTTAGTAAATATAATCAAGTTATTTATTGTAAAAAAGCGGCTTTTCTTGTGCCCGAAGATGATAGGGCCCCGGTCAGGTCTCTGCACCGGTCAAAATACACTGCCGGGCAAGTCCGGAAGCCTTTTGCTTTAATTTTAAAAGAGGCACATGGCTAAACCCAACGGATGCATTAAGATCATAGAGCAATAATTCCTATTTTTCGGATCTAATTAAACCCTTTTACATTGAAGAATTACCTCCTTTTGCTACTGTTCACCCTTGCACTCGGCCCTGCGGCCTTTGGCCAGCGCCCCAA
>WFPF01000024.1 GCA_015487695.1 Chitinophagales bacterium
CTATTTCCCGGCCGAAATCGAGCATCAAAACTACTTCACCCTTCATGGCCACGAACCCTACTGTGCACTGGTCATCCGGCCAAAAATCGAAAAACTTGAGAAGGATTTTCCTCATCTGATGAAAGCCACGGATTGAATCAAAGTGTGCACATCCTGACCGAAAGCGGATAAGTGGAGGACGGATTGGAGCTAAGTGTTTAGTGATTTGTCATCTGACCATTGACCATACCTAAAACATACTGACCACTTTTGGGTTATCCGGATATTGCTAAGAATATGGAGTTCCGGAGGGACGAAAGCTCTGTAGCCCGGAAGTGCCCTCCAATTCCCCGGGCCCTGGAGGGGCGGACAGGCTGGCCGGAGGAAGAAATTGAAATGATTGAAAATGCTTAATGGCTAAAGCCGGAACAGTTTAGTGTATCTCTGGCCACCGCGCTAAAGCGCGGAGCAAGAACAAAATGAATTTTTCGGCCCCGACATAGCCCCGACAATAGCCCTGGCTTTCAAGTCGGGGGATTGAATGAATGTAACACCACAAATTCGGCTTTAGCCATTAACTTTTCGAAAATCCGGATGCAACAAGACCAAACGCCAGAGGGAAGCAGCCCCAAATGGCAATGAAAAGCAGGCATCTGCCGGAAGATTGCAATACTCACGGCTTTCTTGCACCTTCTGCAGGAGAGACTTAAAAAAATCCTATTGATTGTCGGAATAGACAAAGTCAAGAGGCAGCCCGAGTTCTTTGGCGGCACTCACAGCCATGGGCGCCTTGCTGAATATGCCATAAACGGCAGAGCCGCTGCCACTCATGGCCGCATAGAGGGCTCCCATCTTTCTTATTTTTTCCTTGAGTTCTCCGATGGCAGGCCAGGTTTCAAAAACGCTTGCTTCAAAGTCGTTGACCAGAAAGTCTTCCCAGGCAGCGGGGGGCTCATCGAGCAGGCGCTGCCGCTCGAGTGGCAGGCCGCTGGGCCGGCAATGCCGGTAGGCATCCGGAGTGCTGACGGCTATGCCCGGATACGCAATGAGAAACTGATATTTGTCTAGAGAGAGGGCAAACTCCTGCATCTCGTCCCCTTTCCCGTAGACAAAAGCGGGCTGCTTTTGCAGAAAGAAAGGGCAATCGCTGCCGATGCGCGCGGCCATCTTTTGCAATTCGCTTTCGCTTATATTCAGTTTAAAGCTCTTCAGCAGGGCCCTGAGCATGGTGGCAGCATCTGAGGAGCCGCCCCCGAGTCCGGCTCCGGCCGGAATGCTCTTCAGCAGGGCTATATCCAGGGGAGGAAGAGCCTCTTTTTCATTGAGCAGGCGATACGCTTTTTCGCAGAGGTCAGCTTTTCCCTTGCGGTCTATTGGCAGACCGTAAGAGCGAAAACGGGGATGTTCGGATACCTGAAACTCAAGGGTATCTCTCCAGGCAACGGGATAAAGCACACTTTCGATGTCGTGATATCCGTCAGGGCGCCTGCGGAGAATACGAAGGCCGAGGTTCACTTTGGCAAATGGAAATTCTATCATTTCCTCAAAATTAAGGCTTGTCGCTCATCTGCACGACATCAGTAGAGGCGGCCCCGTTTCATCAGATAGGGCTGCAGCACCTGCTTGAAGTCTTTGTTGATATCCGCTTCCACAAAGTCGATCTTGTATTGCGCACAGCGCAGGCGCAGGTTTTTTTCGAATTTCCGCACCTGGGCGATGTAATGCTCTTTGACGGCATGGCCTCTGAGGCGCACTTTTTCTCCTGTCTCGAGGTCGACAAAGAGGTATGGGCGGTTGTCATACTGAAACTCCAGCTCGCGCTGGCGGTCTACCGTATGGAAGAGGATCACTTCGTGTTTGTTGTATTTCAGATGTTGCAGGGCGGCAAACAGCTCGTCTTGCGAACGGTTCTCTCCCAGCGCATTCTCAAACATATCGCTGAAAATCATGACGAGTGAGCGCTTGTGGATGCGTTCGGCTATGAGGTGCAGGCTGTTGCTGGCATCGGTGCCGATATTTCTTTGCTTTCTTTGCAGCAGTTGTTGCAGGTGATTGATCAGCAGGCGGTAGTGCATGGAAGTGCTGCGTGTACCGGTATGCGTTTCTACTTCTTCCGAAAAAATGCTGAGGCCAAAGGCATCGCGCTGCATCTTCAGCAGATACATCAGAGCCGCAGCCGAAAGCACCGAAAAGTTGATTTTGTTTGCCTGGGGCCGGCCTTCCTGATCGCTTCCTTCGGGGAAGAACATGGAAGAGCTGCCATCTATCACAATTTGCGCCCGCAGGTTGGTCTCTTCCTCATATTTCTTGACATACATCCGGTCCGTGCGGGCATATACTTTCCAGTCTACGTTTTTGACACTTTCACCCGGATTGTAGAGCCGGTGTTCGGCAAATTCGACCGAAAATCCGTGAAAAGGACTCTTGTGCAATCCGATGATGAAGCCTTCGACCACCTGTCGGGCGAGGAGCTCCAGGTTGTCAAACTGATGGAGGTCGGCAAGATTTAAAATTTCTCGAGGCATAGTGTTTATTTCCCGATAGAGAAGCGCTCAAAGTTAGTGTTTATTGCTTTCCCAGTGCCTGCGATTCTTTCTTAAAAATGAGCAAATAGGTGTCTTCCACCGTGAAGGAGCGCACATTGCCGAAATGAAAAACCACATCGAGGCGCGTAGCACTGAGATTAAACTTTTTCTCAACGATATTTACGCGTTTTTCTTCGGAGACATCGTCTTCCATCGTATAGGTGATGACACGTGTGGTCTCCGAATCTTCGAGGGCCAGGGTGGGTTTTATTTTTTTGCTGCCAATGACGATGATGAAGAGCTCGCTGATCTCGGGCGTAATCTGAAATGGAAGCCGGCAGAGCTCACCGGGTGCTTTGTCGCAGACTTCCCGCTGCACGAGCTCGTAGCCTGCCGACTCGTATTCCTCTATGAATTCATTCACCACTTCTTTGACCAGTTCCGCCCGATTGTTTTGGCCGCTCAGTCTGGCCGAGGCAGATAAAAGAAAGATTGAGATGAGGAAGAATCGATGCATACCGGGCATGGAAATTAGCACATAATTTTCATATACCAGCGGCCGGCCCGTATTGGTGATGATTCGTTGGCAGGAAGGCATAAAAAAAGCTCCGGAGCGGAGCTTCTTTTTATAGAATCGGTATTGGGTTTTAAAGGAGTTTCGTCAGCTTGTCTTCAAATAGCTTTTCGGGCCCGGCACCCACCTGCTTGTCTACCACTTCGCTGTTTTTGATAAAAAGAACGGTCGGTATATTTCTGATCCGGTATCGCACCGAGATATCCGGATTTTCGTCCACGTTCACCTTTCCGATGAGGGCTTTGTCGCCATATTTTTCGGTCAGCCGCTCGATGATCGGGGTGATCATTTTGCAGGGGCCGCACCATTCGGCCCAAAAGTCGAGCACGGCCACTTCCTTGTCGCCATTGAGTACCAGTTCTTCAAAGTTGCTGTCTGTAATTTCCACTGCCATTTTTAATGTTTTTTGCTTGATCGTTTGAATTAATGCGATTGAAATTAAATACTTTGTTTTAAAGTTCCTCTTAGCTTTTTATTATTAGCCGATATTCGGGCGTATTGTCAAAATATTCCAGAATGCCGGTATTGACATCAATCAGATATTTGCTGCAGCTTGTCTGAAGGCTGAAGCGTTTTTCCGTATCGACAATCCTGATTTTAAGGGGTACGTTTCCGCGGTTTTCTTCGAGGCGGGCCACGAGTTCTTCAATTTTTGCGGCTTCGATGTCGCTGATGCGGATGTCGAGCATAACTTCCCTCACGTAGCGCTCGCGGGCTTCCGAGAGCAGCTCCACTTTCGAAGGAGACAGTTCCCAATGTTCTTCATAGCCATCCCGTCTTTCGTTGCGATCGCGGTAAGTGCCCGTAATCAGCACGGCATTGCCTTCTTCGAGCATGTTCCAGAAGTTGAAAAATTCTTCTTTGAAAAGGGCCATGCTGTGGCTGCCTGTGAAATCTTCCACTTCGAAGAGGCCAAACTTCTGCCCGCGTTTGGTCATTCTTTCCTTCCGGCTTTTCACCATCCCGCCAATGCGCAGCGTCTTGTTCTTAAACTTGGGCAGCTTTTCGATCGGGGTGCAAAGCCACTTCAGCTCCAGGGCAAAGTCGTCCAGCGGATGCCCGCTGAGGTAGATGCCCGTCACTTCTTTTTCTTTCTCGAGCAGTTCGAGCTGATGCCAGGGAGGGGCCACAGGCAGTTCGGGAGTGAGCAGTGTGGCGGTCATGACTTCCTCTCCGAAAAGGGAATTTTGCGAACTCTGCACCTGCTGCTGATACTGGCTGCCAAAGCGCACGGCCCGCTCCAGGGCATCGCTGTTGTCATTGTAGGAGGCAAAATAGCGCGACCGCTTTTCCCCGAAACAATCGAAGGCCCCCGCTTTGGCCAGGCTTTCGAGACTCTTTTTATTCAGGGCGCGCAGGTTGACCCGCTTTGTGAGGTCAAAAATATTATCATAGGGGCCGTTTTTGTCGCGCTCGCTGATGATGGCTTCGACAGCCGCCTCGCCCACGCCTTTGATACCTGCCAGGGCATATCGGATTTCTCCTTTGGCGTTGACGGTGAATTTCAGGCGGCTTTCGTTGATGTCGGGACCCAGGGTGCGGATGCCCATGTGGCGGGCTTCATCCAGAAAGAAAGTGAGCTTCTTGATATCGCTCATATTGTGTGTGAGCACCGAGGCAATGTATTCGGCCGGATAATTGGCTTTGAGCCAGGCCGTTTGAAAGGCGAGCATGGTGTAGGCCGCAGCGTGTGAGCGGTTGAAACCGTACTGGGCAAATTTCTCCATGATGGAAAAGATCTCTTCGGCCTGTTTCGGATCGATATCCCGGGCTACGGCACCGGCTATAAACTCCTCTTTCATTTCCTGCATCACCTGCATCTTCTTCTTGCCCATGGCCCGTCTCAGCACATCCGCTTTGCCGAGGGAGAAACCGCCAATGATCTGGGCGGTCTGCATGATCTGCTCCTGATAGACCATAATGCCATGTGTAGGAGCCAGAATCTCTTCGAGCAGGGGATGCGGAAACTCCGTTTTTTCCTTTCCGTGCTTCCGGTTGATATAGTTGGGTATATAATCCATCGGGCCCGGACGGTAGAGGGCATTCATGGCTATCAGATCCTCAATATTCGTGGGTTTCAGCAGCTTGAGCCATTTGCGCATGCCATCCGATTCAAACTGAAAAGTGCCGATGGTTTCGCCTTTCTGGTATAGTTCGAGGGTTTTCTTATCGTCCAGGTCAATGCGATCAATGTCGATCTCGAGCCCCCGGTTTGTCTTTATCAGCTCCAGGGCATCGTTGATGATCGAAAGGGTCTTCAGTCCGAGGAAGTCCATCTTCAGCATGCCGGCCGACTCAATGTATTTTCCGTCATATTGCGTGACGAGGAGCTCCGACTCAGGAGAGGTGCAGACCGGAATAAAGTTGGTAAGATCATCGGGCGCGATGATGACGCCTGCCGCATGAATGCCGCGTTGCCGGATGGAGCCTTCCAGTTTTTCGGCCAGTTTGAGCACTTTGCCGGCTTCCCTTTCTTCATCTTTTCGCAGCAGACCCAGTTCTTTGTTTTCTTTGAATGCGCTTTTCAGGTTTTTGGCCGTGTCGGGTATCATCTTGGCCAGGCGGTCGGTATCGGAGAGGGGATACTGCAGTACGCGGCCTACATCGCGCACCGAGCTGCGCGAAGCCATGGTACCGTAGGTGATGATCTGGGCTACCTGGTTGCGTCCGTATTTTTCGACTACATAGTCGATCACTTTTTGCCGCCCTGCATCGTCAAAATCAATGTCGATATCGGGCATGGAGATGCGCTCGGGATTCAGAAAACGCTCGAAAAGAAGATTGTAGCGAATGGGGTCGATGTCGGTGATGCCGATGACATAGGCCACTGCCGAACCGGCTGCCGAGCCGCGGCCGGGCCCAACCCTTACATTTTGCTGGCGGGCCGCCTCGATGAAGTCCTGCACAATGAGGAAATAGCCTGCAAATCCCATGTCGCGGATCACTTTCAGCTCGTATTCGAGGCGCTCTCTTATTTCGGCCGTGATCTCTCCGTATTTTTTCTCCGCCCGCTCAAAACTGAGGTGATAGAGATAGTCATCCTGGCTTTCATATCCTTCGGGCAGGGTGTAGTTGGGCAAGAGTACATCGCGCTGCAGGCGGGGTGTGTCGATCTTGTCAAAGATCTCCATCGTATTTTCTATGGCCTCGGGCACATCGTGGAAGAGGGCCGCCATCTCTTCCGACTTTTTGAAATAAAACTGGTCATTCTCAAAGCCAAAGCGCTTGCGGTTATTCTCATTAAGTTGCCTTATGATATCGCGCACAGCCGATTCGGATGGATATTTTTTGAGCAGGTTTTCAGGCGTGTCGTACTCCCATTTGCCTTTTACCTGCACTCTGATCTGCTCGCCTTTGTTTTCTCCGACCGGTACGTTCTGAAAATCACCTGTATTGAGGCAAAGCAGGATATCCTGTGCCAGCCAGTCTTCCTGATCCACATAGTGGCTGTCGTTGGTGCCGATGATCTTTACACCGTACTTCTGTGCCATGGAGATGAGAAACCGGTTGACGGCTTCCTGATCGATGCCGCGCAGCCCGTGGCGCTGCAGTTCGATGTAATAGTCTTCCCCGAAAATTTCGAGCCATTCGAGGAAAACTTTTTCCGCTTCTTCGGCTCCCTTTTCGTAGAAAGTCTGGGGTACTTCGGCTGCCACACAACTCGTGGTGGCTATCAGCCCGTCCTTGTATTTCCTTATCAGTTCCTTGTCGATCCGCGGATATTTGCTGTAATAGCCTTCGATGAATCCGAGGGAAGTGAGTTTGCTGATGTTTTTATAACCTTCGGCATTTTTCGCCAGGATCAGCTGGTGGTAGCGCTTGTCTCTTTTGCCGTTCTTGAATTCTTTGATATGGCGGTCGGCTACGAGATAGAACTCACAACCGATGATGGGTTTGAGGCCGTGTTTCTGAGCCGAGTCCCAAAATTTGAAGACCCCGAACATGTTTCCATGGTCGGTGATGGCCAGTCCCTTCATGCCGTCTTCCTTGGCCTTGCGCATATAGGCATCTATATCTGCAAAACCATCGAGCAGCGAGTACTGCGTGTGACAATGAAGATGGGTAAATTCGGCCATGAGATTTGACTCCGGATTTTTTTATTGAAGGAGGAGTACGAAACTACTCAAGGCGCTTTCGAAATACAATGCCGGCAGAGATTAATATGCTAAAAAATCATCGGGAGCGGTACGATTTAGCTTGTGAATATCTTTTCAAATTCATCGGAGATTTGTGTCCAGTTGTGATGCGCGAGCACATATTTCCTTCCCTGATGCCCCAGCATGCCGGCATAATTCTCTTCATTCAGCAATTCGATGACCGATTCGGCATAGCCTTTCGGGTTCTCTTCCACAAGGACCAGCTCGCGTGCCTCATCGGGCAGACCTTTGGCGGCTATATTCGAGACAATGGCAGGCAGTTCCATGGCCATAGCTTCCAGAATCTTGTTCTGCAACCCGGCTCCGGTTTGCATGGGTGCCAGAAGCATGCGTGAGCGGGCATACCACGATGCAATGTCTTCCACAAATCCGGTTACGACTACATTTTTGCCGGCCAGTTGCCTGACGGCCTGCACCGGATGGGTGCCCACGAGGGCTACTTTGGATTTGGGCCTCAGCTCCCAGATGATGGGCATGATCTTTTCGACCAGATATCTGGCAGCGGTGATGTTGGGGCGATAGCTCATATTTCCTGCAAAGAGGATGTCAATGTCTTTTTCCGATTCACGCGGTTTGAAGATATCCAGGTCGATCCCGTTGCTGAGAACATGGACCCGGTCGCGATCTTCAAGGGGCAGGTTCTGACGGTCCTGTTCCGAAATAATGACTTGCCGGCTGCTGAGCTGCTGGGCTTCTTTCTCAAATTTGGCCACCGTCTTCGCCTCACGCTGCCAGATCCATTTCTTCGGTGGGCGGCTTTCACCGGCCAGGCGCGCCATGCTCAGCGAGAAGGCATCCTGATAGTCGATGACAGACGGTATTTCGGCTGCGCTACTCATGTAAGGCAGGCTGCGTATGAGCTGGTAAAATGTTTTATCGGGCCGGTGGGTGGCCAGAAAGGCGTGCCACTTTTCGACCAGAGCCGGATGGTGGAAGTAGCCGGCCTGCAGGGGCCAGCCCCTGGCCAGTGCCCGCCCCAGTCCCAGTGCGCGCGATGCATTTCCCAGCCGCTCCACCTGCACTTCCCGGCAGAAGTCGCGAAGTATTTCAATGCCTTCGCGGGGGTTTTTCCCTTCGTAGAGAGCAAAAAGAAAGACCTCGTGGTTTCGGGCGAGGCCCTTAAGCAGGTGATAAGCCCTTAATTTGTCGCCTTTGTCGAGGGGCCATGGCATTCGGGGGAGAAAAGCGGCAATCTTCATGCGTTGAATTTATTGAGAAATTTTTCAAGGCGGGGAGCCAGGGTCTCCGCTGCGTATTGTCTTTCGACCAGCGAACGGGCCGCACGCCTGATACTGTTGGCAAGGGCGGGATTCTTGCTGATGCTGAGTACCGCATCCGCAAAATCATCTGCCTGATCGGCCAGCATGATCTCCCGGCCGTTCTGTGCATCTATTGCCTCGGCTGCCATGCTTGTGGCCACCACGGGAATGCCCAGGGCCATCGCCTCAAGTATTTTGATGCGCAATCCGCTGCCTGAAAAGAGCGGTACGGTAAACACATTGAGGCTGCGCATGAACGCCCGGGCATCATCCACTTCACCGAGTTCATCCACGGCATTATCGGGTTGCGAAGAGGCTTCCATTCCGCGGCCGGCCAGCAGGAGTTTTGCCGCAGGGGCTTCCCTGCGTATGCGGGGCCATACTTCTTTTTTGAACCATTCGATGCCTTCCCGGTTGGGCAGCCAGTCCATCGCACCAATGTGCCCGATGGTCTGCCCGCTCTGCATCTGCTCCGTCCATTCATAATCCGAAAGATCCATGGCAAAGGGTAGTGTCTCGACCGGCAAGCCTTTCGGGGTAAATGTTTTGATAATGCGTGCATCGCGGTCCGAGATGGCAAGGATGGCATCGACCTCGCACAAGATGCTTTTTTCTTCTCTTGAAAGCCTCCGGGCCTGCAGCTTGATATACATTTTCCGGATAAAATTACCGGTGTCGTCCGAGTAGCGCTTCCATATCTCGTGCTCGATGTTGTGTGTGCGCAAGACGATGGGTGCTGCCGTTTCCCTGCGAATCAGCGGTACATAAGGGGCGCTGAAAAGGCCGTCAAGCAGAATGAGGTCGAAGGGCCGGTCTTCGATCAGCTCGCCCAGCGCAAAAGCCACTTCCGCATCATAGAATCGCTGCAGGTGATAGCTGTTGCGGCTGAAGAGATTGAGAAAACCCCCGCTGATGCCCGGCAGGGTATTGAGCGACACCGGGATAAAATCTATGGTGGCGAGATCGGGCGGAACAGAGCCGGCCTGAAAAGGGTGTTTGACCGTGGAGAATACAAAAGCCGTCAGATCATGGCCGTTTTTTTGAAGCAGGCGGAGCAGGGACGTGGAAGCCAGGGTGCCTCCGTCATGTGCGGGAAATGGGGATTTGCTGAGTACGGAGAGAATTTTCATAAAATCTGCTTGGTAACCGGCATCTGTGAGCCCTTCAAATTTAGCTATTTTTGGGCAGGGATCAGCCGTTATGAGAATAGCCGTCAACATGCGGGGAATGGAAATGAATCAACTCGAAGGAATCGGTTGGTTTACACACGAGGTGATGGGCCGCATCGTTCGCTGGCATCCCGAACATGAGTTCCTTTTTCTCTTCGATCGCCCCGCTGATCCGGCATTTCATTATGCCCCCAATGTGAAGATTATAGAGAGAAGCCCGCGGTCGAGGCACCCGCTTCTCTGGTATTTGTGGTTTGAGCACACCATCCCGTCCCTCCTTCGCAAAGAAAAGGCGGATCTTTTTGTCTCTACCGAAATGTATATTCCCCTGCATCTGCCGGTCCCCACGCTGATTACCCTGCACGATTTATCCATTTTGCATTACCCCGAACAGGTGAAGTGGAGCATCCGGAAGTATTTTTTTCATTATTATCCCCTCTTTGCAGCCCGGGCCGATCGCATCGTGACGGTCTCGGAATATTCTAAAAAAGACATCATGGAGCGCCTGCATGTAAGTGCAGATAAAGTGGATGTGGTGTACAACGGAGCAAATGAGGCCTATCGGCCGATCGATGAGAAAGAAAGAGAAGAAATCAAAGAAGAATTTGCAGGGGGGAAAGACTACTTTCTCTATGTAGGTTCTTTGCATCCGAGAAAAAACATCCACCGGCTTCTGGCGGCTTTCGACCGCTTTAAAGAAGAAAGCGGATCGGATAAAAAGCTCTTGCTTGCAGGCCGCAAGGCCTGGATGACGGGAGAGATAAAAAAGGCATTTGAAGAAATGAAATACAGAGCGGATGTTCGTTTTCTGGGCTATCGGCCGCTGCCTTCCCTGGCCCGCATCATGGCCGGAGCCTGGGCGCTGACCTATGTTTCCCTTTTTGAGGGCTTTGGCATACCACTGCTCGAAGCCATGAAATGCGGAGTGCCTTCCCTTACTTCAAATGTGAGCTCCATGCCCGAAGTAGCAGGCAAAACGGCCGTACTGGCAGATCCCCTGAGTGTGGAGGATATCAGCCGGGGACTGAAAGAGATTGACCGGCCGGTCCTCAGGGAAAAACTGGCAGCGCAGTGCCGCGGGCAAAGTGATCTTTTTTCCTGGGATCAGACGGCAAAACGATTTTGGGAGAATATCCGATCCTTGACATAATCCCGGAATATTCGATATTTGATGTTCAAGCAAAACTGCCCTTTGTGTTTCATGCCGAGAAGTTAAAATATGCCCCCCTGCGTAAGCAAACACTTGTTCTGGAGAACAGGGAGGAAAGCCTTCGTGCCCTGATGCAGGAGGTTTGCAATGAACTGGGAATAGTTTTGACGGACAAATCACAATTCGCAGGAGACGAAGCACAGAGCCGCTTTCAATTGGAGGCCCTCTCGGATGATACGCTTCATCTGAGCATGGCTGCCGATGAGACCGATGCTCCTCAGGAGGAAAAGATCCATCTCCTGCACTCGGATGCCGGAGAAGCCGCATTTGATGTGTTGGATGCCATGCTGCGGCTCCTTCAGCAGCACGAGCAGGTGGAGCAACTGCCCGAAGACGAACCGGACCTGAATTACCTGAAAGAGACCTTTGCCGACCAGCGCGAGCGCTATCAAAACCTGATCAGCCTCATGGTCAAAGAGCTTATCCTCTCAAAAGAGGGTATTGCCCGCGCCATTGACGAACATGACGTGATGAGTTACCGGCAAATCAAACATAAACTTCAGCCCAGCACCTCCTACCTCAGAATGCCGGACTTTACCCGTGTGATGGAAGATGTCAAGCTCCGCTTTGATCTTATTGACAAAGAAGAAATGCAGGACACCAAGCTCAGGATGTTTCTTTATTTCGATAAGATTATCGAAGCATTGCAGGGCGAGTTGCAAAGATTGGAAGAGGGCGGATCGTAAGACAGGGACCCCCAATCCCCGGGCGCCTCTTTGATTTTATATGTTTGCAGAAGATACTTTTCCGGGTCCGAATTAGTTTTGTCAATATGCCCAAGCGTCTTCTGAAAATATCCGCAGCCATTACGGGTTTTCTCCTGCTCCTTTTTCTGACACTGCTTTTGCTGCCCGAATTTTTTTCAGGAAACATCAAGAGCGAAATGCTCAGGCGATTGAACCGGCAGATGAGTGCCCGGATTGAAGCAGACGGCCCCGCACGGATATCCCTGCTGAGCCACTTCCCCGATGCATCGCTTTCCTTTTCCGGTATTCTCATCCTTTCCGAAGCGAACGACAATGATACCGTGGCCTCCATCGACCGGCTTTCTTTTCTTTTCAATCCCTTCGACCTCTTGCGCGGGCGCTACAGCATTCGTAAAGTGGCTGTGGGTCGCGCAAGGCTGATGCTGAATATCGATGCGCAGGGAAGAAAAAATTTCGAAGTACTGAAGCTTGCCGACAGCACTCTTCCCCAGTCCGAAGAGCCTGCCGGGCAAAATCTGGAATTGGATATCCGGGCGTTTTCATTCGATCGCATTGACGTGGCTTACCGCGATGAACGTTCGGTACAGTACCTGGATTTCTCGCTCATGGACGGACAGGTGGCGGTATTGCTGAGCAATGACTTGCTGGATATGAATGTCAATATGGACCTTTCAGCCGGAGCGCCCCGTTTTGGAGGCGTCTCATATCCGCTGCCCGAGAATCTGCACCTGGAGGGGCGGCTGACAGCTGACCGCGAAAAGGGCATTTATCGCTTTATAAATACAAGCCTCATGCTGGAGGGAGCGCCCCTGCGCATCCGGGGATTGATCGAAGAGAAAGCTTACGGCTTTTGGGTGGACATGGAGGCCACGGGCGAGGATCTGGATTTAGAGATCCTGTCGTCACTTTCCGGTTCCTTATTGCCCGAGATGTGGCACTGGCAGGGCAGTGGAAGCTGGAAGCTCCGTTCCACGGTGAAAGGCCCCTATGGCAGTGGCCGGAATCCGCATCTGGAAATCGGGCTTTCGCTCAGCGATGCACGGGTGCGCCTTCCTTTCCTCGAAGATGAGCTTCGCGAGCTGAACCTCGACCTGGATTTCAGCAACGGAGCGGGAAACCGTTTCTCCACTTCGGGCATCACCCTTCGAAAAGCGGCTCTGAGCTGTGCAGGATATCCCCTGGAACTGGAGGGGCGGCTGACAAATTTTGACAATCCCGACCTGAAACTGCAGCTGAACGGGACCTGGGACGGCCGCACACTAAGCCCGGAGCCGGCCGGAGATGAAATATCGGACCTGAGCGGCCTTTTTATTTTTGAAAAATTCCGCCTCCACTATGCCTCGGGGCGGATGGCCGATGCGAGCGGCACGCTGAATGTGGTGGATATGGCCTGTGAAAGCCGGGGTGAAGCCCTGAAAGCCGGGGTGCTGAAACTCAAAATAAAAAACAGTGACCTGGAATTAAGGGTCGAAGACGCAGAGCTGGGAGCCAGTGATTTTACGATCAACGGGAAGGTGAAAAACTGGCCGGCTTTTCTGGACAGCAGCGGGGCACACCCCGCCATCGAGGCGGACATTCACTCGGAGTTTCAGGACTGGCATGAACTGGAGCGCATATTGGGGGCCTTCTCCAGCGACTCGGCAGCCGGAGATTCCACAGCGGATTATCTGAAATATCTGAAAAAGGTGAGGGGAGACGTGAAGTTTTCATGCGAAGAGCTGAGAGCGGGCAGCTTCCGTGCGGAAGATCTCTTTGCGGGCATTCGTCTGCGGCCTTATCTGCTCACCATTGATACGGTCTTTTTGAAAAGCTCGGGGGGTGAGTTCCATATGCGCAGCATCGGGCGCTACCTGCCCGATGGGCTGGCCCTTGAAAGCGTGCTCCGGGGCCGCAATATTGACGTCCGGGCACTTTTCCTTTCATTTGATAATTTTTGGCAAGACTACCTTCTTTCTGAGAATTTGAGCGGCCGCATGGAGGGCCGCGTCAGCGGTACTTTGGAGTTTGACCGGCAGTTTCAGCTGCGCCCGGAGAAAAGCGACCTCAAAGGAGACCTGGAAATAAAAGACGGAGGCCTTTATCATTTTGCCCCTATGATGCAGCTTTCCTCCTTTGTGAAGGTCAAGGAACTGGAAGAGATTCATTTCTCCACATTGAAGAATATCGTACTCGTAAAAGGCGACCGCGTCATCCTTCCGGTGATGGCCATCAAATCCACGGCCATGAATCTCTGGCTCAGTGGCGACTATTATTACGATCCCGATTCCATCGATTACTATTTTAAGGTCGATCTCCTCGATGTGCTGGCCCGCAAATTCAGCCTCGGAAAGAGCAGCCTGCAGGAGGCCGGGGAAGAGCGTGACGGATTGGTTTATCTTTATGTGGCCATGAATGGTGCGGTGGAAGACCCTGACATTGAGTTCAGCAAGCGCAAGGTGAAAGACCGCTTTGAGAGGATGAACCTTATTCGTGAGAATGAGTTTATTGATTTTGATCAGATCGGGACGGATCGTGAAGCTCCCCGGCTGAAACCCGTAAAAAGCAATCCCGGGGAAATGGAATTTATAGAAGAATGGTAAAAAAGAAGATTCAGAACATATACGAACAAAAGAGCAAGTGGAAGCTCTGGCTTATGCTTTTTGCAGCCCTTATCGTAGGGGTTTCGCTCTGGTACAATTCCATCATTGCCTCGCGCATCGCCCACAGCGAAAAGAAACAGGTGAAAATCTGGGCGCAGGCCGTGCGCGAGCGGGCCAAGCTCCTCGAGCGGCAGAGCGAGCTTTTTGAACGCCTGGCCGATGAAGAGAGACGCAAGGTGCAACTCTATGCCGATGCCATCCACCGTGCACTGAGCACGAGCATCGATGCGGATGTGGACCCCATCATTACCAATATTATCAGCAGCAACCAAAACATCCCGGTGATTATGGTGGATGCAAACAACCGCATACTTAGCTACCGGAATGTGGACGACCCGGGCATACGTGACGGGGTGCAGCTGAGCGACAGCGCCCTGCAGCGATTTACCAACTACGAACCCATTGTGGACAGCAAATACGAAGGAGCCAACCGGATCTATTATCAGGACTCGCGGCTTTTCAGGGAAATCAAGCAGACCATCGAGTCGTATATGAATTCCTTTATCAGCGAAGTGGTGCTCAATGCCGCCTCGGTGCCCGTTATTTATGCCGATGAAAAAGGGGAAGTGCTGGCTTACGGAAACCTCAATCCCCTGGAAGTGAAAGAGGAGGGTTTTCTTCAGCGAAAGATGAAGAAAATGGCCTCGGAAAACGATCCCATTGAGATCGTGCTGCAGGACGGCTCGAAGCAATACATCTACTACAGCGGTTCGGAGCTTCTCTCCCAGATTCAGATATACCCGTACATACAGTTCGGCATCATTGCGCTCTTTCTCTTTATTGCCTACTATGCCTTCTCCACGGCCCGCAAGTCGGAGCAAAACAAGGTTTGGGTGGGCATGTCCAAAGAAACGGCACACCAGCTGGGCACGCCCATCAGCTCGCTGGTCGGCTGGGTCGAGTATCTCAAATCTTCCGGGGTGGATGAGCACATCGTCAGGGAATTGGAAAAGGATGTGAACCGCCTCGAACTCATCACCGAGCGATTTTCGAAGATCGGTTCCTCTCCCGAGCTGAAGAAAACAGATATGCGAAGTCACCTGCAGGAGAGTTTCTCCTATCTGCAGTCCCGCACTTCGAGGCAGGCCCGCTTCATTTTCGATCCCGCACCCGGGGAAGACCTTTATGCAAAGATCAACGCCCCGCTTTTCGACTGGGTAATTGAGAATCTTGTGAAGAACGCACTCGATGCCATGAACGGAACGGGCGAAATAAGAATGAAGGTCGGACGACAGGGAGAACAACTGATCATTGACCTTTCGGACACCGGGAAAGGCATCCCGAAATCAAAATTCAAGGAAGTCTTCAATCCCGGCTTCAGTACCAAGAAACGGGGCTGGGGCCTCGGCCTTTCGCTCACGAAACGCATAGTCGAAAACTACCACAACGGGAAGGTCTTTGTCAAACAATCGGAGCAGGGAAAAGGAAGCACTTTCCGCATCGTTTTGCCGGCCGCATAACCTTTTGAAGCTTTTTTGCGTAAAAGATGAAAAACAAAAGGTCATGAACGCCCTGATTCCCATCATTTCCAGAGCCATTCTGCTCATCTTCTCTTCCCTGCTGATTGCAGCCCTGATGATGAGTTTTGTGTCCTGAGCATTTCTGCGCAGCACTCTTTGCCTCTTCCGGCCTCTTTCCGCCAATTGGAATGCATTCTTTATTTTTCCGTTTGAAAGACGGAAACCCCAAATCTTTATATCCCGATGAGTGACACGGCAAGGCTGATGCAATGGATCAAAGAAGGCGAGCACGAGGAGCTCGATTTCAAGCTCACGGTCAAAAGTGCCGAAAAGATTGCCCGCAATATGGTGGCCTTTGCCAACCGGAACGGGGGAACCATACTGATCGGTATAAGCGATTTCGGGGAAATTGCGGGCATAGATCCGGAGCAGGAGAAATATATGATGGAGTGTGCCGCTGCCGAATTTTGTGTGCCGGCCCTCCATCCGCGCTACTCCGTTTATCACAGCAAAGGCCTGCAGGTGCTGGCCGTCTATATTCCCAAAAGCAGCAAAGGCGGACATCACAGCATTGACCGGGAAGGGCAGAAACGCTTTTGGGTCAGACAGGGAGATGAATGTGTGAGCGATGAAGAGCGGCTGGCCGCCTTGGAAGCCCGGGAAAGGAAAAATGATCCCATTCCCATTTTTTCGGATGAAAAGAAAGGCCTCATTCAATATCTGAACCTGTATCACAGCATCACCGTCAATCAGTATATGCAGCTGATGGATATTCCCTTTGCCCTGGCAAAAAAATCACTCGACCGGCTTTATCATGCCGGCATATTGCAACGCCACGGGGAAAAAGGCAAGAGAAATTATACCTTACGGAATTAATCGCTCAGCGCTTGCGGAAGACAAATTCCACCCTGCGGTTCCGGGCCCGGCCTTCTTCCGTCCCGTTGTCGGCTATGGCTTCGTTTTCTCCTCTTCCGGCTGCGCTGAGGCGTGTGGATTCGATGCCCTTTCCGATCAGGTAATTTCTGACACTTGCTGCCCTTTTTTCAGATAATCTGATATTGTAACTTTCGCTTCCGATGCTGTCGGTATGGGCCCTGATCTCTACCTCCAATTGTGGATATTGCTTTAATATCTCTGCAAGGCTGTCAAGCACCGGAAAAGCCGATGGCATCAGGTCGGCCCGGTCAAAGCGGAAATGAATATTGTGAAAGACCCAGACACTGCCATCCCGGGGTTCGGCCTCCGGCTTTCTTTCCGGCAGTGCTGCCGTGTCTTCTTTGATCAGTTCGAAATCATCAAAATAATAGCGAATACGAAATGCTTCATCTGCTTCGGTATAGTAAGCCCCGATGGGATGTGCCATTTCCCCCTTTCTTTTCCTTTTCTTCTTCTTTTCTTTATTCTTTGGCGGAATGGCTTTCATCGTCAGAGGTTTGCTGCTGTCTTTTCGCATAAAATAACCAACGGCCATCAGCCTTTCGCCACCGTGCGCGGTGTAGCTGCCTTCAAATAGCTGCCATTCCTTCCGCTGGCTGCTGTCCTGGGCCGTCAGGTCGAAGCGGACGAGCCGCGATTCGTTCACCCGGTAGGGGTTCACGGGCAGGGCCGGCACGGGTTCTTCCGGAAAATAGACCTGTATTTCATCGGCAGCGAAATAATGGTAGCAATCTTCGGTGCGGGGCCGGGCACGGGCATAAAAACGGATGAGGTATGTCTCTCCTTTGTGAAGGGTATCTCTGAGCAGGGTCTGCATGGCCTCGCTGAAACGGTAATTGGAGATGCATATGCCGGCCTTGTATTCTCCGCTGTGCGGAGGGCCGTAGCGCCCGTCTTTGTCATGGTGATAGTTGCTGCTCATGGGCAGAAACCAGTCTTTGACCGTTCCGCTGCTGTCCGTTTCTTCAAAACCGGGATTTAAAAGCAAATTCCCGCTTTGGGCAGACAGATACGCGGGAAGGAAGAAGAGAAAGAGTAGCCGGAGAATACGCATCATGGGGCTAACGTGTTTTTACAGGGAATATTCCTTTCCGTGCACGGCCTCAAGACGCTTCCGCATCATTTCACGAACCTGCTCTTTGAGCATGGGAATGTCTTCCTCATTCAGTCCGCGGGTAGGCACGGGGCCGTCAAAATAGACCCGGATGATACCGGGGAAAAGCCGGAAAGGCCGGTTTTTGTTTTCCCTGTTCCAGGTGTTGCTGATGGTCTGCACAACGATGGGGCGCTGGGTGGCCACTGCCAGACGAAAAGCCCCGTCATAAAAATCCTTGAGGAGCCGGGGGCCTTTGTTGCGCGTACCTTCCAGATAGATGTTCACACTGTGTCCCGCATTTACCTGCCGGATCATTTCTTCCATCGAGGCCTTTCTGCTTTCCGGATTTTGCCGGTCTACGAGAATGTGCAGCACCGTCACCAGGTATCCGACTACCGGCACTTTCTGCACTTCTTTTTTCGAAAGAAATTTAAAGTTGATGGGGATGGCGGCTGCCGAAACCAGAATATCCAATTGTGAGACATGGTTGGAAGCGATGATACAGGGGGCGTTTTTTTTCACGATCTCCTTTCCGTAGCTTCTGACCGGCATGCCCATGCCCAAAAGCAGAATCTTGGACCAGTACCTGGAGTACCACATGCCCACATCAAATCGCTTCTTTGCCGGAGCAAGGCGAATCGAAAGATAGGTGAGCGGGAAGAGCGGAATGGCAAGGGCAACAAAGCAAACAAGAGCCCAGATGGCCCATAGATGGCCGAAAATTCGCTTGATCCATTTCATTGAAGCAGTCGTTTATACATATTTACCACATTCTCCAGGCCGTAATAAAGAGCATCCGAGATGAGGGCATGGCCAATCGAAACTTCATCAAGGCCGGGAATCTTTTCGTGGAAATATCCGAGGTTATGGAGATTGAGGTCGTGGCCGGCATTGATGCCCAGTCCCAATTTTTGGGCCTGGCCGGCCGAGCGGATGTAAGGTGCAATGGCCTCTTCGGCCCCTTTCTCAAATCCCTCTGCATAAGGTCCGGTGTAGAGTTCAATGCGATCGGCTCCGGCTTCTGCAGCGCCTTCTACCGATTTCTCCTCGGGGTCGACAAAGAGCGAGACCCGTATTCCCGATTCTTTCAGGCGCTGGATCACCGCTTTCAGGAAGTCCATCTGCCGGTAGCTGTCCCAGCCGTGATCCGAAGTGAGAGTATCGGGGGCATCCGGAACCAGTGTGGCCTGCTCGGGTTGCAGTTCGGTGACCATTGCAAGCCAGCGCTCGCTGGGATATCCTTCGATATTGAATTCGCTTCGCAAGAGCGGGCGCAGTTCATAGCAGTCGCTGTATCGGATGTGCCGCTCATCGGGCCGGGGGTGCACCGTGATGCCATCCGCACCGAAATCTTCAATATCGAGTGCGGCTTGCAGAAGATTGGGCAGATCTCCTCCCCGCGCATTGCGCAGCAGAGCGATTTTGTTGATATTGACCGAAAGGCGGGTCATGACTTCGGGTAAAAATAAAAAGAAGAAGGAACAGTAATGTGCCTTCTTCTTCTCTTCTTATTGCCGTTCCCTTTGCTTCGGATCATTAGTAGCGGTAATAATCCGGTTTGTAGGGCCCTTCTTTCGGTATACCGATGTACTCGGCCTGTTCGTCCGTCAGTTCTTCCAGCTGTGCACCCACTTTGGCCAGGTGCAGCCGGGCTACCTTCTCGTCCAGGTGCTTCGGAAGCATGTATACTTTGTTTTCGTAGCGGTCGGCATGATTCCAAAGCTCGATTTGTGCCAGGGTCTGGTTCGTAAATGAGTTGGACATCACAAAGCTCGGGTGTCCCGTAGCATTTCCGAGGTTGACCAGCCGGCCTTCGCTCAGGAGGATGATATCATGATCGTCAATGGTATATTTATCCACCTGCGCTTTGATGTTTACCCGGGTGTGCCCGTAGTTTTCGTTCAGCCAGGCCACATCAATTTCATTGTCGAAATGACCGATATTGGCCACAATGCATTTGTCTTTCATTGCTTGGAAATGGCGGCCTGTGATGATGTTTTTGTTGCCCGTAGCCGTCACCACGATATCGGCTTCTTTAATGGCGTCATCCATTCTTTTCACTTCGAAGCCTTCCATGGCAGCCTGGAGGGCGCAAATGGGATCGATCTCGGTGATGATGACACGGGCTCCGTTGCCTCTCAATGACTGAGATGAGCCTTTTCCCACATCGCCATATCCGGCCACAACGGCCACTTTTCCGGCTATCATCACATCGGTGGCGCGCCTGATGGCATCGACCAGCGATTCGCGGCAACCGTATTTATTGTCAAATTTTGATTTGGTCACCGAGTCATTCACATTGATGGCCGGCATCGGCAGGGTGCCTTCCTTCATCCGCTCATAGAGGCGATGCACACCCGTGGTGGTTTCTTCCGATATACCGCGAATGCCTTTGGCCAGTTCAGGATATTCATCCAGGACGAGATTGGTCAGATCGCCACCGTCATCCAGAATCATATTCAGGGGGCGGCTTTCGTCACCGTAGAAGAGCGTTTGCTCGATACACCAGAGGTATTCTTCCTCTGTTTCTCCTTTCCATGCAAAAACGGGAATGCCTGCAGCAGCGATGGCAGCCGCGGCATGATCCTGTGTCGAGAAAATATTGCACGAAGACCAGCGCACTTCGGCACCCAGTTCGACCAGTGTTTCGATGAGGACGGCCGTTTGAATGGTCATGTGCAGACATCCGGTGATGCGGGCACCTTTGAGCGGTTTTGACGGTCCGAATTCGGCCCGCAGTGCCATCAGTCCCGGCATTTCGGCTTCGGCCAGTTCAATTTCCTTGCGGCCCCATTCCGCCAGGCTGATGTCTTTTACTTTGTATTTCAAGGATGTATCAATCATGCGTCAATAATTTTAACGGCAAAAATAAAGTCTTTTACTCCAACTCTGCGAATCCGTCCATTCTTTTAACTTTGTTTTAGAACAATTCTAAATAAACTGCTGTTAGGCAGCATATATTACCACAATCAAAAAAAATCAAAATCTATGTATCCACCGGAATTAGTAGCCCCCATGAGAGAAGACCTGACGACAGCCGGGTTTGAAGATCTGCGTACGGCCGAGGAAGTTGAAAATGCCATTTTACAGAAAGGAACCACCCTCGTGGTGGTCAACAGTGTTTGCGGATGTGCTGCCGGCAATGCCCGGCCGGCCGTAAAGGCTTCCTTGCAGTTTGATGTGCTCCCCGACCGTCTGACAACCGTTTTTGCAGGGGTTGATCGCGAAGCCACCGACAAAGCCCGGCAGTTTATGGCGCCTTATCCTCCCAGTTCCCCGTCCATAGCCCTTTTCAAAGATGGTGAGCTGGTACACTTTATTGAGCGCCACCAAATCGAAGGTCGTCCGGTAGAGCTGATTGCCGGCAACCTGATGCAGGCTTACGATACCTTTTGCCGTTGATCGGGTTTAAATAAAAGTTAAATGCCGCTTAAATCGAATTTAAGCGGCATTCTTTTTTCGCAGATGTGTAGTTTTGTGGAATGCGAAATACAAGAAAATTTAAGTATCCGGGGATCTTTCTTCTTACAGGATTTGCTTTCCTCTTATTAATGGCCGGAGCGTGTAATTCAAAAAAAGAAAAAGGCGGGGATGCCGATCGCCTGCAAAAAGAAGTAGAAGCCATTCACGATGAAACCATGGCTAAAATCGGGGCACTGCGTTACTATCAGGACACCCTGGGCACCCTGCTCAGGGCAATGAATACGGACAGCACGGGTTCTTCTGCCGAAGAGGCGGAAACCTTCACAATGACCCTTTCGGTGCTCAATGAAGCCGATGACGCGATGATGGACTGGATGAGAAACTATAATCCGGGCAATGCGGAAATGAGCAGAGAAGAACGGCTGAAGTATTTGCAATCGGAGAAAAACAAGATTTTGGAAGTACAGGATAAAATGGATTCCGCCATTTCCAGGGCCGAATCTCTATTGAAAAAAAGCAATTGATGAAACGCCTTTTAATAGTAACATTGAGCATCGGATTCCTGCTTTCCTGTGGCAGCAGCCGGAAAGAACTGCCCCGCCTGGGCCCGATGACGGTCAACGGCAGCGATACGGCTTTTTATACGCTTCCCGATTTTGAGTTTCTCGATCAGGACAGCCAGATAGTGAGCCGCGAGAGCCTTGCCGGGAAAATATATGTCGCAGACTTTTTCTTTACTTCCTGCCCGACCATCTGCCCGAAGATGACCAAGGAGATGGACCGGGCTTACCTTCGCTTCAAAGGCAATGAGCAGGTTCATTTCGTGAGCCATACCATTGACACACGGCACGACAGCATTCCGGTCTTGCGGAAATATGCCGAAAAAATTGATGTGATGGATGCCCGGCAGTGGCATTTCGTATGGGGCCCCCGCAAGGAGATCTATGACATGGCAAAAGCCTATTTTCAGGTGGCCTACCCCGATTCCATGGCTCCGGGCGGATTTGTTCACTCGGGCCAGTTTGCCCTGGTAGACGGAGAGGGATACATTCGCGGATTTTACAACGGCACCGATCCGCAGGATATTGACAAAATGATGGGGGATATTGAGCTTTTGTTATCGGAATGAGATGAGAAAATCGAAGCCGCGCATGCTTTACCTTTTTCCTTTTTTGGCGCTGCTGCTCATCGCAGGCGTGCTGATGGTCATTCGATCGGGCAACAGGAGCCCCGGAAAGTACCTCTACGAAACCCGCTGCCAGAACTGCCATCAGGAAGACGGCAGCGGACTGAAAGCACTCATCCCGCCATTGGCCGCTTCCGACTGGTTGTTCGAAAACCAGGATACGCTGGCCTGCATCATCCGCCACGGACTGAGCGGACCGATCCATGTCAACGGGGTTTTCTATGACGAGGTGATGCCGGCCAATGAAAAGCTAAGGCCCGGACAGATAATGAATATTATCAATTATATCAACAGGAGCTGGGGCAACGAACACGAGAAGATCCGGCTGCGGGAAGTGAAAAAAAGGCTTGAAAAATGTGAGCATTAAGCTCCATGCAGACCCATAAAAAAAGCCCCGGAAAATTTCCGGGGCTTTTTCGTAGTGGGCGCACATGGATTCGAACCAAGGACCCCCTGCTTGTAAGGCAGGTGCTCTGAACCAACTGAGCTATGCGCCCTTCCTGTC
>WFPF01000025.1 GCA_015487695.1 Chitinophagales bacterium
GTATATGAAATGGGAGGCTTCTTTTCTTCCCTGTTTTCCTGTCTTTTTTATGAGGAAGTGCAACTCTTCCTCGACATAAAAAACAAGACCCTGAAAAGGAGTCGTGCCTATCGCCTGCTCATATATCTGCCTCTGCAGCTGGCTTATATTTATTTTTTCGGTTGGTACAAATTCCTGATGATATTCCTTGCGATGCGTCTGGTCGGGTTTTCAGCGTGGTTTGTGTTTTCATGGGTTATTCATCATCCAAAAGTCTATCATTTTGGATTCTCGGGCAAGGTGCCCCGCTTGTTTAAGTGGTCATTCGCTTTGCTCCATGGTCGCAGGGTGACCGAGGGATGCATTCATCATGCAACCCACCACGCCTGGCCCATGATTCCCTATAATCAGCTCAGTCGCTTCGATGAGCTTGCCAGGCGACATCCCGAAAGCGCACCGGAGATGTTGATTGCACCCTGAGGCTTTAGCCGCTACAATTATGTTTTTAATTCAATATGAATCAGTCAGTTAGGCTTATCAGCCTGTTTGCAGGTACTGAGTGATGTAGCAGACTCTTAATAAATTCTTACCTTGGACGCTGTCCGAGCCTCGCTTCGTACGATACCCGGATATGATTCTCCCCGGTGTATTGTTCAACTGATAAAATATTATTCAATGAAAAAAACTGCATTAACCATTTGTTTAATGGGCTTTGTTTTCTTTGTTCAGGCTCAGAATGTGAATCCGGAGTGGGCTGCATCCATGGGTGGAAGCAACGCAGACCATGCCTACGATGTCATTCTTGATGGCAGCGGAAATTGCTATGTAACCGGAAATTTTATGGGTACAGCCGATTTTGATCCGGCTGCTGCAAATCTCGACCTTGTATCCAATGGCAGCTTCGATGTGTTCATAGCAAAACTCAGTGCCTCCGGTGCTTTATTGTGGGCAGAATCTTTTGGAGGAAGCTCCTACGAGCGGAGTGTTAAAATGATTCAGGGACCTTCTGGGAACCTTTATATCTGTGGCGAATTCTCAAGAACCGTGGATTTTGATCCGGGGCCGGGCACTTTTGAAATGAGTTCTACCGGTTCGCGTGACATTTTTATCGTAAAGCTCGACAGCAGCGGAAGTTTTATCTGGGCCAAATCATTCCAGGGCGACTTCTACTGCGGCCCGGGCGGTATGGATATTGATGCCCGGGGAAATCTCTACCTGACCGGTTATTTCAGTAATTCCTGCAATTTTGATCCCGATGGGGGAGCTGCTCCGATACAATCCAATGGCCGCGAGGATGCTTTTGTCGTAAAAATGAATTCTTCCGGAACCCTGATCTGGGTGAGGACCTTTGGCGGGGCCAAGTATGAAATGGGAAATGCGGTGAAAGTGGACCTGGCCGGCTTTGTCTATGTAGGTGGTTATTTTGAAGAAAGTGTGGACTTCGATCCGGGGTCTTCCGTTCTCGAGCTGACTTCAAATGGAAACAGGGATGCATTTATTCTGAAATTGGACAATGCCGGGGCATTTGTCGGTGCGCAGAGTATGGGCGATCAGGAAGACGACATCATATATGCGATGGATGTAGATGCCGGTGGCAATCTCATCGTGGCCGGCAGTTTCAGACTCAGTCCGGACCTGGACCCGGGAACCGGAGTGACACAGGTGAACTCCGAAGGTCTGCAAGATATCTTTGTTGAGAAATTTACATCTTCAGGCGCGCTCCTCTGGGTAAAACGCTTCGGCTCGACCTCAACAGATGAGGCTTATTCCGTCAGAGTGGGTCCAGCAGGAATGATATATTTCTCAGGTTATTTCCAGGGAAGTCAGGATTTTGACCCGGGCAGTGGGGAACATATTCTCTATTCACAGGGGTTTACGGATGCATTTGTCACTAAACTGAGCGGCAATGGCGACTTTGTATGGGCGGCCAGTGTGGGTGGAAACTCTTCGGATTATGCCTATGGCATCGATGTCAATGAAGCTGGTGAAGTCAGCATTTGCGGGGATTATGAAAACCAGGCTTATTTTGACCCGGATATATCCGGCTTCCAGATGATGTCGAATGGTCAGTCGGATGCTTTCATGGAAAAATTGGAACAGGTACCGACCGGACTTGATTCAAAGGATTTTTCTGAGAATCATTTGCAAGTCTTCCCAAATCCCGGTACCGGAAGTTTCGAGATAAATATCAGGGGAGCATCGAAGAAGAAATTGCGCGTATTTAACAGCAACGGCAAACTCGTATTCGAGGATGCCGGATTGCTCGCAGGCACGCCTTCTTACTCGCTGGATCTAAGGCCGGGCTTGTATCTTATTGAATTGAGCGTGGGAGCGGTACGCCAAAGTATTAAATACATCGTGTACTAAAGCAGCTGAGTTGAGAGGATATTTAACCCGGGAATACCTGGTCTCCGGCTTTCCGAAGTGAATGTAATATTAATGTGATTTTTTTTTAACGGTGTGTACGCGCTTCTGTGAATTATTAGCTTTGACTGGCATAAGCGTTACATGGAAAAACACATTGCAGATGTTTAAGAATGAAGACCTGCGATCACCGGAATTGTACCTAAGAGCCTTTCTTCCGCTTCTCATCTTTTTTCTTACTGCAAGACTTGCTGCACAGTATGAAACAACGACTTTGAGTCAGTGCCCGCTTGGCGAAGAATTGCTGAGAAACTATCACTTTGAAGATGCATTGTATCAATTTAAGGAATGCCTTGATGCCAATCCGGAAGATATATACCTTATTTCTAAAATGGCCTACTGCCAGGTGAAGAGTGGCCGCCTGGCCGGTGCCCGCGATAGCTATAAGAAGATTCTGGCATGTGATCCGGCTGATGTCTCAGCACTCAACCAGTTGGGTAGCTTGTACATCCGCAGCATGGATTATGCCCGGGCGCAGGAGTCTTATGCCCGCCTCATAGCAATCGATTCGCTCAACGCGTATTACTTTAAGAAATATGCAGAGGTATCATTAAAACGAAGTGATTTGGTAAGTGCTGTCCTATTTTACAGCCGGGGATTGGAGCTCGATCCAAATGACCTCGAAATTATTATGGCGCTGCTTCCTATTTATCTGGAGCTGAAGCTCTTTGATGAGGCCGGAGCCTTGCTGAGTCAGGGGAAATGCCTTGATTCCAATTCGGTCAGGCTTTGCGCTTACGCAGCCCGACTGGCCTATGTAAAAAAAGATTACAACGGAGTGGTAAGGGAGGTTGGCCACTGCTTCTCGCTCGGAGCCGATTCTTCTTCTTCGCTCCGAAAGATGCTCGGAATTGCATTGTTCTTCACGTCCGACTATGGCCGGTCACTGAATGTCTTTCAGTCGATGATCCGAAGCGGGACAGAAAGTGAGATGGTTCACTATTATATGGGAATGAACTACCGCGAACTGGGCGAACTGCAAAAAGCGGCCCGGCATTTTGAAAAGGCCATCGAACTGGCCGTCTCCGGGAATATTTCAAACTACTATACCTATCTCGGCATTTGCTATGAGGAAATGGGCGACTATTTGTCCTCGATCAAAATGTACAAGGAGGCTTATCGAATATCTGAGGATAAAATATTGCTTTATCATCTGGCACGCAACTACGATGCATATTACGGTGATAAAAAAACAGCGCTCCTTTATTATCAGACTTACCTGAAAAGCAATGATACGGCCAATAGGGATATAATGGACTACTCGGGGAAAAGGATTTCTGAATTGAAGGAAGTGATTCACTTCTCCATCGATACCCTTGAATAATTCACTTTCCGATTTGATGTCCGGATTGTGTTTTAAGTGCATGGCCCGGAGGAAAGAGGCGGGGAGAAAATGTCATTTTCGTGTCTGTCATATGAAAAGATGGACATATGTTGGATAATTTGCTATATTTGTTCCTTATCGAATTACCGGAGCGGAGATATTCCCCTTATACTCATCAAAAGAAAAATAGCACTATGAAGACCTTGTTTATTGGCATTTTATCCCTGTTTTATATCACATTGCCGGCTCAGAATCCGCTTCTCATACCTCCTGTTTTGAGCGGAGACAGTATACAGCTGACATTGCAATACGGAACGCATTCTTTTTTCAGCGGTGTGAGCAGCTCCACAATGGGCGTGAACGGAGACATCCTGGGGCCTACGCTGGTACTTAAGAAAGGCGACTTTGTCAATATGTTTGTAGATAATCAGCTCAACGATACCACAACCATTCATTGGCACGGCATGCATGTGGCGCCCGAAAATGACGGGGGACCGCACACAACGATTGCACCGGGCAGCCTATGGAATCCTTCATTTACAGTTATGGATAAGGCGGCTACTTACTGGTATCATCCGCATCTTCACACAAAGACCAATGAACATGTTTCCAAAGGAATTGCCGGACTGATCATTGTGAAAGATGATGAAGAAGCAGCCCTGGATCTGCCCCGCTCCTATGGGGTTGATGATTTTCCGCTGGTGGTGCAGACCAAGGATTTTGACGCAAACAAAGAAATCATAGTACACTCCAACAACGATGACATCGTCATGGTCAATGCCACGGTCAATCCCTATCTGGACGTTCCTGCACAGGTCGTTCGATTCAGGATATTGAACGGTTCATCCCAGCGATCTTTCAATTTTGGTTTGAGCAATGACCTACCGTTTTACCAGATTGCCTCGGACGGAGGCTTGTTGAGCCAATCCCTGCAGATGACGCGGCTTCTTCTTGCTCCGGGTGAAAGAGCAGAAATCCTCGTTGATTTTGGAGCAATGAACGGACAAAGCATATATCTCAAAAGTTACGCTTCGGAACTGCCCAACGGAGTCTATGGAGCCGCCAATCCGGGAATGATGTCGGGAATGACACTCAACGGTTATGACCCGAATCCGTTGAACGGGAGTGATTTTGATATTCTGCAGCTTAATATTACGGCAGCCACGGGTGATCCTGTTGGCAGCATTCCCGGCAACCTCGTTCCCGTGACTCCCATTGATGAAAATACGGCAGTCATCACACGTCAGCTTACTTTCTCTCCCGAAAGGATGGGTCCGAATCAGCTCAATGGCAATTTCCTTATAAACAGTGTCTTTTTTGATATGGATGTGATCAATTATGAAATTCCGCTTGACAACACGGAAATATGGGAATTGCGCAATCAGTCGGCTATTTCACACCCCTTCCATATTCATGATGTACAGTTTTATATTCTTTCTAGAGACGGGGTAGCCCCAGCGCTCAATGAACGGGGCAGAAAAGATGTGGTGATGGTGGCACCCCAGGAGACCGTACGTTTCATTGCCAAATTTGAGGACTTTGCCAACCCGGATGTTCCCTATATGTACCACTGTCACCTTCTGACCCATGAAGACAAGGGTATGATGGGACAGTTTCTGGTGACCCGGCCGCTTTCTGTGGAATCCGTTGCGGATGAGGGAATTCTCATTTACCCCAATCCCGGTAGCGGCAGTTTTATCGTCAAAGCTGAGGGCCGGAACAGGTTTACGGGACTTGAAGTAATAGATCAGAGCGGCAAGATAGTCAGAAGCTTTGCCGAATTTGATGAGAGCGGACGCATTCATATCACCGGCCTGACACCGGGCTTATACATTATCCGCATACATGCATCGGGAAAATATATTCATAAGAAATTGATAGTCATATAATTACAACGCCTCATCCTGCATGGTTCGAATACCTGCGACTTCATTCCGGCCTTTTTTTATTGGTCAGCCATGATTGGCACTGTGCTCGTCAATGGGGTCCTTCTTTTTATGGCTGTCTCTCTGCCCGAAAAGCGGGGCTGCCTTTCCTTTTATTAATGATAACGAGCCCGATATATTCACGGCCGGTGGCCGGTGGGCGGCTTCTGAGTTCATTGCGAATAAGCAGGTCCTAAATTGATTATCAGCCTGTTCACCTTTCATAGTTGACCCCTTCGGGTAAGAGAAGGCATAAGTTGAATTATTTTTAATGTCTGAAAAATAATTTATATTTAGGCATGCAGAAGAGCGAAAAGAGATTGCGTTAATATTGAAGCTTCTTTACGCAATAGGCTTCTTTATTGATTTGAAAAGGTAGATTTATACAGACAAAGTAAAAACATACGTGCTATTTTACAGGCCTGTAAATGCATTGCTTCACTCCCTACAAGCATAAAAATTAGCGGTGTTACGGGCTTGATTGAATAAAAAAAGTGATATATGCCGTTATACATGGATATACATACCGTTGACTCAGACAATTTTACTGTAGAAGATGTGGTGAAGGCCCATATGCAGGATTTGGCCATTCAGGAAAAGTTTGGAGTCATACAGATCAAATACTGGGTGAATGTGGAAGCCAAAACCTTATTTTGCCTGATGGAGGGACCCAGCAAGGAAGCCTGCAATATGGTTCACAAGGAATCCCACGGAAATACAGCATGCAATATAATTGAAGTATTTGATGATGAATTTAACTTGTATCTGGGCGAAGGGAAGAGTGTCAATGATTTGGCACATACCGTTTCGGGAGAACTTGACACAGGTTATCGAAGTTTGCTTCTTCTCAACTACATCGACCTAAGCGGGAAATATTCCCATTATGTAAATGAAGTAAAACGCCAGATCAAGAAGTACAACGGCATGCCGGTACTGGAGGCGGGTGATGATATTATGGCATCTTTCATCTACTCATCATCAGCCATCCTGTGTGCCCAGGCTATTGGGAATATTCTGAAAACTATTCCCGATCCTTTCGAATTTTCCCTGGCGCTTGTAAGTGGCCGTCCGGTAGATGAAGTGGGGAAGACATTGTTTGAAGAAACGAAGAAAAAAGCAAAGTATTTATGCATGCTGGGTCTTAACATGCCCATGTTTATTGACGAGGATACTGCAAGCCTGGCAAGGAAAGAACTTCAGCCCCCAAGCATACGGGCAGAAGAGTTCAGAGAGGTAAAGAATGATGAGTTTGATTTTTTGTTTATTCTCTGCGGGATAGTGGAAAACCATTTGTCCGATCCTGATTTTAATAGGGATAAACTGGCCAGGGCCCTGGGACTCAGCAAATCACAAGCTTACCGCAAGATTAAAGCCATTGCCGGTATTGCTCCGAACCAGTTGATCAGGGAAATTCGGCTCAGAAAGGCCATTCAGACCATAAAAAGGGGAGGAAAAACCATGGCTGAGATTGCATTTTCACACGGGTTCAATTCGCCAACCTATTTTACTCGGAGCTTTCGCAATCGATTTGGCATTCAGCCCGGCCAGTATGCCCGCATCTCGGTAAAATAATGTTTTAGAGTTAGGCATTGAAAGAATTGTTACATTTTTTGAATCAAATGTATTATTTCGCTGTGATTGCATATGCAATCTTTGTAGTTGAGTAAAGGAAAGATTTATTCGCTAATCTAAAAAACTACAAGATGAAAAAAGTAATTCAATTGACATGTATTATTCTGCCGTTGTTCCTGAGTTCTCTGAGTATCTCAGCACAGAATAATAGTGACTACGACCAGGCTATTTCTGAAATAAAAAGCCAGTTTGGAACAGTTCCTATTATGTTTGAAGTCTTTCCGAAGCATGCCCTGCCCGGAGCCTGGAAAAGTTTTAAAGCCCTTCATAGCCCCGAAAATAAAATCCCGGGTAAGTACAGAGAACTGATACAGTTATCCGTAGCCGCTCAGATCCCCTGCAATTACTGCATTTATTTCCATAAAGCGCTTGCCATGGCCAATGGTGCTACAGAGGAGGAAGTGCAGGAAGCAATTGCTTTTGGTGCAAATACCCGACACTGGAGTATGGTCCTGCAGGGGACGCAAATGGATTTTGAAGCATTTAAAAAAGAGTTTGACGACATGTTGGACTATATGATGAAACATGCCGAAGATTAAGAAAATAAGTAGTTGGTATTATTTCACAGGAACTGATGAAATAAGACGACTTATTTAGAATAAATGTAAACGCTAACGCCTGATTTAATAACCTAATTATTTATTTTACTATGAAGAATGTTAAGGATTTATCAAGTACTGAATTGGAAAAACTTGCAGCAGAGATAAGGGGGCGGCTTGTCATGCCCGGAGACAAAGATTATGACGAGGAGAGAAAGGTTTATAACGGAATGATAGACAAATACCCGGGACTGATTGCCAAATGTGTGGATGTGGCTGATGTGATGGCCGCTGTCAATTTTGCCAGAGACAATGAGCTGCTTCTGGCCGTCAGGGGCGGAGGCCACAATGGCGGAGGGCTGGGGCTTTGTGACGGTGGAATGGTAATAGACCTGGAAGGGATTAAATTCATCCTGGTGAATACGGAAAATCAAACGGTCAAAGTGGGTGGAGGAAATCTCTGGGGTGAAGTCGATCATGCCACGCATCCTTTCGGACTGGCCATTCCGGCCGGCATCATTTCGACAACCGGTGTGGGCGGACTCACGCTCGGAGGCGGAGTAGGTCATTTATCCCGGAAATACGGACTGACCATTGACAATCTCCTGGAAGCGGACATGGTATTGGCAGACGGAAGTTTTGTGACCGTCAATAAAGATCAGCATCCCGACCTTTTCTGGGCCATCCGGGGAGGCGGGGGCAATTTTGGTATTGTTACTTCTTTTACCTTCCAGGCCCATGCAGTGAAAAACGTTTATGGTGGCCCGACTCTCTGGCCTATAGAAAAGACGGAAGAGATAATGGAGTGGTATGATGATTTTATTCAGAAAGCACCGGATGAGTTGAATGGTTTTATTGCCACCATGATCATCCCGGGTGATCCCTTTCCCGAACACCTTCACAACAAAGCATTCTGTGGAATCATATGGTGCTATTGCGGAGACATGGAGAATGCCGGGGAGGTATTTAAGGAGATTCGTGCACTTGAACCGGTATTTGACTTTGTAGGCGAAATGCCTTATCCCTCGGTGCAAACGCTTTTTGACGGACTGATGCCTCCGGGATTGCAGTGGTACTGGCGGGCAGACTTCTTTAACGAACTGGGTCCTGAGATTCGCAGAATCAACAAGATTTTCGGATCGAACATACCCACAGCGCTCTCGCAGATGCATCTATATCCCATCAGCGGGGCTGCCTCAAGAGTGCCGGCCGATGCCACTCCGTGGGCTTATCGCGGTGCGAGATATGCCGGGGTCATTGTCGGTATAGACCCTGATCCTGCAAATGCCAAGAAAATAACGAGATGGTGCAAGGATTACTGGGAAGCATTGCATCCCTATTCGGCCGGAGGTGCATACTCCAATTTTATGATGGACGAAGGGCAGGAGCGGGTTCGTAAGAGTTACCTTCAAAATTATGACCGGCTTGCCAGAATCAAGAAGAAATATGATCCGGATAATTTGTTCAGGGTCAATCAGAATATCAAACCGGCTGCGGCCTGAGAAAGAAGCATGGGGTAGTTTTTTTGCGGAAAAATAAGGGAAGCTGCCCGAAAGCAGCGGGAAATGACTCCCGCTGCTTTTTACTTTTGAGATCTTCTGTATTATTCACCCGCGTATTGACAGTGCTTAGTTCATTGTTTTTACTTTTGTCATCCTATGCTGGTAGATATTTTCGTTCCCTGCTTTGTTGATCAACTTTTCCCCGATACGGCTTTTAATATGATCCGCGTACTGGAAGCGGCCAGCTGCCGTGTAAACTACAATCCCGATCAAACCTGCTGCTCGCAGCCGGCCTACAATGCCGGTTACCTGGATGAGGCACGCAAAGTGGCGGAAAAGTTTATTCACGACTTCGAAAAACCGGAGACCGTTGTTTCCCCCTCGGCCAGCTGTGTGGCCCATGTACGAAGCGTCCTTCCCGGTATTTTTGAGAATTCTTCCCTGCACAACCCCAGTAAAGACCTTCAAAAGAAGAGCTTTGAACTCAGCGAATTTCTTGTAAATGTTTTGGGGGTTACACGGTTGGGCTCAAAACTCGAAGCCACAGCCACATATCACGATTCCTGTTCGGCCCTGCGGGAGTGCCATATTAAAGACGAGCCCCGGCTTCTGCTCTCTCATGTCGAAGGGTTGAAACTTATCGAAATGGAGGAAACGGAAGTCTGCTGTGGCTTTGGAGGCACCTTTTCGGTAAAATTTGAACCCATCGCCAGCTCAATGGCAGAGCGAAAAATTGAAAATGCGCTGCGTACCGGTGCGGAATATATTATCTCCACCGACTGGAGTTGCCTCATGCATCTCGAAGGCATCATCAGGAAAGAGAAACACCCGATCCGCCTGCTTCATCTGGCCGATGTGCTCGCAAGCGGCCTTTGATCAGTGAATTGCTTCTTAGATTTGCGCCATGAGTATGACACTAATTCTGATTATTGCCACGGCAGCGCTCTCCATTCCGGCCTTTAATAACGGGGAACTGAGTTACCGGGCCGTATTCTACCCTTTTCGCATCAAACGTTTCGGAGAGTATTATCGCTTCATCAGCTCCGGTTTTCTGCACAACGACTGGATGCACCTGATCGTCAATATGTTTGTTCTCTATAGTTTTGGCCCTTATCTGGAAAGCTTTTACACCTACTACTACGGCTGGAAAGGGCGGGTGCTCTATCTGCTTTTTTATGTCTCAGCCATTGCCATTGCCAATATCAGCACCTATTTCAAATTTAAAGACAATGAATACTACCGCAGCCTTGGCGCCTCGGGGGCGGTTTCAGCCGTGGTATTCTCGTTCATCTTCTTCAATCCACAGGCGCGCCTGATGCTTATTTTTCTCCCCATCCCGGTCAATGCCGTTTTGATGGGGCTCCTCTATATTGCGTATTCCTATTACATGGGGCGAAGGGGAAGCGATCATATCAATCACGAAGCGCATCTCTACGGAGCCTTGTATGGATTTGCCCTGCATGCGGCTCTTCATCCCCGGCTTTTGCCTCAATTTCTTGAGCAAATACCCAAAATATTAGGCTTATGATTGACATGCGAAGCGATACCGTAACCCGGCCGACTGCCGGCATGAAGGAATTTATGTTCCGCGCCCCGCTGGGCGATGATGTTTTCAGCGAAGATCCCAGTGGATAAACTGGCAGCGCTCTTCAGCATGGAGGCAGCGCTCTTTTGTCCCTCCGGAACGATGAGTAATCAGATTGCACTGAAAGTGCACACCCGGCCGCTGGATGAGGTGATTTGTGACGTTCGCTCGCATATTTATCAATACGAAGCGGGCGGCTACGCCTTTAACAGTGGCATAGCCGTCAAGCTGATCGCCAGTGAAAAAGGCATTCTTTCGCCATCGGATATTGAAGCGAATATCAACCCGGATGATATTCACAAAGCCCGAACCATGCTGGTAAGCATCGAAAATACGGTGAACAAGGGCGGAGGCATTTATTATACGCTTGACGAGATGAAGGCCATATCGGAGTGTTGCCGGAAGAAGAAGCTTCGCCTGCACCTGGACGGTGTCCGTATATTCAATGCCCTTGTCGAAAGCGGTGATCGGCCCGGGCTTGTGGGCCCTCTATTCGATTCCATTTCCATCTGCCTGTCAAAAGTTCTGGGGGCTCCGGTCGGAAGTGTCTTGCTTGGCAGCCGTGATTTCATCCGCGAGGCCATTCGCATACGCAAGGTGCTGGGAGGCGGCATGCGCCAGGCCGGAATATTGGCAGCAGCAGGTATTTATGCACTCGATCACCATGTGGACAGGTTAAAAGAAGACCACGAACGGGCTGCGCGCCTGGCTGCTGCTTTGGAGCAGGCAGCCTGTGTGGAGTCGGTGCTCCCGGTTTATACCAACATCGTTGTTTTTACACTTAAGCCATCGGTCAATCCTGCCGAATACCTCGAGAAACTTAAATCCGAAGGATTGCTGGCGGTTTCCTTCGGAGGGCAGTCCATCCGCCTCGTCACACATCTGGATCTGCAGGAAGAGGATATAGAGCGGGCGATTGAAATATTGGGAAAAATAAGCGCCTGATAGCGTTTCTTCATGATCTGCACACTCAAAAAGCAGGGGGCTTTTCATTACTTTAGCCTGTCTTAAAGCAAAGCATTACTCTATGTCGAAAATGGACGATAAGCTTGAAATTCTACGTGCGAAAAAAGCAGAAGCAAAACAGGGCGGGGGAGCGGAAAGAATCGAAAAACAACATGCGAAGGGCAAGCTGACCGCCCGTGAGCGTATTCATTTTCTTCTTGATGAGGGTTCTTTCGAAGAGCTTGACATGCTGAAAAAACACCGTGCCACTGATTTTGGACTGGACAAGAAGCGTCCGCTGGGCGATGGCGTGGTAACGGGCTACGGGACGATCAACAATCGGCCGGTTTATGTCTACAGCCAGGATTTTACCGTTTTCGGAGGCTCGCTTTCAAAAGCCCATGCCGAAAAGATTTGCAAGATTATGGATCTGGCCATGAAAAACGGAGCCCCCGTAATCGGTCTCAACGACTCGGGCGGAGCACGTATTCAGGAAGGAGTGGAATCGCTCGGAGGATATGCGGATATATTTTATCGCAACACCCTGGCATCGGGTGTCATTCCGCAGATCTCAGCCATCCTGGGGCCTTGTGCCGGAGGAGCCGTCTATTCTCCGGCCATCACCGACTTTGTTTTCATGGTCGAGAACAGTTCGTATATGTTTGTGACCGGGCCGAATGTGGTAAAAACCGTGACCCACGAAGAAGTGAGTGCGCAGGAACTGGGCGGGGCCTTCACCCATGCCAGCAAGTCGGGGGTGACGCACTTCACCTGCGAAAACGAAGTAGTATGCCTGCAACACATCCGTGAGCTGCTCGGCTATATCCCTCAGAACTGCGAGGATGGAGCTCCGCTTTTGCCTTATGACGAAAAAGAGGACGAAACCCGTCCCGCCCTGCTCGAAGTGCTTTCCGACAATCCGAGCCAGCCTTACGATATGCACGAAGTAATTCGTGAGATAGCGGATGAAGACTCATTTTTGGAAGTACATAAAGAATATGCCCAAAATATGATTGTCGGCTTTGCCCGGGTCGGAGGGCGCAGCATCGGGATAGTGGCCAACCAGCCTTTCTTTCTTGCCGGAGTGCTCGACATCGAATCATCGCGCAAGGCAGCACGCTTTATCCGCTTTTGCGATGCGTTTAATGTTCCGCTTCTGACATTGGTAGACGTTCCGGGCTTTCTGCCGGGCACCGATCAGGAGTGGGGTGGCATCATCAGCAACGGAGCCAAGCTGCTCTACGCCTTCAGCGAAGCGACCGTTCCGAAAATCACCGTCATCACGCGCAAAGCCTATGGCGGGGCCTATGATGTGATGAACAGCAAACACATCGGGGCGGACTTTAACTTTGCCTGGCCAACGGCAGAAATTGCCGTCATGGGTCCTAAAGGTGCCGCGGAGATTATCTTCAGAAATGAAATCGCATCGGCTGAAGATCCGGAGGCCAAATTGCAGGAAAAAGTAGATGAATACACGGAAAAATTCGCACATCCCTACCGGGCGGCCGCACTGGGCTATATCGATGAGGTGATCGAACCGCAAAATACGCGCATCAAGGTGATGAAAGCCTTTAAGATGCTGGAACAAAAGGTGGATAATCTGCCTAAAAAGAAACACGGAAACATACCGCTTTAACCAAAAATTAAAATAAACAGCTATGGCAAAGAAAAAAACAGTGGTAAATCAGAAGTCACTGAAGTTTCTCGAAGCATACATCAACAACCCTTCTCCGACAAGTTTCGAGGAAGCAGGCCAGAAATTATGGATGGAATACATCAAACCGTATGCAGATGATTTTATTATTGACGATTACGGGTCGGTGGCTGCGGTCGTCAATCCCGGACAGGAATACAAAGTAGCCATCGAGGCACATGCCGATGAGATTTCATGGTATGTACATTATATAACGGATGACGGCTTTCTCTATGTAATCCGCAACGGTGGTTCCGATCATATGATTGCGCCCTCAAAAAGGGTGAACATCTATACCAAAAAAGGCGTGGTCAAAGGCGTATTCGGATGGCCGGCCATACATATGCGCAAACCCGGCAAAGAAGAACCGGTGCCCAAGGTGGACAACCTCTTTATTGACATAGGGGCAAAGAACAAGGAAGAAGTGGAAAAAATGGGTGTGCATGTGGGCTGCGTGGTCGTTTACGAAGATCCATTTATGCGTCTGAATGATTTTTATGTGGGCCGTGCCCTCGACAACCGGGCCGGTGGTTTCATGATTGCGGAGGTAGCGCGTTTATTGAAAGAAAGCAAGACCAAATTGCCTTACACATTGTACATCGTAAACTCAGTGCAGGAAGAAGTGGGGCTCAACGGAGCGAAACTGATGGGTTACCGCCTGTATCCCGATGTGGCCATCGTCACGGATGTATGCCACGATACCAATACCCCCATGGTTGACAAGAAGGTGGAGGGAGACTTCAAAGCGGGCAAAGGTCCGGTGGTCACTTATGCCCCGGCCGTGCAAAATAAGCTGAGAGAACTGATACTGGACACTGCCGGGGAAAAGGAAATTCCTGTACAGCGCAGCGCTTCTTCTCGATTTACCGGCACCGATACGGATGCTTTTGCCTATAACCGTGCAGGCATCCCCTCGGCCCTTATCTCACTTCCTTTGCGCTACATGCACACGACCGTGGAGATGGTTCATAAGGAAGATGTGGACCATGTGATCCGCCTGATATTTGAAACGCTCAAAAAGATTAAAGCGGGACAGTCATTCAAGTATTTCTGATAAGCTGCAGAGGAAGAAGCAGAGCAGAACACGCAATACAATCTATTTTAATCGGAAGCCGGGAGGCTTTAAATACTACTTTCTGCGTATTGTATGAGAATTGAATAAAATATATCTTAGCGCAGTAAACTTAAAATCAAAATTATATATACCATGAAATCCATTAAATTGTCTTTTCTCTCAATGTTTCTGCTCGTGCTTGCTACTTCTGTCTCTGCCGAAGAAGCTCCTGCAGAAATGGTTGCTTATACCTGGAGCAATTACGATCTGAAATTTGAGATACCCGACTATATGGAAGTGAAGTCCAACACGTCAACGCTCTTTTATGCAAGCGGAGGTGACATCATTCTGAACATATATGCCGAGAAATCTTCTGCCAGCGGTTCTACACTGGCCGATGAGCATTATGCAGAGCTGAGACTGAGCAATAAAGAATTGGTAAGTGATCCCTCCAGTTATTCCAACGAAGGATTATCGGGACAGTACATGATCGGGAAAGGCAACAACGGATCGGAAGTGTATGCTTTCATAGTGGCAGGGTTTAATGATGATGCCCGTGAGAATGCCTTTAAGATTGACATCCAGATACTTACCAGTTCTCCGGATTATCAAACCATTATTGAAGATGCCGTAGATATGCTGAACAGCTTTGCCACCATCAGCGGGAGTTCGGGAAGCAGCGACCTTCCTTCTACACCTAAAGTAAGTAGCAGCGGAACAATACAGTGGTATGATGACAATTTCAAATTCTATATTCCGGCCGGACTTACCGTAGCGAGCAATGAAGATGGCTACTACAAAGCAAATGATGAAAATCTCAGTGTTACAATCAGAAAGGAAAGAACCCGTGGTTCCGTAAGTCATCTGGCAAATGATGTGTTTGCAGATCTGAAGGTGCAGGACCCGGAACATACAGCGGATGCAGAGCTGGATATGGGCGGACTGGAAGGTTGGAAACTGATCGGATCGGGAACGATTGATGACGTATCGGTAGTCTATGCCGTACTGGCATTTGAGGATGAAAGCAACCGGAATAAGTATTCCGCTGAGTTGATTCTGTATATGCGAACAGGTGTAGATACCGACACCTACGTCTCGATGATGAAAGACATCATTCAGGGATTCGGAAAGATCAACCCATAGAAGCTTAAAAAGAAAACAATAGCTTACCAGGAGAAGCCGGCTCGATCAAGCCGGCTTTTTTCGTTGGCTCCGGGAGAGGAACTGTATTGAGCAATATTCTTAGTGTCCGGCTTCATGAGATCATCCTGCTTTCTATAGTTTTTTATAAGCCTGTACGAGCGACAGGGAACCGGGCTTCGTATCTGTACCTATCTTTTCGGCTTGCTTCATATTATTTGATTGACGAACGAGGAACATGAAGAATATCGAAGAAGGAATGCCGATTAACGATTTAAGATTTATTTTCAATGCGTGATTTATTGTCCTTTGCTCTTCCAAATCAAACTTGTTCATTCGTACATCTACTTCCGAAATCAGCGTTCGTTAATCGGTGTTCGATATTCAATTCAACCTTGCATTTTCTGAGGATGACTAAATTGCTGAACGGAAAGGAAAAGCTTTTGAGAGAAGATCAGAAACATACCCTGCCTGCTATTGAATGTCGGGTCTTCCGTGCTCAGGCAAGGAGCAACGGAGTGGGTGCAAAAAGTCGTGTCAGATGACAGAGAAGAGCCAGGGAATAGAAAAGATCTGCCCGGCATGCGGGAAAGGATTTCAATGCAATGCCGCTGATATTGACAAATGCCAATGTTCAGCGCTTGAGCTGAAAGAAGCGACTCTGGCAGCGCTCAGCAGGGATTATGGGGATTGCCTATGCGCAGATTGCCTTCTTCGCCTGAGTCGCCTGTATGGAAACAAGGATAACTCGGGATCATGATTCGTATCATCCGGCTTAATGTGCGCTATTCCCGTCTTTCAGCCGGAATCCGATGCCAATGCGCATAGGCCCCGTCTCATTTTTCGAAATATGAATATTGAATGGCGCTTCGGGGCTGTTGAGGTACTTGCTGAGCATCGTTACAAACTTGATGTCTTCGCGGGCATGAAGGTGATAGACGGGTTCGAGTTGCGGGAACTCCTTCAGGAATTCCTGAATGGCGAGAAAGGTCTTATCTGCTTCTGTGCTCATTTGCCCGGGTCTTCGCAGCAGATCGGCCTTTTCAAGGGTTAGCAGGACTTCTTCTAGCTCACGGCTTATTCGGTATTGCATCGAGCTGCCTTGCAGCAGGGTGTCGAGCCGGTAGCCGAAAGTGGCCAGCACGCTGTCCATCACAAGCATATTCTGGCGCATATCGCGCCAGTCGATCGTATAGCGGGAGATGGTTACCTTATAACCTGTCAGTTTCTTTTTCAGAGCCGCATTCTCTTTTTCAAGCTTACGGATTGCAGCGCTGTTTCTTTCATTGAGATTGCTGAAGCGGTCCAGCAGCTCGCGGACTTCGTTGTTGCAGCTGGCAGTGTCCAGGCGGAGCTCGTCTAATTCTTCATTCAGTGCCCGTATCTTTCGCTGACTGATGAAATACAGGGAATCAATCCGCGAGAGGGCAGCCGATTTCTCCTGATAAAGTTTCCGGCTTACGCATCCCGTTCCGCTCATTCCAAGAAAGACAAGCAAGGTGGAAAAGAAGAGAAAAGTCGTTTTTTTATAGGATGAGGGACGCATTAATAACAACATTTTCGATATGATTATGGGCGAAATGATATGGAATGTAAGATAAGGAAGGTATTGCTTTTGTAATAATAAACTGGGCTCGCTTTCCGCGGGTAATGCTGCCCAGTTCGTCCTCCAGTTCAAGGGCATAGGCGGCATTCAGCGTGACTGCATTCAGGGCTTCTTCGGGGAGGAGTTTCATGCGGATACAGGCCAGCGAAAGCAGGAAAGAGATATTGCCGGAAGGGGCCGAGCCCGGATTGTAATCACTGGCGATGGCCAGTGCCAGGCCGGCATCTATGATTTTGCGGGCCGGGGTGTAGGGTATGCCAAGGAAGAAAGAACAACCGGGCAATGCCACGGGCATGGTGTCAGGGTGCCCGGCCAGGGATTCGAGGTCTTCGTCCGTGAGGACTTCCAGGTGATCTGCCGACAATGCATTGTACTCAAGCGCTGCCTGCAGCCCTCCAATGCTGTTAAACTGGTTGACATGCACCTTTGGCCTCAGACCGTATTGCCGGGCGGCTTCGAAGAGCTGCCGGCTTTCATCGGGTGTAAAGTAGTTCTTCTCGCAAAATACGTCTACATAATCCGCCAGCTTTTCTTCTGCAATGCGGGGAAGCATCTCATCAATAATCAGCTTCAGATAAGCTTTGCGGTCCTTGCGAAACTCCCCGGGCACGGCATGGGCTCCCAGAAAAGTGCTGCGAACGGGAATAGGCGTCAGCTCTGCAATTTTTCGTGCTACGCGCAGCATTTTAAGTTCGGCTTCCACACTCAGTCCGTAGCCGCTTTTCATCTCCAGGGCTCCGGTTCCGAGGCGGATGACTTCATTGACCCTCCGGAGGGCCGCTTCGAGCAATTGGGCCTCACTGCTTTCTCTCAGTTTGCGTGCCGAATTCAGAATGCCTCCGCCACGGGCCGCTATTTCTTCATAACTGAGGCCTTTGATGCGGTCTTTGAATTCTCCTTCGCGTGTGCCGGCATAGATAATATGCGTGTGGCTGTCGACAAAGGCAGGCAGGAGGAAGCGCTCGCGCAGATCAATTGTTTCGCCCGTTGTTTCGGGGCAGCAGTCCATCGGGCCATAGTCGGCTATGCGCCCGTCACGGGCCAGCAGCCAGGCATTCTCGATGCCGGGGAAGCTTGCCATCTCCTTTCCCGATACCTTTTTAATACCGGCTTCGCGGATGCCGTAAAGGCCCCTGATATTCCTGAATAAGACTTCCATAGCACTGCTTATGCAGGTAAAAATAGACGAAGCCCGGGGGCTTTGCAAAAAATTATCACTCCAGCGGGGGTGTCTGCTATTATTGATAAATTAGCCGTAGAAAAGAAGGACTATGCCAAAGAAAAAACTGCCCCTGCACTGGAAGATAATTATCGGACTGATTTTGGGGGCGCTTTGGGCATTGCTCAGCAGCTGGTTCGGCTTTTCTGCCTTTACCCTCGACTGGATCATGCCCTTCGGCAC